>NZ_JBQQBX010000007.1:0-283704 GCF_052245475.1 Streptomyces sp. 7N604 | reverse complement strand
CGTATGTCCCGTGCGGGCCGCCGGTGAGGCCGGCCCACAAATCACGCTTTACGCCCCTGCCGGGACCACCCCGCCCCACCCCTTCCCGCCGTCGCCCGTCTACCGCCTGTCTCCACCACCAGTCCCCGGCCATTGCCGCGAGAGTCACAGGGCCCAACCGGCAGAGCTTCGCCGACTCAGGCACTGTCGGTACGCCTCACGGGCGCACGGTTTGCACACGGTTTGCACTGAGCCATTGCACACGGTTTGCACTGAGCCACCGGCGGGAGGGGTGGGCCAACTCTCCCGGCGGGGTGGGGTCGTCCCTCTCCAGGCACTAAGGCGTGATGTGCGGGTCTGCTTACCGGCGGCCCGCAGGGGGCGAACAACCCGCTGTCGGCCCGTAAATCATGCCGCCGGGAGAGGGGCCACCCCGCCCCCGGCCCACGAACCCGCAGCGCGGAGCGGCCACCCGGCGAGGGTCACGCCTTTTCCGTGACCCCTGCCGAGTCGAACGTCGCCACCTCGTGCATCGCGCGCGCCGCGCTCTGGACCAGGGGGAGGGCCAGGAGCGCGCCCGTGCCCTCGCCGAGGCGGAGGTCGAGGTCGACCAGCGGGCGGAGGCCCAGCTTCGTCAGCGCCGCGACATGGCCCGGCTCCGCGCTGCGGTGGCCCGCGATGCACGCAGCCAGGACCTCCGGAGCGATCGCCCGGGCGACCAGAGCCGCCGCGCCCGCGCTGACGCCGTCGAGGATCACCGGCGTACGGAGCGACGCCGCGCCCAGCAGCAGGCCGACGATCGCCGCGTGCTCAAGACCGCCCACCGCGGCCAGCACCCCGACCGGGTCGGCCGGGTCCGGCTGGTGCAGTTCGAGGGCGCGGCGCACCACGTCCACCTTGCGGGCGTGCGTCTCGTCGTTGATGCCGGTGCCACGGCCGGTCACCTCGGACGGGTCCTGGCCGGTGTAGACCGAGATCAGCGCGGCCGAAACCGTCGTGTTGGCGATGCCCATCTCGCCGCTGAGCAGCGCCTTGTTGCCCGCCGCGACCAGATCCCTCGCGGTCTCGATGCCGACCTCGATCGCCCGCAGCACCTCCTCGCGGCTCAGGGCAGGGCCGGTCGTGAAGTCGCCGGTGCCGTATCGCACCTTGCGCGGCAGGAGCCCCGGGGTGCTGGGCAGTTCGCCCGCCACGCCCACGTCGACCACACACACCTCGGCGCCGACCTGGTTGGCGAAGGCGTTGCACACCGCCCCGCCGCCCAGGAAGTTGGCGACCATCTGCGCGGTGACCTCCTGCGGCCACGGGGTCACGCCCTGGGCGTGGACGCCGTGGTCACCCGCGAAGATGGCCACCGCCGCGGGTTCAGGAACCGGCGGCGGACACTGCCGCGAAAGCCCGCTCAGCTGCGCGGAGATGATCTCCAGCATGCCGAGCGCGCCCGCCGGCTTCGTCATCCGCTTCTGCCGCTCCCACGCCTCGCCGAGCGCCTTGGCGTCCAGCGGGCGGATGCCCTGGAGGGTTTCCTGCAGGAGGTCGTGCGGCTGCTCGCCGGGGAGCGCCCGGCGGCCGTACGTCTCCTCGTGGACCACCCAGGACAGCGGGCGCCGCTTGGACCAGCCCGCCTGCATCAGCTCGGGCTCGTCCGGGAACTCGTCGACGTACCCGACGCACAGGTAGGCCACGACCTCCAGATGCTCGGGCAGGCCGAGGGCCCGGACCATCTCGCGCTCGTCGAAGAAGCTGACCCAGCCGACGCCCAGGCCCTCGGCCCGTGCCGCGAGCCAGAGGTTCTCGACGGCGAGCGCGGAGGAGTACGGCGCCATCTGCGGTTGCGTGTGACGGCCGAGGGTGTGGCGGCCGCCGCGGGTGGGGTCGGCGGTGACGACGATGTTCACCGGCGTGTCGAGGATGGCCTCGATCTTCAGTTCCTTGAACTGCTTCGCCCTGCCCTTGGGGAGGGACTTGGCGTACGCCTCGCGCTGGCGCGTGGCCAGTTCGTGCATCGTGCGCCGGGTCTCGGCGGAGCGGATGACGACGAAGTCCCAGGGCTGGGAGTGGCCGACGCTGGGCGCGGTGTGGGCGGCCTCGAGGACCCGCAGCAGTACGTCGTGCGGGACCGGGTCCGAGCGGAAGCCGTTGCGGATGTCACGGCGTTCGCGCATGACGCGGAGTACGGCTTCGCGTTCGGCGTCTCCGTACCCCTCTGCGGGGGCGCGGAGGGTGCCGTCGGCGCGGTCCGCGGCCGCGTCGTCGCTGTCGGCCGCCGCCTCGTCATCGGAGGCGGCCGTGGGCGCGGGCTGCGCCTCGGGCTCGGGCTCGGTCGCATCGACGGCCGCGGGCTCCGGGGCCGGCTCGGCATCGGCCTGCGGCGGTACGGACCTGGGCGCGACGAGTTCGTCGGCCAGGACCTTGCCGGGCTCGGCCGGAGCCTGCTCCTGCTCAGAGCGGTGCGCGGCCGTTCCCTCGTCTGCCTCAGCCGGGGCGAACTGCTCGGCGACCTGCTCAGCTCTCTGTTCGGCCTCCCGCTCGGCCTCGGGCTGCGGCTGGGGCTCGGGCCACGTGGCCGGTGTCCCGGCTTCGGGCGCCGAGTCCCCGGCGGAGGCTCCCGGTCGGGCGGCAGCCGTCTTTTCCGGCGCCTGCGCTGTGGCCGACTCCGCCGCCTGCGCCGGCACTTGGTCCGCGCCGCTGCCGTCGCCATCGGCGCCGGCATCGGCTGCTACGTCGCTTGCACCCGCGGGCTGCTGGGCCTCCGGAGCCACTTCTTCGGGCGCGGAGCCGGTGTCGGCCGGAGCGGCCGACTGCTGTGGCGGTACAGCAGGGCTCAACGGCAGTTCCGCACTGGCCGGTTCGTGCTGCGCATCAGTCGGTTCCGGCTGCCCGCCGACGGCTTCCGGCACATCCGGCACGCCCGGACGGTCACCCGGCGTCCTTACAGCCTCGGTCTCGCGGGGGCCACCGGCCCCGACGGGTGCCGGCGGCTCATCCGGCAGCGAGGCCCCGGGCGCCTGCTCGGGCCCGGGCGCCGGTACGGGCTCCTGGACCTGCGCCGGCTCCTGGGCCGGTACCGGGCCGCCCGGTTGCTCCTGGACCTGCGCCTCCGCCTGCACCTGAGACGGCTCCGCCGGGGTGCCGTCTCCGTTGGCCCGGCCCACCGTTTCTGCGGACTCCGCAACACCAGCCGGTGCGGCCGCTCCCGCAGGATTCTCCGCCCGGACAGCCGATCCGTCATGCGGCGGCTGCGGATTCCAGTGCGCAACCAGCGGCGGAATCTCGCCCAGCTGCGGGCCGGGCAGCACCCCCGCGGCCTGCTCCGCGTACGCCGCTACGGACACGGCGACGGCGGGCGCCACCTCCTGAGGCACGTCGAGGTACTCGGGCCCGGCGGTCACCGGTCCGGCCAGGGGGGCGGCCGGCGACCCCGCCTGCGCGCGCACACCCGCCGGACCGCGGTCGGCGAGCGAGCGCACGACCCCGCCGGACGCCTCCGGTACCGGAGGCCCGAGGTGAAGCGGCCGCCGCGCGGGCGTCGGCGTCCCGGCAGGCGGTGTCGAGGAGACGGGCGACGGGTGCGACGGCGACGCCATCGGCTGCTGGGCGGGGGGCTGGGGCGCGGAACCCTGGGGCATCCGCACCGCGCCGTAGTCGACGGACCCGGTGTCGCGGCCTCCGGTCTCATGCGTCCCGGCCTGAGCGTGATGCATCCCCGGCTCGTATGCCCCGGAGTCCGCGGGCTGCTGAGCCTGCGGCGGCACGTATGCGTGCGGCTGCGGGGCGAAATACGGCTCCTGCTCCTGCCCGGGCTGCTGCGGATATCCGGCGGCCTGAGCCGGAATCTGCGGCTGGGCCTGCGCCTGGGGCGGCACCGCGCCCTGCTGCTGGTCCTGGGCCCGAGGCGGCACCCCGCCATGGGGCTGCGCGTGCGCCTGAGAGGGCGCCGTGCCCTGGGGCTGTTCGCTCCAGGCCCCTTGCGCCCCCGGCATCAGCAGCAGGTCGTCCTCCTCACGCCCGTTCGTCGCCGGGTCGTGGAAGGCGTACGCACCCGGCGCCGGGATGCCGCCCGGCTGCTCCGGCAGGCCGGGGCCTGCGGGGGTGGCGGGAGCCGCGTACCGCGGCGTCTCCTGCTGTCCGCCTGCGTTCTCCGGCAGCCCCTCGCCCGGGACCTGGCCGGTGTCAGTCATGCGTACCCCTCGCCCATCGGTAGTGCTCCTTCCAACCGCTTCCGGCCGCCCGGCCGCGGCGCAGCGACCGCCCCGTAGGAACAACGAGCGTGTACGCCGCGCGGCACGTCGCGCGTCCCCCGACCGCCGTACCACTCACCCTCAATACGGGGGAGATTTCAGGACATTGGCGAACGAAGCATCGAACGCCGTGCGGCGGTACAACAGTCCGCCAGCCTACCGCCCGGAGGCTGTCCGCACGTCACGGGCCGCATGCCGGAACGCCGGTTCCCAGCCAGTCTGCAACCGGCCCACCGGGCGGGCCCCCGGCGGCTTCTCAGGGCCTGGAAAGGCGGTGACCGCACAGCAGAAACGCCACTGCACGGTTGTGCTCCGCCCATGCCGAGGCCACCGACGTGTCCAACTCCACAGACTGGATCAAGGCACATTCGACGGCGTAGCCACCGTCGGAGAGTGCCCTGCCGATGGCTTCCGCGGCGTCGCGCGTCGGGGCGTGGGCGACGATCCGCTCCGGGCGGCGGGCGGCGCAGGCGGCCACGACGGGGGCTCCCCCGCCACCCACCCGTACGACGTCGGGTTCGGGCAGGTCTTCGAGAATGTGCGGCGCGGTTCCGTGCACGAGCTGGAGCTGGACGCCGTAGTGGCGGGCGACGGCCGCGGTGCGCCCGCACGCGTCGGGGTCCTTGTCGACGGCGATGACGGCCGCGCCGAACCGCGCGGCCTCGACGGCGGCCGCGCCGCTGCCCGCGCCGATGTCCCAGACGAGGTCGCCCACGCGGGGGCCGAGCCGGGCGAGTTGGGCGGCTCTGAGCTGGGGCGACTCGCCCTCGCCCGGTCCGTCGTGCGCCCCGGGGCCGAAGCCGTAGTCGTGTGCGGGGAGCGCCCAGCCGCGGACCGTGGGGGGCTGCCCGGGGTCCCGTCCCGCGATCCAGCTGCCGCCCTGGACGGCGACGCCGGGCACGGAGGCAGTCTGGAAACCGCCGATGGAGATGACGACGTTGGGGTCGCGCCAGGTGTGGTCGGCGACCTTGTCGGAGGTCAGGACGGTCACCTGCTCGCGGGCGGTGCCCAGTTCCTCGCAGATGACGAAGGTGCGGTGCACCGGGCCGAGGAGCAGGGCGAGTTCGGCGGGTCCGGCGCCGGGCGAGGTGAGGACGGCGACTTTGGGGTGTGCCCGGCAGACGTTCACCGCGCGGCGCAGATCGCGGCTGTGCGCGACGACGATCTGGGCGTCGTCCCAGGGCATGCCGGCCCGGGCGAAGGCGGTGGCGACGGAGGAGACAGCGGGCACCACCTCGACCTCGAGTCCGTGCTCGGGCGCGCGCAGAGCCCGTACGACGCCGAAGAATCCGGGGTCACCGTCGGCGAGGACGACCGCGGTGCCGCGGTGCCCCGCGATCCGGCGGGCGGCGAGGTCCACGCTGCCGAGCCTGATGCGCTCGGCGGCGGGCGGAACTTCGGGGAGCGCCAGGTGGTGGCCGGCGCCGGCCACGAGGGTGGCCGCGCCGAGCGCGGAGCGGGCTGCGCCGGTCAGGGGCGAGCCGTCCCAGCCGATCACCGTGACCCGGTCGGCCATCGTCGTCAGTCTCCTGGGCAAGTCGCAGGTCGGGGCCCGCGGGGTGGGCGGGCACGGGTGGCACATCGGGGGTACGGGTTTGCCCCGGATGAGCACAGTACCCCGGCTGGTACGGACCGGTAATCCCAGGTCGGGGTCGGTCAGCCCCAGTCGGGGTACGCGGCGTTGCCGCCGCCGTCGGCCACCGGCTCGGAGAGGTCCTCGAGGTCCTCCGGCAGCAGGCTCCAGACGATCAGGTCGGTGCGGATGTCGGTCCAGCTGCCATCCTCCGTTTGGGTGCGGGCTATCCACGCGTTGCGGAGCACGCCTTCGCTGATGCCGCCGATCTTCTGCGCGACCTGCTGGGACGCGGTGTTGTCGGCCGCGGTGCGCAGCTCGATGCGCTCGAACTTCTGGTCCCGGAAGAGCCACTGTGCCAGGGCGTGCACCGACTCGGAGGCGTATCCCTCGCCGCGGGCCCAGGGTGCGGTGACGTAGCCGACCTCGGTGGAGCGGCAGCGCCAGTCCGTGTTCTGCAGATGCACGGTGCCGACCAGCCGCTGGGTGAGGAGCTCGGTGATGGCGAAGACGATGCCGCGGCCCTCGGCGCGCTCGGCGGGCGCGAGCCGGGTGACCCAGGCGCGGGCGTCGTCGAGGGTGTACGGCTGGGGTACGGACGTCCAGGCCGTGACGAGTTCGTCGTTCATCATGTCCGCGAGCTCGGGTACGTCCCCTTCCTCGAACGGGCGCAGCACCAGCCGGTCCGTGCTGATGGAGATGTCCGGGAAGGTGGATGTCATGCGCCACTCCGTAACAGGGGGTGATGGAGTACCCCAGGATGCAGCATGGGGCTGCGCAACGGCAGCACCGGGTCAGCTCCGGGTCACACCCCGGTCGCTGTGCGCAGGCGGGTGCGACGGGCTCCGCACCTGCAAGGGGAGCCCATCGCTTCCGCGGTATGCGGGGGTGCGGTCACCCGGCGGCGACCCGCAGCACCGGACCCTTGTCTTGCTCCTACGTAAGAATCTCGGCGTGCGGAACCGGGCTCGCGGCGACGACGAGCGGGGCGTCGGCGTTGGCCTTGGCGGAGCCGGAACCGGAGCCGGAGTCCGAGCCGCAGGCGGAGAGCCCGAGGGTGAGGGCCCCTGCGGCGAGGACAGCAGGTTGAAGTGCCGGAAGACCATGCCGATACGGGTCCGCGCCTCGCGCAGGGCGGCGCTCGCACGCCGGCCCCGGCCGGCGAGGGCGGTGAGGTCCTGGCCGTCGACGGTGACCGTGCCGGAGCTGGGCCGCTCCAGCAGGTTCACGCACCGGATCAGGGTGGACGTGCCCGCTCCGCTGCCCGATCACCTGCGTCCGCGTATCGGGCAGACCTGATCAGGTACTGGGACGGGCGGCTCAGCCGCCCGCCGTGATCGCCACTCCGTCGTCCGTGGCCTGCGCGGATACGGCCGACAGGTCGGCGACGACCACGTCCGCGGCCAGCTCCGCAAGCTCATGGGTCGTGGCCAGTGCCACGGTCCTCATCCCGGCGGCCCGGCCCGACGCCAGCCCCGCGGGAGCGTCCTCGAACACGGCGCAACGAGCGGGCTCGGCACCGAGCTTCACGGCCGCGAGCAGGAAGGGCTCCGGGTCGGGCTTGCCGCGGGTGATGTCGTCCGCGGCGACGAGCAGCGGCGGGTGGATGGCGACCTCGTGCAGCCGCGCCTCGGCCAGGCGGCGCGTGGCGGAGGTGACCACGGCCCAACTGCCGTCGGGCAGCGAGGCGAGCAGCTCCTTGGTGCCGGGCAGGATGACGACGCCGCCGGACACGTCCTCGACCTCGAGCTGCTCGATACGGGCGAGGGCCCCCTGGATCCGCTCGGCGGGCAGCAGTTCGGCGATGATCTCCACAGCGGGGCGCCCGTGCAGCGGCACGCGGGCGAAGTCCTCGGCCGCTATCCCGTACTCCTGCGCCCACCGCGTCCAGCAGCGGACCACCGACTCCATGGAGGAGATCAGGGTTCCGTCCATGTCGAACAGCAGCGCGTCGGCGGAGATCTTCATGGTCCGCGAGCCTACGGGGTGGCTCCGGGGGCGCGTACAGCGGGATCAATCGGGCGCATTAGAGTCTTCCCATGCTGTTCAACCGCTCTTCGGCCTCCGCGGCGAGGTCACGGTGATCGACGCGCTGACGGTTGCCGTCGGCGCGGCCGCGCTGGCGCTGGCCGCGTGGTGCGGTTTCGCCGCATACCGGGACCAGCCGACCAAGGACTGGCACTTCATCGGCATGGCCGTGGTGACGGTCCTCGTCGTCGTGCAACTGGTCGTGGGCGTGGTCCTGCTGGCGCGCGGCGAGAAGCCGGGCGACGGCACCGGCATCTTCGTCGCGTATCTGCTGGGCGCGGCAGCGGCCGTGCCCGCCGCGGGCTTCATGTCGCTGGCGGAGCGGACGCGCTGGGGTTCGGCGACCGTGGCGGCAGGAGCGGTGGTGCTGGCCGTGCTCGAGGTCCGGCTGTTCGACATCTGGGGAGGCTCCGGTGCCTGAATCGCTGCATGAGTCCGCCGTGGCCGAGACGGCATCGACCGGCGCGGACGGCCGGTCAGGACCGGGCGCCGCGGGACGGCTCGGCCAGGGCCCGGGGCGACTGCTGGTCCTGCTGTACGGGGTGTTCACCGTTGGCGCGGCGTCCCGCTCGATCGCCCAGATGATCATGAAGTTCGAGGAGGCGCCGCTCGCGTACGTGCTGTCGGCGGTCGCCGCGGTCGTCTACGCGTTCATCCTCGTCTCGCTGGTGCGCGGCGGCGAGACCGCGCGCCGGCTGGCCATGGGCTGCTGCGCCGCCGAGCTCGTCGGCGTCCTGACCGTGGGCACCTGGACGCTCGTCGAACCGTCCGCCTTCCCGGACGCGACCGTCTGGTCCGACTACGGCATGGGCTATCTGTTCCTGCCCATGGTGCTGCCGGTGACCGGCCTGCTCTGGCTGCGCAAGGCCCGCCGGGCGTAACCGCACATCGCCCGACGGGCCCTCTGGCGCGTTCGGTTCAGGCGCTGGCCACGAATGCCGTGGCCGCCCGGTCCTTCTCCAGCGTGATCAGGCTGAGCCGGCGGGAGACCTCCTCGGTGCCGACGGGCGCGTACCCGTACTTGCGGTAGAGCCGGAGGTTGCCCTGGCTGCGGTGGCCGGTGAACAGCCGGTACCGCTTGGCCGCCAGGTCCTCCGCGAGCCGCGCCTCGATCGCCCCGAGCAGCCGCCCGCCGAGGCCGTGCCGCTGCATCCGGGGATGCACGATCAGCTTGGCGAGGCTGGCGGTGCCGTCCTCGTCGACGGTGCCGCGCACCGAGCCGACGACCTCCTCGCCGAGCCGGGCCACGAGCACACGGCCCTGGCTCAGCTCGGCGCGGAGGTCGTCCAGCGTCTGGGTGAGCGGCTCGAGTGTGTAGTCGCCGTAGAGTTCCGCCTCGCTCTGGTAGCACAGGTACTGCAGCTTCAGGATCTGCTCGGCGTCCTGCTCGGTAGCGTCAGAGATGGTCACGCTCGTGCCCATGTGCGCATGCCTCCCCTAGTCGGTCCGCCCGGGCGCATTGAGGGTGTTGGGATGCCCGGGCTGTGGGCCCTGACCGGAGCCGTCGTGGGGTGCTCCCCCAGCTACCGCTGGGAGGTGCACGCCGCCTCCGTGGCGCCGGTCGGCTAACGCTCCCTTCCCCTGAAGTCCGAAGCCGCAACCTCCGCCAGCAGCATTCTGCGCAAACATCCAAGGCATCGGGAACGTACGGGCCCCAAACTGCCTTGTGAGATTCCCAACTCGCCTGCGACTTCGCGGTACGTGGGGTCCCTCGGCGACAGCATCGCGCGGAGCAGGCGCGGGCAGCGGCCGGGGAGCCGCGCGACGGCGGCGCGCAGCGTCCGCCGGGCCTCGGCGTCGAGGACGCGGTCCTCCACGGCCGTCCCAGGGTCGCTGATGCGGTCGGCGGCGGGGAGGGTACGGGGGTTTGCGTGGCGGAGCGCATCCGGGGCGGCCGCGGGGGCGCGGCGGCCGTCGTACGGGACCTCGCGGCGCGCCCGGCGGCGGGCGCTGCGCACCTCGGTGCGGACGGCGGCGCGGAGCCAGGCCGCGGGGGCGGGCGGCGGCCCGGCGTCGCGGGTGTGCTCCAACAGGCGGAGCCAGACGCCCTGTTCGAGGTCGGCGGGGTCGACGCCCGTGCCGTACGCCTCGGCTTCGGCCTCGGCGGCGAGGAGCGGGCGCAGCGCGCTGAGCAACTCGGTCGGTCCCATACCGACCGTGACACCGGCCACAGGCCCCCGGTTGCCCGGCCGCACCGAACTCACCCATCCGTGTGGCGCCACGCCCAAGGGGCTCCGCCGCCTTCACGCCAATCTGCCGCTTTTCTCCCCACGTTGCGGGGAGAAAAGCGGCAGATTGAACAGGGAGAAGGCGGGCCCGCTGCCTGCCGCGGCGCGCCCTACTCCCCGACGAAGTCCGCCCGCGCGAGCAGCGCCGTGTCGGCGTTGTCGGAGAAGATGCCGTCGATGCCCGTCTCGAAGTAGACCTTGAACGCGCCGAAGGCGTCCCCGTACGCAGTCGGGTCCGTGCCGCGGCGGAACTCGGCGGGCAGGAACTGGTTCTCGTTGCGCATCGTGTACGGGTGCAGGATCAGGCCCGCCTTGTGCGCATCCCGTACGAGCGTCGTCGGCTCGCCCAGCTTGCCGTCCGGCCCCGGCGGGATGACCAGGTCGAGGACCGGGCCGATGCCCTGCGCGAAGCCCGCGATCCACTTCAGCCCCTCCGGCGTGATGAGGTCCGCGGTCGTGCGCGGGTCGCCGGACTCCTCGAAGTCCCAGGGGCGGTAGTCCGCCGTCCACAGCAGGACGACCTTGGGGCAGTCGACGAGCCCCGCGAGCCGCTCGATGCTGCTCGGCTCGAAGGACTGGAGGAAGTTCGGCGAATCGTTTCTGTCACGCCCGTACGCGCGCAGCAGCCTGGCCAGACGCTCCTCCAGGCCGAGACCCAGCTTGCGGAAGTACGAGGGGTGCTTGGTCTCGACGTGCAGCCAGACCGGCCGGCCGCGCTTGCGCCCCTTCTCGTCGGCCCACTGCAGCACCTCCTCGAAGGAGGGCACCTGCCAGCGCCCGTCGTAGAGGGTGTTCTCCTGGCGGACGGCCGGGATGCGCTCCTTGGCGCGCAGCGTCTTGAGCTCGGCGAGCGTGAAGTCCTCGGTGAACCAGCCGGTGAGCTGCTCGCCGTCGACCGTCTTCGTCGTCCTGCGGTCCGCGAACTCGGGGTGCGCGGCGACATCGGTGGTGCCGGTGATGTCGTTCTCGTGACGACAGACCAGGTGCCCGTCCTTCGTCGGTACGAGGTCCTGCTCGATGACGTGCGCACCCATGTCGAGTGCGAGCTGGTACGAGCCGAGGGTGTGCTCCGGGCGGTAGCCGCTGGCGCCCCTGTGGGCGATGACGGTCGGTACCGGCAGGCGGCCGCGGTCACCGCTCCCCGTGGGCTCGGCGGCCGCCGCCGCACCGGACCCGCCGAACACCGCCGCTCCCGCGCCGAGTGCGGCCGCCGCGCCCAGAAGGGCCCGCCGTCTCGGCTGCTGCTCCTGCTCCATGAGCACTCCTCGCTTCTCATCCCATGCTGTGCCGGGTGCACTGCGAATGTGTGATTGTCCCGGTGTCCCGGAATTGTGTCCCGCACCTGACAAACAACGCCTGATCGTAGGCGTCCGCGCCTTGCGTGTGGGAGACAACGGCCCGAACGCGGTGGAAACACACGTCAACGTTGAGTATCAGAGGCGTGAACCCGACGTGCGATCCTGAAGGAGCCGCGAGTATCGTCCTCACCTGCACACTCGTGCGGTGGACAGCCTCCCGCGGTGTGTGACTGAAGCCGACCATGACGACCGGAGGGCCCTTTGTTGCGCATCCTGCTCAAGGCATTGCTGGGACTGCTCATGCGCGTCCTGTTCCGGCCGAAGGTCGAGGGCGCCGAGCACATCGCGGAGACCGGCCCGGTGATCCTGGCCGGCAACCACGTCACGTTCATCGACTCGATGTTCCTGTCCCTGGTGGTGAAGCGGCAGGTGCTCTTCATCGGCAAGGACGAGTACGTGACGGGCAAGGGCATCAAGGGCCGGGCGATGGCCTGGTTCTTCAGCAACATCGGCGGCATGATCCCGGTCGACCGGGACGGCGGGCACGGCGGTGTCGCGGCGCTGATGACCGGCCGCCGTGTGCTCGAGGAGGGCAAGGTCTTCGGTATCTACCCCGAGGGCACCCGCTCCCCCGACGGCCGCCTCTACCGCGGCCGTACGGGCGTGTCGCGGCTGGCCCTGATGACCGGCGCGCCGGTGGTGCCGTTCGCGATGATCGGCACCGACAAGGTGCAGCCGGGCGGCCGCGGCCGCCCGCACATCCACCCCGTCACCATCCGCTTCGGCAAGCCGCTGGACTTCTCCCGGTACGAGGGCATGGACCGCGACCGGTACGTGCTGCGGGCGGTGACCGACGAGGTGATGAGCGAGGTCATGCGGCTGTCGGGCCAGGAGTACGTGGACATGTACGCCACCAAGGCGAAGGCGGCGTAGATGCGTTCCGCCGCGGCGGCCGCGTCGTCGCCGGCCGCCGCGGCGGAACGAATCTCCTGGCTCCCCGTGTGTCCTCCAGCTTCTGACCGCGCAGCAGGAACCACGCTGCCGCGGCCGTGACGAGCAGCACAACCGCTCCACGCCGGAGGCGATCCGCCGGGCCGTGAAGCCGCGGTAGACGGCGGTGACGGCCGCGCCGAGGAGCGCGATGCCCAGCGCCGCGCCCACGTGAACGAGAAGCCCGCGCCGGCGCCGACGACCAGCAGCACCGCACCGAGCAGCGGGTAGCCGGTGCCCGCGTGCAGCGGGGTCAGCGCGGCGAGCGCGAGGCCGGCGGCCGCAAGACCGCCCGCGACCACCGCCCGTACGGAGTAGCGCCTGGCGCCGATTCCGGCCACGAGCCCGGTCGCCACGGCGCCGACGGCGGCGGGCAGCTCGGCGAGCCCGGCCTCCAGCGGCTCGCGCCCCTGCACGAGTTGCAGGAACTGCGACATGTCCAGCAGGGGCGCTCAGAGCGTGAGTTGGCGCCGGGTGAACAAGGGGAGGCCCTCCTCGACCTGCTGGGTGCCGAGCACGCCGAGGGCGCGCACGAGCGCGTCCCGACCGGGGAAGCGCCGGTGCAGAGTGGCCCGGCTGATCCCGGCGGCCTTGGCGACGAGTGGGCGGCTCAAGCCCATGGCAGGGACGAGCGGTGGCGCCAGTAGGCGCCGGGGGCCTCCGCAAGTCCGGCGAGACGCGCGAGCTGCCGCTCGTCCAGTTCCACGTCCGCGGCCGCGATGTTGGACGCGAGCTGGCCGACCGTGGCCGCGCCGGAAAGGACTACCGTGGCCCACGGCTCGTGGAGCACGGCGGCGAGGGCGACCGTGTCGCACGCCGTACCCGTCTCCTCGGCGATCGCGGTCACCTCCGGAGGAGCCTCCGCGGCTGTCGCCAGACGGCCGTTGGCCACGGCCTCCTTGACGATCACCGCGAGGCCCGCCTGACGGGCCTCGGCCAACGCCTGCCCGGCCGAGGTCTCCAGCACGTTGTACGTGGCCTGAACGGTCCTGAACAGCGGCTCACCGCCCACCGTGACGTCGAGCGCCGCGCGGATGGCATCCCCCTGCCCTGGCCCGCTCGTCGACAGCCCGATCGTCACGCCCTCGCCGGCGAGCCGGGCCAGGCGGTCGTGGAGCGCCCGGTCGGTGAGGGCGGGGCTGTCCGGCGTGACGGAGTGGATCTGGTACAGGTCGAGCCGCTTCCCCAGCAGCAGCCGGGTCTCGGCGAGCTGCCGGTCGTAGGTCGCCACACCGTGGTCCTTGACCTCGTGCACCTCGGCGTCGGTGCGCCAGTCCGCGGTGTACGTGTAGCCCCACTTGCTGCCCACCACGACGTCCCGCGCGTCCGGGCGCCGCCGCAGCCAGTCCGCGAGAAACTCCTCCGACCGCCCGTACGAGCGCGCCACGTCGACGTACCGCACTCCGCGCTCGTACGCCGAATCCAGCAGCTCGTGCGCGCGCTCGCGCATCGCGTCGACCGTGCGGTCGGCGGGCAGATCACGGCCCCGGCCGAGGTTGATGTACCCGGGCCGGCCGACGGCGGCCAGGCCGAGCCCGATGCGGGCGGTCGGCGTGGCGGCTTCCGCGAGCCGGGCGAAGGCCATGATCCCAAACCCCTCAGCTTTCCTCAGCCCTTGGCCGTCGCCCAGGCCTTCTGCTCCGCCAGGTCGGCCTTGACCTCGGCGAGCTGGACGGCCACCGCGGACGGTGCAGTGCCGCCGCGTCCGCTGCGCGAGGCGAGCGCGCCCGGCACGTTCAGGACCGTACGGACCTCCGGCGTCAGATGCGGCGAGATCTTGACGAACTGATCGTCCGTCAGCTGATCCAGCTCGATGCCGTGCGCCTCGCACTCCTTGACGCACTCGCCCGCGACCTCGTGCGCCACGCGGAACGGCACACCCTGCCTGACCAGCCACTCCGCGATGTCGGTCGCCAGCGAGAACCCGGCCGGGGCCAGCTCCTCCATGCGCTCGCGGTTGACCGTGAGGGTCGCCATCATCCCGGTGAACGCGGGCAGGAGCACTTCCAGCGTGTCGCAGGAGTCGAAGACCGGCTCCTTGTCCTCCTGCAGGTCGCGGTTGTACGCGAGCGGGAGCGCCTTCAGCGTCGCCAGCAGGCCCGTCAGATTGCCGATCAGGCGCCCGGACTTGCCGCGCGCCAGCTCCGCGATGTCCGGGTTCTTCTTCTGCGGCATGATCGAAGAGCCGGTCGAGAACGCATCGTGGAGGGTCACGAAGGAGAACTCCTTCGTGTTCCAGATGATGACCTCCTCGGCGATCCGGGAGACGTCGATTCCGATCATCGCGGTGATGAAGGCGAATTCGGCGACGAAGTCACGGGAGGCCGTGCCGTCGATGGAGTTGCCCGAGGAGCCGCGCTCGAAGCCGAGGTCGGCGGCGACCGCCTCCGGGTCGAGGCCGAGCGAGGAGCCCGCGAGCGCGCCCGAGCCGTATGGCGAGACCGCCGTGCGCTCGTCCCACTGGCGCAGCCGCTCCGCGTCCCGCGACAGCGCCTGTACGTGGGCGAGGACGTGGTGGGCGAAGAGGACGGGCTGGGCGTGCTGGAGGTGCGTACGGCCCGGCATGGCGACGTCCGGGTGCGCCTCGGCGAGGCCGATGAGCGCCCCCTGGAGGTCGGCGATCAGGCCGCCGATGATGCGGGCGTGGTCCCGCAGGTACATCCGGAAGAGCGTCGCGATCTGGTCGTTGCGGGACCGGCCGGCCCGCAGCTTGCCTCCGAGGTCGGGGCCGAGCCGTTCCAGCAGCCCGCGCTCCAGGGCGGTGTGCACGTCCTCGTCGGCGATCGTGCCGGTGAAGCTGCCGTTGGCGACGTCGGCTTCGAGCCGGTCGAGACCGGTGAGCATCCGCTCCAGCTCGTCGGCGGTCAGCAGCCCGGCCTTGTGGAGCACGCGCGCGTGGGCACGGGAACCGGCGATGTCGTACGGCGCGAGCCGCCAGTCGAAGTGGACGGACGCCGACAGCTTGGCCAGGGCCTCGGCCGGTCCGTCGGCGAACCGGCCGCCCCACAGCCGGACATCGCCACTGTTGCCGTTGCTCACTGCTTACGCTCCTCAAGGGTGGTGCCGCGTTTCTGGGGGACGCCCCCAGGCCCCCAGCCGACCGCCTCCCCGCCTTGTCACGGCGAGGAGGCGGCTGTTGTGCCTGTGCCTGTGCCTATCGAATCAGGCCAGATCCCGCTTGGCCGCGATCTTCGACGACATGCCGAAGATCTCGATGAAGCCCTTCGACAGCGACTGGTCGAAGGTGTCACCCGTGTCGTACGTCGCCAGGTTGAAGTCGTACAGCGACTCCTGCGACCGCCGGCCCGTGACGACCGCCCGGCCGCCGTGCAGCGTCATCCGGATGTCGCCCGAGACGTGCTCGCTGGCCTCGTTGACGAAGCCGTCGAGGGCCCGCTTGAGCGGGGAGAACCACAGGCCGTCGTAGACGAGCTCGCTCCACCGCTGCTCGACCTGCCGCTTGTAGCGGGCCAGCTCGCGCTCGACGGTGACGTTCTCCAGCTCCTGGTGCGCGGTGATCAGCGCGATCGCGCCGGGCGCCTCGTAGATCTCCCGGGACTTGATGCCGACCAGCCGGTCCTCGACCATGTCGATCCGGCCGATGCCCTGGGCGCCGGCCCGCTCGTTGAGCTGCTGGATCGCCTGGAGCACGGTGACGGGCTTGCCGTCGATGGCGACCGGGACGCCCTGCTTGAAGGTGATGATCACCTCGTCGGCCTCGCGCGGGGTCGCCGGGTTCTCCGTGTACTCGTAGACGTCCTCTACGGGTCCGTTCCAGATGTCCTCGAGGAAGCCGGTCTCGACGGCCCGCCCGAAGACGTTCTGGTCGATGGAGTACGGGGACTTCTTGGTCGTCGCGATCGGCAGGCCCTTCTCCTCGCAGAAGGCGATCGCCTTGTCCCGGGTCATCGCGTAGTCCCGGACCGGGGCGATGCACTTCAGGCCGGGGGCGAGGGAGGAGATGCCCGCCTCGAACCGCACCTGGTCGTTGCCCTTGCCGGTGCAGCCGTGGGCGACGGTGGTCGCGCCGTGCTTCTTGGCGGCGGCGACGAGGTGCTTGACGATGGTGGGCCGGGAGAGCGCCGAGACCAGCGGGTAGCGGTCCATGTACAGCGCGTTCGCCTTGATCGCCGGGAGGCAGTACTCATCGGCGAACTCGTCCTTGGCGTCCGCGACCTCCGCCTCGACCGCACCGCAGGCGAGCGCGCGCTTGCGGATGACGTCCAGGTCCTCGCCGCCCTGGCCGACGTCCACGGCAACGGCGATGACCTCGGCGCCCGTCTCCTCGGCGATCCAGCCGATGGCGACGGAGGTGTCCAGGCCGCCTGAGTAGGCGAGTACGACGCGCTCGGTCACGGGTCTCTCCTTACGGTGCATTCACTGAATGGAATAAGTATGCACTCCTCCGTATGTTTCGTCAACGCGCCTGCTCGGAGCCCGGAAAATTGCCGGGAGCCGGCCGCGGCCGCACAGGTACGATCAGGCCCGTCGAGGACAGGACGGGGGCGGCACGGATGGGCTGGGAGGTCGGGGGCGCCGGGGAGGAGGCCACCGGACTGGTGCACGGGATGCTGGCGGCGGCGCTCGGCACGGCGGACGCCCGGGCGTGGACGGCCCTCGACATCGGTGTGCGCGACCTCGCGGGATACGGGCGGTACGGGCGCTTCAAGCCCCCGAGCGACACGGAACTCGCTGTAGCCCTCTGCCACCCCGACGGTCGGATACGCGAGGCCGCCCTGCGGTGGGCCGCCGACGCGCCCGACCTGCTGCCCCTGGTCGTGATCCGCTGCTCCGACTGGGCCGCCCCGGTCCGCGACCGCGCCCGCGCCCTCCTCCGCGACCTGCTGCCCGCCGCCGAGCCGCAGGCGATGCCGCTGCTCGCCGCGGTGGTGCTGCGCGTGGCGCGCCGCAGCCGGGGCGGCTTCGCCCGCGAGCTGCTCGAGGAGACCCTCAGGAGCGGCCCGTACGAGACGCTCAAGATACTGCTCGGCAGCGGGGACCGGAGCGTGCGCCGGCTGGCCTACCGCATCGCCGTCGGGCAGCGGCTGCTCTCCCCCGCCAGGCTGGCCCGCACTGCCGCGACCGACACCGATGTGGTCGTTCAGGACCTTTGCGCGGAGGCGGCGCTCGCGGGGGCGGCCGACGGTGCGTGCGACGAGGTGCTGGGCCTGCTGCTCGGTGGGCGTCAGCCGCGTGTGCGGTCCGCGGGCGTCACCGCGCTCAGGCGGGCCGGGCGAGCCGCCGAGGCGGAGTTGTTCCTCGCCGACCGCTCCGCGCTCGTACGGGCCTGCGCGCGCTGGGTGCTGCGGCAGCACGGCACCGATCCGGTCCCGCTCTACCGCGCCCTGTGCGCGGACCCGGGAGCGGTCGAGCTCCGGCCGGGCGCCGCCGCGGGTCTGGCCGAGTGCGGCACGCGCGCGGACGCCGGGCTGCTGTGGCCGCTCCTCGCTCATTCGCGTCCTGCGGTACGCGCGCGTGCCGCGGCGGGTCTGGCCGCGCTGTGCACGCTGGACGCGGCGGGCGCCGGACGGCTGCGGCCGCTGCTGGAGGACACCGCGCCGGCCGTGGCCCGGGAGGCCGCCGCCGCGCTCGTACCGTCCGCGCGGCTGGTGCCGGAGGAGTGGCTCGGCGAACGGCTCAGCACGGACCGCCCCCGGCACGTCCGGGCCGCGGCATTCCGCGTCCTGTGCGCCCACGGCGGCGCCGCAGGGCTGCGGGCGGCCGTGCGCATGTCGGCGGACGAGGACCCGCGGCTGCGGGCCAGGGCCCGTACGGCCGCCTCGCGTTGGGCACCCGGTCCGACCAGCACGATCCCGGCCGGGGAACGCGCAGAGTTGGTGGCGCTGATCGATCATCACGAGCCGGACGTCGGCGCCGGAACAGCGGCGCTGCTCCGCTGGCTGCTGCGGATCGGCCGCTGAAACACCCTCGCTCTTACGGCGCAGCGGAGCCGAACATCCACTGCCGCTCCGGCACGCCGACCGTACACGGCGAACTGACCGTCGCCTGCCTGGACTTCTGCGGCAAGCGGCTCCGAGACGACCGCCCATCTCCGCGAGAACGGCCGGAACCCGGAGCCACTTCGGCGAGGCCAACGGGCCGGGCGCGGGGGCGATCGTCGTGAACCTCGCGGCGAATCCTCCCGGCCATTGAGTCGCCGCCCCGCCCTCTCCGTATCACTCGTCAACACAGGTCGCGCAGGGCGCCATGGGAGGCGAGACCGTTGACGACGACCATTCCGTACCAAGGCAGGGCCGCCAAGCGTCAGGCCGAGCGTCGCATGCGGCCGCGCCGCTCCCCCGAGAAACCCCTGCTCGCATGCCTGTGGGGCGGTGCGGTCGCGGTGCTCGGGCTGTGGTGGCAGAACACCACGGCGGTCTCGGCCACCGCCGACTGGCTCACCGGCGCGGGCCGGATCACCGGCCTGCTGTCCGGCTACTCCACCGCCGTCGTGGTCGCGCTGATGGCCCGGGTCCCCGCCCTCGAACGCCGGGTGGGTTCCGACCGGGTGACGCGCTGGCACGCGATGGCGGGCCGCTACACCGTCTGTCTCGTGCTCGCCCACATCGGGCTGATCGTGGGCGGCTACGCGACACAGGCGGGCACCGCCTTCGTCGAGCAGGCCTTCAGCGTCGTCCTCGACTATCCCGACATGATCGAGGCGGCCATCGGCACGGGCCTGCTGCTGCTCGTCGCCGGTATCTCGGCCGGCCTCGTACGCCGCCGGATCCGCTACGAGACTTGGTATTACCTGCATCTGCTGACCTACGCGGCGGTCTTCCTCGCCTTCTGGCACCAGCTCTCCACCGGCGCCGAGTTCGCCACCGACCCGGCCGCCCGCACCGTCTGGTACGCGCTGTACGGCACGGCGACCGGGCTGGTGATCTGGTACCGGGTGCTCACGCCCGTACGCCTCAACCTCCGGCACCGCCTGCGCGTGGAGTCGACGGTCGACGAGGCGCCCGGCGTCGTCTCCGTGATCATGACCGGGCGGCGGCTCGACAAGCTGGGCGCGGAGGCCGGGCAGTTCTTCCGCTGGCGGTTCCTCGCCAAGAAGCTGCGCTGGACGGCCAATCCGTACTCGCTCTCCGCCACACCCCGCGACGACCGGCTCCGGATCACCGTGAAGGCCGCGGGCGACCACAGCACGGCACTGGCCAGGCTGGAGCCCGGCACCCGGGTCTGGGCGGAGGGCCCGTACGGCGCGCTCACCGCCGCCCGCAGGCAGCGCGGCCGCGGTACCAAGGTGCTGCTCATCGCGGGCGGGGCCGGGATCACCCCGCTGCGTGCGCTCTTCGAGACGATCCCCGCCCGGCCCGGGGACCTGACCCTGCTCTACCGGGCGCGGCGGCACGAGGACCTGGCGCTGTGGGACGAGTTGAAGGCCATCGCGGACGCCCGCGGCGCCAAGCTGCTGTACGCGGTGAACGGACCGGACGGCGGCCGTCCCGAGATCAGCGCGGAGAACCTGCTCCGGGTCCTCCCCGACATCGCCAAGCACGACGCGTACCTGTGCGGACCGCCGGGTCTTGCCGAGGAGTCCTTCGCCGCCCTGCGGGAGGCGGGCGTCCCGGCCCCCCGTATCCACCACGAGTCCTTCGAATGGTGAGCCCATGAAGAAGCATCCGATGCGGCGCGTGCTGCTGAGCACCGCCGCCACGGTCTCCGGCGTCGTGCTGCTGCTGGCGCTCAAGGCGCCGGGGCTGCCCGGCAGTTCGACACAGGCCGGGGCTCCGGTGGGCGGGCTGCCCGCGGCGCCGCCGGCCTCCGCTCCCCCGGCCGGCGGCCAGGGGCAGTCGGAGCAACTGGGCGGCGGGAACCCCGGCGGGCAGCAGGAGCCCCAGCCACCGGCCGAGCCACCGCAGAAATCCGGGCAGCCGGAGGCGCCGGAGCAGCCCGCCAATCCGCCTGAGGCCGCCGCGTCCCGCACCGTCACCGGTGACACCGCGGAGACCGACTACGGCCCTGTGCAGGTCCGGATCACCCTCTCCGGAGACCGGATCACGGAGGCCTCCGCGGTCCAGGCCCCGTCGTCGGCGCCGCGCTCCAAGGAGATCACGTCCTCCGCGGTCCCCCAGCTCAACAAGGCGGCGGTGGCGGCCCAGAGCAGCGCGATCGACGCGGTGTCCGGAGCTTCGTACACCAGTGAGGGCTATATCAGCTCCCTGCAGAGCGCACTGGACAAGGCCGGTGTCTGAGCGGCGGCGGCTGCGCCGCGTCGAACACGCGATGGGCACGGTGTTCTCGTTCGACATCCGCGGCGAGGCGGCCGCGCGGGCGAGCACGGCCGCGGCAGTGGACGAGGCCGTGCACTGGCTGCACGAGGTGGACCGGCTGTTCTCGCTCTACAAGCCGGAGAGCGAGCTGAGCCGGCTGGCCCGCGGCGAGCTGACCGCGGCGGAGTGCGATCCGCTGGTCTCGGAGGTGCTGGCCCTGTGCGAGGCCGCGCAGGCGCGCAGCGACGGCTGGTTCAGCACCCGGTACGCGGGTGGGCTCGACCCCACCGGGCTGGTCAAGGGGTGGGCGGTGGAGCGCGCTTCGCGGCTGCTGGCCGTCCGCGGTGTCGGCGACAGCTGCATCAACGGCGGCGGGGACATCCAGCTGAGCGGCCACCGGGAGGAAGGCCGGCCGTGGCGCATCGGCATCAGCGATCCGCTGCAGCCGGGCGAGCTCGTGGCCGTGGTCGAAGGGGCCGGGGAGCTGGCCGTGGCCACCTCGGGCACCGCGGAGCGCGGCTGCCACGTGCTGGACCCGCGGACCGGCGCCCCGCCCCGGCACCCGCTCGCCTCCGTCACCGTGCTGGCCCGCGGCCTGACCGCTGCGGACGCCTGGGCCACGGCGGCCTTCGCCCGGGGCTCGGCCGCGCGCGACTGGCTGGAGGAGCTCCCCGGCGTGGAGGCGGTCGCGGTCGGCCTCGACGGCAGCACCTGGTGCACGGCGGGCTTCCTGCAGTTCGCCGAGGTGGGGTGACTCGCGGCTGCGCGGGCCGCGTACGGGCCGCCGTACGCCCGGGGCGTACCGGGCAGTTCAGCGCGCCTTCTGCGCCAGTCGCAGCAGATGGTCCGCCAGCGCCTGGCCCCCGTCCGAGGCGCGGCTGATGAGGAGCAGCGTGTCGTCCCCCGCGATGGTGCCGAGGATGTCGTGCAGCTCCGCCTGGTCGATGGCCGAGGCGAGGAACTGGGCCGCGCCGGGCGGGGTGCGCAGCACCACCAGGTTGGCCGAGGCCTCGGCGGAGATGAGGAGTTCGCCGGAGAGGCGGCGCATCCGCTCCTCCTTGGCCGACTCGCCGAGCGGGGCCTTCGGCGTACGGTCGCCGCCCTCGCTCGGCACCGCGTAGATCAGCTCGCCGCCGGTGTTACGGATCTTCACTGCGCCGAGCTCGTCCAGGTCGCGGGAGAGGGTGGCCTGGGTGACGGAGAGCCCGTCGTCGGCGAGCAGCTTGGCGAGCTGGCTCTGCGACCGCACCGGCTGCCGGTTGAGGATGTCGACGATCCGGCGGTGGCGCGCGGTACGGGTCTGCGGTACGGCCTGCCCGCCGTGCTCGGGCCCTCCGTTGTCGGCTCTGCCGCGCTCGCTGTCCTGCGCCTCGGTCATCGTCGTCATTCTCCGGATCGTCGGTCCCCGTACGCGGCGTCGAGAACGGCCGGGAGCGCCCCGAGGAACGCGTCCACCTCGTCGTCACCGACGATCAGGGGCGGGGCGAGCCGCACCACGTCGGGCTGAAGAGCGTTCACCAGGAGACCGGCGTCCTGCGCCGCCCGCTGCACCCCGGGCGCAACGGACTCGGTGAGCACCATACCCAGCAGGAGGCCCGCGCCGCGGACATGGCCGACGAGCGGGTGCCCGAGCGCCTCGATTCCGGAGCGCAGCCGCTCGCCGATGCGCTTGACCTGGTCGAGGATTCCCTCGGTCTGGATGGTGTCGAGGACAGCGAGCGCGGCGGCGCACGCGACCGGGTTCCCGCCGAACGTGGAGCCGTGCTGACCCGGCGTCAGGAGGTCGGCGGCCGCCCCGAAGGCGATGGTGGCGCCGATCGGCAGGCCGCCGCCGAGGCCCTTGGCCAGGGTGACCACATCGGGCTCGACGCCCTGGGCCTGGTGCTCGAACCAGTGGCCCGTACGGCCGATGCCGGTCTGGACCTCGTCGAGGACGAGCAGCGTGCCCGTGGCGCGGGTGATCTCGCGGGCGGCGGCCAAGTAGCCCTTGGGCGGGACTACGACGCCGTTCTCGCCCTGGACGGGTTCGAGGATGACGAGGGCGGTGTCCGTGGTGACGGCCGCCCGGAGCGCGTCCGCGTCCCCGTACGGCACATGGGTGACCTCGCCGGGCAGCGGCAGGAAGGGGTCCTGCTTCGCGGGCTGTCCGGTGAGGGCGAGGGCGCCCATGGTGCGGCCGTGGAAGCCGCCGAGGGCGGCGACGATGTGGGTACGGCCGGTGCGCCGCCCGATCTTGAAGGCCGCTTCGACCGCCTCCGCACCCGAGTTGGAGAAGTAGACCCTCCCCGGGCGGCCGAGGAGCTGGAGCAGCCGCTCGGCGAGGGCGACGGGCGGTTCGGCGACGAAGAGGTTGGAGACGTGCCCGAGCGTCGCGATCTGGTCGGACACGGCCTGGACGACGGCCGGGTGGGCGTGGCCGAGGGAGTTGACGGCGATGCCGCTGACGAAGTCGGTGTACTCGGTGCCCTCGGCGTCCCAGACCTTGGCGCCCTCGCCGCGGACGAGGGGCAGCCGCGGCGTGCCGTAGTTGTCCATCAGGGCGCCCTGCCAGCGCTGGGTCAGCTCCTGGTTGGTCATGCGTGCCCCTCCTCGGACGTATCGGGCGCGTCGGGCACGACCATCGTGCCGATGCCCTCGTCGGTGAAGATCTCCAGCAGGATCGAGTGCTGGACCCGGCCGTCGATGACGCGCGCGGTGTGTACGCCGTTGCGTACGGCGTACAGGCAGCCCTCCATCTTGGGGACCATGCCGCTGGCGAGGTCGGGCAGCAGCTTCTCCAGCTCGCTCGCGGTGAGTCTGCTGATCACGTCGTCGCTGTTCGGCCAGTCCTCGTACAGGCCCTCGACGTCGGTGAGGACCATCAGCGTCTCAGCGCCCAGCGCGGCGGCGAGCGCGGCAGCGGCCGTGTCCGCGTTGATGTTGTAGACGTGGCCGTCGTCGGCGCTGCGGGCGATGGAGGAGACGACGGGGATCCGGCCGTCGTCCAGCAGCGCCTGAATGGCGCCCGCGTCGATCTCGGTGATCTCGCCGACCCGGCCGATGTCCACGGTCTCGCCGTCGATCCGGGCGTAGCGCTTGGTCGCGGTCATGGTGTGCGCGTCCTCGCCGGTCATGCCGACCGCGAGCGGGCCGTGCTGGTTGAGCAGCCCGACGAGCTCGCGCTGCACCTGCCCGGCGAGCACCATCCGTACGACGTCCATCGCCTCGGGCGTGGTCACGCGAAGGCCGGCCTTGAACTCCGAGACCAGGCCCAGCTTGTCGAGGTGCGCGCTGATCTGCGGGCCGCCGCCGTGCACGACGACCGGCTTGAGTCCGGCGTGCCGCAGAAAGACCACGTCCTGGGCGAAGGCGGCCTTCAGCTCCTCGTCGACCATGGCGTTGCCACCGAACTTGATGACGACGGTCTTGCCGTGGTGGCGGGTCAGCCAGGGCAGTGCCTCGATGAGGGTCTGCGCCTTGGGCAGGGCGGTGTGCTTACGAGTGCTCATGAGGAGTAGGCGCTGTTCTCGTGGACGTAGTCGGCGGTGAGGTCGTTGGTCCAGATGACCGCGGAGTCGGAGCCCGCGGCCAGGTCGGCGGTGATACGGACCTCGCGGTAGCGCATGTCGACCAGATCGCGGTCCTCGCCGAACGACCCGTTCCTGCAGACCCAGACGTCGTTGATGGCGACGTTCAGCCTGTCCGGTTCGAAGGCGGCTGAAGTGGTGCCGATCGCGGACAGCACCCGGCCCCAGTTGGGGTCCTCTCCGTGGATGGCGCACTTGAGGAGGTTGTTGCGGGCGATGGAGCGGCCCACCTCGACGGCGTCGTCCTCGCTCGCCGCGCCCACGACCTCGATGCGGATGTCCTTGGAGGCTCCCTCGGCGTCGCCGATGAGCTGACGGGCCAGGTCTTCGCAGACCTGGGTGACCGCGCCGGCGAACGCGTCGTAGCCGGGCGTGACTCCGGAGGCCCCGGAGGCGAGCAGCAGCACGGTGTCGTTGGTGGACATGCAGCCGTCGGAGTCGACCCGGTCGAAGGTCGTACGGGTCGCGGCGCGCAGCGCCTTGTCCAGCTCCGGCGCCTCGAGGTCGGCGTCGGTGGTGAGGACGACGAGCATGGTGGCCAGACCGGGGGCGAGCATGCCCGCGCCCTTGGTCATGCCGCCGACGGTCCAGCCTTCGCCCTCGGCGACGGCCGTCTTGTGGACGGAGTCCGTGGTCTTGATGGCGATGGCGGCCTTCTCGCCGCCGTGTGCGGAGAGTTCGGCCGCGGCCTTCTCCACGCCGGGCAGCAGCTTGTCCATGGGCAGCCGGATGCCGATCAGGCCGGTGGAGGCGACGGCGACCTCGGCCGCGCTCTCACCGAGCACGCCCGCGACCTTCTCGGCGGTCGCGTGGGTGTCCTGGAAGCCGAGCGGTCCCGTACAGGCGTTGGCGCCACCGGAGTTGAGGATCACGGCGGAGACCCGGCCGCCCTTGAGGACCTGCTCGGACCAGAGGACGGGGGCGGCCTTGACGCGGTTGGAGGTGAAGACGCCCGCGGCGGCGCGGCGCGGCCCGGTGTTGACGACGAGCGCCAGGTCGGGGTTGCCGTTCTCTTTGATCCCGGCGGCGATGCCCGCCGCCGTGAATCCCTTTGCTGCCGTGACGCTCAAGGCGCGACTCCGATCGTGGAAAGTCCCGTCTCCTCGGGCAGTCCGAGGGCGACGTTCATGCTCTGCACCGCGCCGCCCGCGGTGCCCTTGGTCAGGTTGTCGATGGCGCTGATCGCGACGATGCGGCCGGCGGCCTCGTCGTAGGCGACCTGGATCAGTGCGGCGTTCGATCCGTACACGGCCGCGGTGGACGGCCACTGGCCCTCCGGCAGCAGGTGGGTGAACGGCTCGGTGGCGAGCGCCTTCTCGTACGCCTCCCGGACCTGGAGCGGAGTCGTCCTCGGCCTGGCCTTCACATGGCAGGTGGCGAGGATGCCGCGGGGCATGGGCGCGAGGGTGGGGGTGAAGGAGACGGTGACCTCTTCGCCCGCCGCGGCCGAAAGGTTCTGGACCATCTCGGGGGTGTGGCGGTGGCCGCCGCCGACGCCGTACGGGCTCATGGAGCCCATGACCTCGCTGCCCAGCAGGTGCGGCTTGGGCGACTTGCCCGCGCCCGAGGTGCCGGAGGCGGCGACGATCACGGCCTCCGGCTCGGCGAGCCCGGCCGCGTACGCCGGGAAGAGCGCGAGGGAGACGGCGGTCGGGTAGCAGCCGGGGACCGCGATGCGCTTGGACCCCTGCAGCGCGTCGCGGGCCCCGGGCAGCTCGGGCAGGCCGTAGGGCCAGGTGCCCGCGTGCGCGGAGCCGTAGAACTTCTCCCAGGCCGCCGCGGACCGGAGCCGGAAGTCGGCGCCGCAGTCGACGATCAGGACGTCCTCGCCGAGCTCGTCAGCGACGGCGGCGGACTGCCCGTGCGGCAGGGCGAGGAAGACCACGTCGTGGCCGGCGAGGGCCGCGGGGGTGGTCGGCTGGAGCACGCGGTCGGCGAGCGGCAGCAGGTGCGGCTGGAGGGCGCCGAGCCGCTGACCCGCGTTCGAGTTCCCCGTCAGGGCACCGACTTCGACCTCGGGGTGCGCGAGCAGCAGACGGAGCAGTTCCCCGCCCGCGTATCCGCTCGCTCCCGCCACTGCCGCTCGCACTGCCATCGAAATCCTCCTCATCGATGGCATGACTATACGGAATGCAGCAGCTTTATGCAATGCAGACCCCGGTCGGCGCTTGACTTGGAGCGCGCTCCAAGTTTTTACGGTCATTTCATGACGCACGGGAACTCCCTCCCGCAGCCCGTGGCGGACACGCTCACCATCGCCCAGGTCTCCGAACACACGGGGCCGTCACCCGACACTCTGCGTTACTACGAGAAGGCGGGACTGATCGAGGGGGTCGGCCAGCCGCCCGGTAGCGGCGCTGGTTGCCGGACTCCGCCGTCTACTGCGGCGTGCCCAAGGCGCTCAACGCGACCTTCGTCGCCAAGAAGGTCTTCGGCGAGCGCGGCCTCCCCCTCGGGGCGCAGTAACAGCCCCGGCCGTCCGCGGACATCGCGGCAGCGCGCGCCCTCAGACGCCGCCCGCGTCGCCGGCGCGTGCGCCCGCACCGTGGTCAGCCGGCGTCGGCGAGTTCCGCGATGACCTGGGCGTGGCACGGCTCGGGGACGCACCAGCAGCCGAGCCTGTGGCCGCGCAGCTCCGGCAGCAGCGCGAGGAGGTCGGGGCGGCCGAGGAGGTACGCGCGGTACTTCTCGACGACCTCCTCCCTCGTGCCGTCAGGCCCGGGGCGGAAGGGGCTGGCGAGCGGTGAGCCCTTGAGATCCCATCCGCCGCGGTGCATCGGACGGCCCACATAGACCACGTCCGCGTAGTCCGGATCGTCCCGGTGGCCCTTGAGATTGACGACGGTCGTCCGGCCCATGCTCCCCATCCTCGCCTTTCAGGCCGCGCCCGGCAGGGAGAAGGGGCGCAGGTGGTGGTCCCGTGCGCGTACAGCTTCCCGTCGGCCGCCCCGACCACCCTCGCCGCCGCAGATCGGCGCGGTCGGGAGCCGACTCCGCGTCCCGAGCGGTTGCCTGTGCTTGCCGATACAGCGAACCCGGGCGCGTCCGGCGATCTCGGGGAGCGTCGCTAGCGACAGCTCTCATAGCGTTCCCGTCACGCCGGACGCGCCCGCGTCCGCGGGCGGACCGGATCAGGGAAGCTTGACCGCCAGGAGCTCCACGGGGCGGATGTCCGGTGCCGAGCCGAGCATGGTCTCCGCCGCCTCCATCAGCGCGGCGGCGATCCTGCCCCGCAGGTGGCCGGAGCGGCCCTGCTCGTCCTCGAAGGTGTCGAAGACACCGAAGGTGGTGGCGTTCTCCCGGAACGCGAACCAGGTGACGGTGTGGTCCTCCTCCCTGGCGAGCTGCAGCGCATCGCGCAGCAGGGTCTCGACCTTGTCGGCGTACTCGGGCTTGGCTTCGATCCGGGCGAGCAGACCGAGATTCGTCATGGGGCACTCCACAGGGTGGTTTTCGGTGAACACCAGGGAATCTAAGGGGCAGGGCACCGGGCACCCAGTGTCGTAAACGACTCATCCGATATCGTTTCCGTCATGGATATAGCCGTGCTCGCGTACGACGGTGTCTTCGACTCGGGACTCGCCGCGCTCCTCGACGTGCTGGATGGGGCGAACGCCATGCGCGGCGAACTCCCGCAGCCGCCACCCGCCTGGCGGGTCACGACAGTCGGCTTCCGCCGCCGCGTCCGTACGGGCGCCGGGCACGTGGTCACGACCGCGCCCGTCGCCGAGGCCGAGGGGGCGGACCTGCTGCTCGTTCCGGCGCTGGCCGAGCGGCGGCCGGACGCGCTGATCGCGCATGTCTCGGGGCCCGGCTCCGCGGCCGCCCGCCGCCTCGTCGCCGAGACGCGCGCACGCCGCACGCCGGTCGCCTCGGCCTGTACGGGGACCTTCCTGCTCGCCGAGTCGGGAGTGCTCGACGGGCGCCGGGCCACGACGAGTTGGTGGCTGGCCCCGGTCTTCCGCAAGCGCTACCCGGCGGTGACGGTGGACGAGACCCGCATGGTGGTCCCGTCCGACGGCGTGACGACGGCGGGCGCCGCCTTCGGGCACGTCGACCTCGCCCTCGCGGTCGTCCGGATGACCAGCCCGGCACTCGCCGATCTCGTCGCCAGGTACCTGGTGATCGACGAACGCCCCTCCCAGGCGTCGTACACCATCTCCGCCGCCCTCGCGCAGAGCGATCCGACCGTCGCCGCCTTCGAGCGCTGGGCGCGGCTGCACCTGGACGAGCCGATCGCCATGACGGACGCGGCGCGCGCCCTCGGCGTCAGCGAGCGCACCCTCCAGCGCGCCGTGCGCCGCACGCTCGGCACCTCGCCCGTCCGCTTCGTCCAGGACCTCCGGGTCGAGCGGGCCTCACATCTGCTGCGGACCACGGACCTGCCGCTGGAGGTCATCGCCCGCAAGGTCGGCTACGAGCACGCCAACACCCTCCGGATCCTGCTCCGCGAACGCACCGGTGCGACCGCTGGCGCCCTGCGCAGACGCTGACACTCGGGCCCTGTGCCGCAGGCTGCGCTACATTCCCTTGAAGTTATATAGCTCTCTCAGTATGTTCGAGGTGTGTCCATACCTTTCGACGTGCTGGCAGAGCCGACCCGCCGGCAGATCCTGGATCTGCTGCTGGAGCGCCCCCGCCTGGTCGGTGAACTCACCGACCGCCTCGGCCTGAGCCAGCCCGGCACCTCCAAGCATCTGCGCGTGCTGCGCGAGGCCGGACTCGTGCGAGTCCGCCGGGACGCCCAGCGGCGGTGGTACGAGCTGCGCCCCGATCCCCTGGCCGAGGTCGACGCGTGGCTCGCGCCGTACCGGCGACTCTGGGAGGAGCGGCTCGACGTACTCGAACGACACCTCGACGCCATGCCGGAGGACCCCGGTACCGACCGCGACCCGAAGGATCAGTCATGAACGAGACGCTGACTACCGTGGACGGCCGCCCCGTCCTGCGCATCGAGCGGCGGCTGGCCCACCCGCCGGAGAAGGTCTGGCGGGCCATCACCGAGCCCGAGCACCTCAGCCAGTGGTACCCGTTCCGGGCCACCGAGCTGGAGCTGCGCATCGGCGGGAAGATCCACTTCGACGACGGCGCGGGCACGACCATGGACGCGATCGTCACCGAGCTCGACCCGCCCCGCCTCTTCGCCTTCAGCCAGCACGCTCCCCCCGGGATGACCCGGGAGAGCGACGATCTGGTGCGCTTCGAGCTGCGGCCCGAGGGCGCGGCGGGCACTCTGCTCGTCTTCACCCACATCTTCGACGACCGGTACGGCGCGGCCAGTTACGCCAGTGGCTGGCAGGTCTGCCTCGACGCCCTGGAGGCGGTGGTCGCCGAGCGGCCCTTCGAGCCCGGCTATCCGGCAGCCGAGCTGCACGACTCGTACGTCGAGAAGTTCGGCCTGGACAGCGGAACCTTCTCGGACACGGCCGACGGCTGGCTCGTCCGCTTCGAGCGCCAGCTGACCCAGCCCGCCGAGCAGGTGTGGGCGCAGCTGACCGGCGAGGGCGCCGCGGAGCCCGAGGCCGGCGACGCCGTGCCGCAGGCCTTCACCAGTAAGAAGGTGCACCCCGGAGCGGTCACGTCGGTCAAGGCACCGGCGCTGCTCGAATACGAGTGGGAGTCCGGCGGCCGTACCGGCGGCCGCGTCCGCTGGGAGCTGAGCACCGGAACGGGCCACGGCGCCCGGCTCGTCCTGACCCAGACCGGCCCCAACGACCTGACGGCGGAACGCCATACCGCCCTGAAGGCGTGGAAGTCCCGCATCGCCCAGCTCGCCGAGCAGCTGCGCGCGCTGCCGCGGGCCTGATCCGTAGCGCTGCGAGCCGAAGGCAGGTGGCCGCCGGGCGGGGCGGTGCCGAGCGTGCCCGGGGCACCGGTGTTACGCCATGGCCTCGCCGCAGGCGGTCCGCAGGCGCCGTACGCCCTCCGCGATCTCGCCCGCTCCCGCCACACCGGCGAAGCTCAACCGCAGGTGGGGCGCGGGCGGTTCGGCCGCGAAGTACGGGCTGCCGGGGGCGACCGCGACGCCCGCGCGGAGGGCGGCGGTGACCACCGCGTCCTCCTGTGTGCCCTCCGGCAGCCGCAGCCACAGGTGGTAGCCGCCCGACGGGACGTGGCCGAGCCCCAGTTCCGGCAGTTCCCGGCCCAGCGCGCTCGCCATCGCCTCGCGGCGGGCGCGCAGTTCGGCCGCGACGGTGCGCAGGTGGCGGGGCCAGGCGGGCGCGCCGACGAGTTCGAGGGCCGCCTCCTGGAGCGGGCGCGGGACGAAGAAGCTGTCGACGACCTGGATCGCCCGCAGCCTGCTGAGCACCGGACCGCGGGCGGCCAGCGCGCCGACCCGCAGGCTGGGCGAGGTGACCTTGGTCAGCGACCGTACGTGGACGACGACGCCGTCGGGGTCCTCCGCGGCGAGCGGCGGCGGCAGCTCCCCCGCGCCCTCGTGCACGAGTCCGCGCGCGAAGTCGTCCTCCACCACGAACGCACCGGCCTCGCGCGCCACCCGCAGGACCTCGCTCCGGCGCCGCGGCACCAGCACGGCCCCGGTCGGGTTCTGGAACAGCGGCTGGCATACGAACACCCGGGCTCCGGTGGCCCTGAAGGCGGCGGCCAGCAGCTCGGTCCGTACGCCCTCGGCGTCCACCGGGACCGGCACCGGGCGCAGCCCCGACGCGCGTGCGACCGCGAGCATCCCCGGGTAGGTGGGCGACTCGACGAGGACGGCGGCGCCGGGCGGGGCGAGCGCGCGAAGGGCCGTGGTGAGGGCGCTCTGGCCGCCCGCGGTGATCAGCACCTCGGAGGCTCCCACCGGACCGCCTGGCCCGCCGATCTCCCGCGCGAACCACGCGCGCAGCTCCGCCAGGCCCTCCATCGGCGGGCGGCCCCACGCGCCTGGACGGCGCCCGGCGCGGGCCAGGGCCGCGGCCAGCGCACGTTCGGGCTGGAGCGCGGGGTGCAGATAGCCGCCGTTGAACTCGATGACGCCGGGCGGCGGCGCGGCGAGCGTCGCGAGCACCCCGGAGGCGTCGACGGTGCGCGGGATCGGTTCGCCGGACGCCGCTGCCGATTCGGCGCTCAGCGACAGCTCCTGCCAGGAGGTGTCGCCCGGTTCGGGCACCCGGCTGCGCGGCTGGGCGCGGAAGGCACCGGCACCCGGCCGGGTCACGACAAGCCCCTCCCCCGCAAGTACGGCCAGTGCCCGCGTCACCGTCACCGGACTCACCCGGTAGCGCTCCACCAGCGCCCGGCTCGACGGCAGCTTCTCGCCTGTCGAGTAGCGGTTCAGGTCCTTCCGCAGGCGTTCCGCCAGCTCAGCCACACTGCTACGCTCTTGCATGAGAGCACAGGATAGCGCTACTGCCCCGGCGACGATAGCGGTCGCAAGCGGAACCGGCCGCCCGGCCAGGGCATCGGACGGACCCGGCGGATCCGTCCTCGCGGCCCTCGGCGTGGCCGCCTTCTCCCTCACCTTCCCGGCGACCGCATGGGCCCTGGAGGGGCTCGGCCCGTGGACCGTGACCACCGTCCGTATGGTGCTCGCCGCCCTCATCGCGGGAAGCTGCCTGCTCGCCCTACGCGTCCCGGTCCCCCACCGCCGCCACTGGGCAGGCCTGATCGTCGTCGCCGCCGGAGTCGTCGTCGGCTTCCCCCTGCTGACCACCCTGGCCCTGCAGACCTCCTCGACCTCCCACGCCGCCGTGGTCGTGGGCCTGCTCCCGCTGACCACAGCCGCGTTCTCGGCCGTACGCACGGGCGCCCGGCCGTCCGGGACCTTCTGGCTCGCGGCCCTCGCCGGCGCCGCGGCCGTCATCGCCTTCGCCCTGCTGCAGAGCGGCGGCGCACCGACGGCCGGTGACCTCTACCTCTTCGCCGCCCTGCTGATCTGCGCGGCCGGCTACACCGAGGGCGGGCGGCTGGCCCGGCACCTGCCCGGTTGGCAGGTCATCGGCTGGGCGCTCATCGCCTGCCTGCCGCTCGCCGTCCCCGGCGCCGCGCTCGCGCTCCTCGCCGAGCCCGTACGGCTGACCGGCCACGCGGTCGCCGGGCTGCTCTGGCTCGCCGCGGGCTCCCAGTTCCTGGGACTGCTGGTCTGGTACCGCGGCATGGCCGCCATCGGCGTCGCCCGGGCCAGCCAGCTCCAGCTCGCCCAGCCCCTGCTGACCCTCGTCTGGTCCGTGCTGCTGCTCGGCGAACACCTCACCCCCGCGGCCCCGCTCACCGCTCTCGCCGTCCTCGTCTGCATCGCCGTCACACAGCGGGCAAGCGGCCCTGAGGAAGCAGGCGTGACGTCCCGCGTCGTCTGGTGCGGTACATCGCAAGGCGGCGGATCGTCCTCTGGGGTCCCCCCTGCCGAAGGCTAGGGGAGGGCCTACTCGGACGACTCCGGCAACTGAGCGAGGTGCCGTGCCAGGCGGCGTGGGGCGTTGCGCCTGCTTCCTCAGGGCCGCTTGGCACCTGAACGGCTCCGCGACGGGGTGCACGTAAGGGCTCTCGCAATAGACTTACGAACACGGGCACTCTGGGATAAGAGGCGCAGCACCCCCGAGCGGGAGGTCACCGCAGATGGAAGCCAAAGAAGGCGACACGCTGCTCGTGCACGGCAGGACCGTCGGGCACCACGACAGGAAAGCCAAGATCGTCGAAGTCATGGGGGACCACGGCGAACCGCCGTACCGGGTCCGCTTCGAGGACGACGGCAAGGAGTGCGTGGTCTCCCCGGGCCCCGACGCGGTCGTACGGCACCCGGGTCAGACCAGCCCCGGTCACTGACCGGTGACGCCCCCGCGCGCTCAGCGCGGCGGGCGCACCGGCGTCGGATAGTGGTCGGCGACCACACGGGCCATCGCCCCGATGCGGTCGGCGGCCACTTCCTTTGCCGAGAAGAAGGCGTTGCCGCGCACCTGCGGCCAGTTCTTGTCGAAGGTCAGATGGCGGGACAGCTCGGCCGGGTCCTGCCAGGCGGCGGGCTGCGCCGGGTCGCCCGCCTTGTAGAGCGCCTCGCCGATGAAGAGATCCACTCCGGTGCCGTCGACGACCTGGGACCACCAGGGCACGAGCTTCGCGTAGTCGGCGACGGCGAAGCCGATGTTCCAGTACACCTGCGGCACGACGTAGTCGATCCAGCGCTGGCGGACCCAGCCGCGGGTGTCGGCGTACAGGTCGTCGTAGGTCTGCACCCCGGCCTGGGTGTCGGACCCCTCCGGGTCGGTGGCGCGGTTGCGCCAGACGCCGAAGGGGCTTATGCCGAAGCGCATCCGCGGCTTGATCTTCTTGATCCGGGCCGCGGTCTCGCACACGAGGCGGTCGGTGTTGTCGCGGCGCCACGCGGCCCGGTCGGCGAAGCAGGAGCCGTACCGCTCCCAGGCCGCGTCGTCGTCGAAGACCTGGCCGGCGACCGGATACGGGTAGAAGTAGTCGTCCCAGTGCACCGCGTCGATGGCGTACCGCCGCACCGCGTCCAGCATCGCGTCCTGGACGAAGTGCCGGACCTCGGGCAGCCCGGGGTTGTAGTACAGCTTGCCGCCGTACGGGACCACCCACTCCGGGTGCTCGCGCGCGGGGTGCGCGGGGACCAGCCGCGAGGGGTCGGTGTGGTTCGCGATCCTGTACGGGTTGAACCAGGCGTGCAGTTCCAGGCCGCGCCGGTGGGCCTCGCGCACCGCGAAGCCGAGCGGGTCCCAGCCCGGGTCCTTGCCCTGCTCGCCCGTGAGGTACTGCGACCAGGGCTCGTACGGCGAGGGCCACAGCGCGTCCGCCGTCGGCCGTACCTGGAAGATCACGGCGTTCAGCCGCCGCTGCACGGCCGTGTCGAGGAATCCGATCAGCTCGGCCTGCTGCCGGTCCGCGGGGAGCCCGGCCCGCGAGGGCCAGTCGCGGTTGGCGACGGTCGCCAGCCACATACCGCGGAACTGCCGCTCCGGGCGGCGGATGACGCCCAGCACCTCGTCCGTGGCCTGCGCCGGGGCGTACGTGTTCGCGTCGCCCGCCGCCGGCAGCCCGGACAGCGCCCCGGCCGACGCTGCCGCTCCCACGGCGAACCCTCTTCGTGAGATACGCCTCATGACTCGCCCCCTCGGTACCGGGTAGGTCCCGCCCTACGGCCTCAGCATGCCCGCCCCGGCGGCTTCGGGACAGAACCGCGCGGAGTAACGTCTGGTCTGAAGAAGACGAAGATCAGCGAAAGGCACGATGTGACCGACATCGAACGCGTCGGAGTGGTGGGCTGCGGCCAGATGGGCGCGGGCATCGCGGAGGTCTGCGCCCGCTCCGGCCTGGAGGTCATGGTCGCCGAGACCACCGGCGAGGCCCTGGAGATCGGCCGCACCCGCCTGACGAACTCCCTCGGCAAGGCCGCGGAGCGCGGCAAGATCACCGAGGAGGAGCGGGACGCGACGCTGGCGCGGCTGAGCTTCACCACCGACCTGGGCGAGTTCGCCGACCGGGACGTGGTCATCGAGGCCGTCGTCGAGAACGAGCAGGTCAAGACCGAGATCTTCCAGATCCTCGACCAGGTCGTCACCCGGCAGGACGCCATACTGGCCTCCAACACCTCCTCCATCCCGCTGGTCAAGCTGGCCGTGGCCACCTCCCGGCCCGACCAGGTCATCGGCATCCACTTCTTCAACCCTGCGCCCGTGCAGCGGCTGGTCGAGCTGATCCCGGCGCTGACCACCGCCGACGAGACGATCATGCGGGCCGAGAAGCTCGTCACCGACGTCCTCGGCAAGCACGCGATCCGCGCCCAGGACCGCTCGGGGTTCGTCGTCAACGCGCTCCTCATCCCGTATCTGCTCTCCGCGATCCGGATGTTCGAGTCGGGCATCGCGAGCCGCGAGGACATCGACAACGGCATGGAGCTGGGCTGCGCCCACCCGATGGGCCCGCTGAAGCTCTCCGACCTGATCGGCCTGGACACGGTGGCTTCGGTGGCCCAGTCGATGTACGAGGAGTTCAAGGAGCCGCTGTACGCCGCTCCGCCGCTGCTGCTGCGGATGGTCGACGCGGGGCGTCTGGGCCGCAAGACCGGCTCGGGCTTCTACCCGTACGAGTAGCCGCGGCGCCTGCGGCGGGCCGGGAGCCGACAGCCGCCCCGCTCGCCATGACCGGGCGAACGGGGCGGTGGGCTCCGGGCCCGGGGGAAGAGGGCCCGGGACCCCTGTTCCCGAGAGGGCTCCCTTCTCACTCGCGGTGGTGATTCAACCGCTCAGCGGCGCGGCCTGGCAGCGTGTGCGCCAAGGGAGTTGGGGTGCGGCGTTCACACGGGGTGCGCGGCCGGCGTCCGCCGCGGACGACCACGGTGGCCCCTGCTAGCCGAGCCGGATGTGGTGCAGGAGCAGCAGCGCCGCCGCCATGTTCGCGGCCGGGACCTCGCCGCGCGCGATCATGTCGGGCACCAGCTTCAGCGGCACCCACTGCCGCCGGTCCGACTCGAAGTCGTCCTCGGGATGGCCGACGTACGAGGCCTCGTCCGCCCAGTAGATGTGGTGCCGGGCGTCGGTCAGCCCGTTGGATGGCTCGACGGACAGCAGATGCCGCAGCGCGCCGGGGCGCCATCCGGTCTCCTCCTCCATCTCGCGCGCCGCGGCGGCCGCCACGTCCTCGCCGTCCTCGACGACGCCGGCCGCGAGCTCCCAGCCCCAGGTGTCGGTGATGAAGCGGTGCCGCCAGAGCAGGAGCACCTCGTTGGCGTCGTTGACCGCGGTGGCCACGGCGACGGGCCGGAGCCGGATCACGAAGTGGTCGAGGTGCCGGCCGTCGGGGAGTTCGACATCCGCGAGGTTGACCCGGAACCAGCGGTTCTCGTACACGGTCTGCTCCCTGAGGTTCTTCCATCGCACGCGCAGGCCACCCTCCGCCGGGTAGATGGCGACATCGCTACGTCCTGGAACAGGGAAAAGGGTCACAGCGGGACGCGCAGCGCCCCGTCGATCAGTTCGGCGGCTTCGGCAGTTGCCGCGCACTTGCTCGCGACGAGATGTTCCCGCACGGCGCGCAGGCGGTCCCTGAGCCGCTGGGACTCCATGCCGCGGGCCGTTTCCGTCATCTCCACCGCGGTGGCCACGGCCCGGTCCGCGTCGCCCTGGCGCAGTTCGACATGGGTGAGCATGGCCAGCCGGTGCACCCGGCCCCGGTCGTGCGCCGGGGAGCCGACGGCCGCCGCCGCGTGTTCGCGGGCCGCCCCCAGGTCGCCGAGGCTCAGCAGCGCCTCCGCCACCTGGACGTTGACCAGACCCGGCTGCACATAGCCCGTCTCCGCGGGCTCCTGGCCGCGGCGGATGCGCTCGGCCGCCGCCTCGGCGCGCCGGATGCAGGACAGCGCGCTCGTCCCGTCGCCGAGCCGGGCGTACGCCTTGGCCTGCATCGCGTACAGGTCGGCGGCCAGGGCCGGGGTGATGTGCGGCCCCGCTGCGCGCAGCGCCGACTCGGCGAAGGCCACCGCCTGGCGGTATTCGCGCATGAACAGGGACTGGTTGACGAGCAGCGCGATCACATACGCGCCGAGCCCGCGGTCGCCGCTCGCCTTGGCCAGCCGCAGTGCCTGGTGAAAGTAGCGCTGCGCCAGGCCGTGTGCGTCCGAGTCGTACGCACAGATGCCCGCGACGGCCACCAGACCGCCGGTCGCCCGGTGCAGCTGGCGGCCCGTGGCGTCGGGGTAGCTGCCGCGGAGCAGCGGCGCCGTCTCGGAGTTGAGGAAGCGGACGATGCGGGCCCGGGTCGCGATGCCGCCCGCCTTCCGGTACATCTGCTCGTAATGGGCGCGAGCGGCCCGCAGCATCTCGATGTCCGCCATGCTGACGCGGGTCTGGCCGTCCCGGGAGACGTCGGAGTCCTCGGGCGGGTTCTCCCACTCCCACACGGGGATGACGGCCGGGGTGCCGGTGAGCGCGGGCGCCGCCACGATGTGCGGGCGCTGCTGCTCGTCGGACCGCCACAGGGCGGTGGCCCGCTCGACGAAGCCGGACAGCGGCGTGGTCGGCATGGGGCCGGTGCCGGGGGTGCCGAGGCCGATGTCGTCGAGGGTCAGCGCCCGGTGCAGCCGCTCACCGAGGACCTCGCATATCAGGTCGGGCACCCTGCCGCGGGGCCGCTGCCCCTTCAGCCAGCGGGCGACGGCGGTGTGCTCGTAGCGCAGCTTCATGCCCCGGGCGCGGCCCGCCTCGTTGATGTGGGCGGCCAGCCCCGCATGGGAGATGCCTGCTTCGTCAAGTACGGCGTCGAGCAAGGTGTTGGGCTCCATGCTGCCCTCCCGGTGCGCTCGGTGGGGTCAGGGTAGTGGAGCGGAACGCACACGGGGTGTGAACTTCACACCCCTGTACGGGTTTTCAGCCGCGCATGGGCTGGTCCGCGCCGACCGCGCCCCCCGCGCCACTGCCGGACGGCAGAAGCACCGTGCGATGCGCCTGGATTCCGGCCGCCTCGGCCGAATCGCAGGCGGCGACGACGGTGGTCCCGGACTCGGCGATCCGCCGCAGCCGGGACCAGACACGGTGCCGGGCGGTGGCGTCGAGCCCGTCGTCGGCCGCGTCGACGAGCACGGAGGCGGGCTCGTCGGCCAGGGCGAGCGCGAGGGCGAACAGCAACTGGTCGGCGCGGGAGAGGTCTTCGTAGCGGGCGCGCCGCTGCAGCACGCCGGGCGCACGGCCGCGTCCTGCTCCCTCGGCCAGCGCCAGGCCCGCCGCGGCCAGCGCCCCGCCGACCGCGTCCCGGCGGCCGTCGTCCTGGGGCGGCTCCTGCCCGTGGCTCCCGGGCCGGCGCACACCGCGGGCCGCCGCCAGGAGGTCCTCGACACGGGCGTGCGGATCCGGGGCTCCCGGCCCGTGGTCGCGTACGACGGCGATCCGGGCGCGCGGGCGATGGGTGCCCCCGCCGCGCAGCCACGGGCGCCGCGCGAGGGCCGTCAGCAGGGCCGTACGGGCGGGTCCTGCCGGCCCGATGACGGCGAGCAGCTCGGCTCCGGGAACCGCCTGCCGGAAGCCGTCGGCGGTGAGGGAACTGCCGTGTCCGGTCGTCGCTTTGACCATGCCTGCCCTCTCCTCGATCCGGTCGAAATCACTCATAGGTCTATCAATCGGGAGGGACATCGGGTGTGCGGCACTCCGGAAACGCGTGGCGGCACGGCGATGCTGGGCGCGGCGGGGGGGCATGGCGGCGTTGGGGGCGCAGCCGAGCAGGAGCGCAGCCGGAGCCGGTGTTCCGGGCTCAGGCGAACTCGATCTCGACGGGCCGTGCCGTCACGGTTCCCCGGGGGACCCGGCCCACCAGATCCAGAAGCCTCTCCCGCTCGCTCTCCCTCTGCCCGAAGCCTCCGAGCCACTGCTGGGGACTCTCGCTGCCGGTGGCGAGCGTGAGCCCGTACCGATAACGGCCCGGCTGGGTGGGGCGGAAGGAGGCGAAGGTGGCCAGGGGCAGGTAGTGGGCCCCGCCCGCGGGCACGGTCGGGTCGAAGCCCTCGCCCGGGGCGAGCCGCCGGAAGTCCTCCGGGCGCAGCGGGCCGACGTGAGGGTCCTCCTTCTGCAGGCGCGGCTGCACCACGATGCCGCCGCGCGTGATCGTCGGGCGGTAGTAGGGGAAGCGCACGCCTTCCTCCGAACCGTCGAGCACGCCGACGACCCACACCTCCCTGTCGCCGACGTTGCGCAGCTCCACCTCGACGGGGAGGGCGGTACCCAGGGCATGCGGCCCCTCGGGTGCGCGCAGTACGAGGTCGAGAGCGGCGGCCGCGGGGCCGCCGCTCCCGACAGCAGGACGGGCCGGCATGCGACTACTGCCGGGCCGTGGCCGGGCCGCTACCGGCTCTCACGGGCCACCGTCTCCTTGATCTGCTGCGCCTGGGCCTCAATGTTCCGCAGGACCGAGGGGTTCTGTGTCCTGCGCCGGAAGATGGAGACCATGTCGTCCGCCGTCTGCCGGGCCCGCTCGGTGTCGCCCGCCTTGGCCTCCATACGGGCGCGGCGCTTCATCACCCAGCCCAGGGTGATGTTGTCGACGCCCCGGTCCTGCAGCGAGGCGTCCACGACCGCGTTCAGCTGCTGGATGCTCTCGCGGGGATCGGCGGGCTTCATGCCCAGGGTCTTGTCCCTGCCCAGGTACTTGAAGTCCCGGGAGGCGTTGGCGCCCCTGACCAGACGCGGGTAGACGGCGAGGGGGTGGCCCGCGTACCGGTCGAGCACTTCGTTCAGCGCCTGGTCCCCCGATGCCAGCTTCTCGCTGTGCGAGCCGAGGAGGGAGAAGAGCATGCCCTGGTCGTCGCCCATCATCAGCTCGGCCACCTGCTCGTCCTCTTCGGTATGGGGCGAGCGGACGGTGATGTGGTGGACCTGGGAGAGCACCCTGGAGCCGTCCGATGCGACGTACTGGGCTCGCAGCTGGTAGCGGCCGGGCTGCTGGAAGTACAGGCCGTCCTTGCCGTAGCCGATGTACGAGCTCTCGTAGATCGCCGGGCGCTCACTGTCGAGCCGGACCTGTGCGCCGTCGTCGACGCAGCGGGTCAACGGCGGCCGGTAGGTCTTGATCTCGCCCGAGGGGGCGCAGATGGCGATGGTGACGAAGCCGTCCTTCGGGTCGAGCCGCCCGTGCGTGTCCCGTCCGTTCAGATCGGTGGTGGACAGCTTGAGTTCGACGACGACGGGCTCCCCGAACCGGAAGGCACCCGGCGAGCGCAGCTCCAGGGCCAGGCCGGAGTTGTTCACGACGGGATCGCCGAAGAGGTCGGCGTCGATCTCGGCCGCACCGACCCCGAAGGGGTTTCCTCCCATGGCCACATCGCGGTAGAAGCCGTGCCTGAGGTGGACCAGCTCGCTGTCGGTGAACTGGAACGGGAAGGCGGCCCAGTAGGCGGGCTCTCCGCCCGGCGCCGGGGGCGGCGGCTGGAACCGCCACGCGTAGTTCATCCACGACAGGTCGCCGAAACCCCCGTTGGAGCCCAGGGGTTGAGGGGGATCGGCGAAGTTCTTCTGCCAGGAGTGCAGCAGGTTGAAGGCGTGGCCGAGCTCATGGACATAGGTGCGCAGCTGTGCCCGCTGACTGGCCGGGTCCATGCCCTTGATCGCGTCATGGAAGACCGCACAGCCCTGCCGCTGGAAGGCTCCGCCCGCGTCGAACATGATCCCCCGGACGCCCTCCTGCACATAGGAGCTGGCCACCAGCAGCCACACCTGCCACAGCGGCGCGTCCCTCCAGAGGCTGAAGTGGTTGACCATCGCGTTGTGCAGCTCGGAGTCGTCCCACTTGGCGTCGGGCCCTGCGGCACCCGCGGAAATGACGTTGGGAGCCCCCGCCACCTGCATCTCGATGCCCGCCTCCTCATAGGCCTTCGGCACGGTGAGCGTGCGCACGGGGCTCGACGGCGGCTGGGGCAGGGAGCCGGTGTCGTAGGAGATGAACGGGACGGCCCCGGCTACGGAGTCCTGCTCGAGCTGGACGCTGCGGAAGTGCGGTGAGACGAAGGAACAGAGATACGTCGCGCTGGGCGCCGCGCCCCCCGCCGAGAACTGCACGGTGGCGACACCCGGCCGGGGCGGGAAGCCGGTCCCGCGGGGAATGGTCACCCGTACGTGCCGCGAGCCGACCGGGAAGCTGAACCTCCCCTGCCCTTCCACCTTCACCACTCCGAGCGCGGAGGAGATCGTCGGGGCCTCGACGACGAAGGACCCGGCATAGCTGGCGGTGGCTCCGCTGCTCTGGAAGAAGTCGCCGCTCACCCGCATGGTCGGCCGGAAGCCGTCCACGTCGACCCGGAGCTCCAGCTGGATCCCGGCGCCGGCGCTGCGGTAGCGGCCGCGCACCAGGCGCCGCAAGGGTTGCGCCGCGGCCCTGAGCGCGGCGTGCGCCTCCAGCTGCGCCACTCTCGTCTGGAGCTGGACGGCCTGTTCACCGCCTTCCGGCTCGGCGGATGCGGCCTCCTCGAGCTCCTCCATCTCCTTCCGCTCGAGCAGATCCTCGAGTTCGAACACCTGGGACGGTTGGGCCTGTCCGTCGAGCGCCGTGGGGTCCGTGATGACTGCCATGCGGTTCTTGCTCCTTATGCTCGGGCTCCTTGGACCCACGGCCCGTCACAGGGGCGCGGTACGTCACAGGAACCAGTGGTCCGGGATCTGGCAGGCCGCGCATGGTGATGGCCGCGCTCACCGCCGTCGTGGGGTGTGAACCGAGGGAGCTGAGAAGCGCGCGGGCTGACCCGCCGGCCGGCGTCCTCAGCCCAACACAGCGAGGCGGGACCTTCACGCCACGTACGCCTGTCCGGGTGGCCTGTACGGCAGGCGTGGCGGTTCCCATCCCGTGCCCCCGGACGACGGCGGCGCGGCGGGGGCGGTCAGTCGGCGGCGGAGTGGAGGGTCCGGGCGCGGCAGGCGGGCGCGGCGGCCGGCGGTACGGGCACCCGGTGCCGGTCGTTGCGCAGCACGACCAGCGCCGTGTCGTCCTCGAGCCGTCCGCCGGTGTGCCGCAGCAGCGCGGCGTGCACCCCCTCGACCACCGTCCGGGGCACGATGCCGGGGCCGGTGCCCGGGACGGGGCCGGGGCAGGGGCCGACAGCGCTGCTCCCGGTGCTGACGGTGTCACTGCTGCCGGTGCAGCACCCGCTACCGGTGCTGTCGGTGCCCGCGCCCGAGCCGTCGCAGGAGCTGTCGCCCGCCTGCGCGGCCGCCGCCAGTTCGCGCGGCAGCGGGAAGAACTCCCCCACGGCGTCGCGCGCCTCCTCGACCCCGTCCGTGTGCAGACAGAAGGCCTGACCGGGTCTCAGGGGTGCGCAGTCCACCACGCGGAGGTCCGCGGGCAGCGGGAAGGGCCCGAGCGGCGGCAGCGGCTCGGCGTCCGCGACCTGCACGGCCCGCACTCCGCCCGCCGCTTCGCCGGTCAGCAGATACGGCCACGGATGACCGCAGTTGAGGGCGACCGTGTTCCCGCACTCGCGTACCTCGAGCACGAGCACCGTCGCGAACTCCTCCGCCAGCGGGCTGTCCGGCTCTGCGCCGGGCTCCGCCGGTGGCGAACCCGCGCCGCCCGCCGCCGGGTACTCCTCGTCCGAGCGCTCCCGCAGATGGCGGTGCATGGCCCGCTCCAACCGGCGCAGTACGCCGGCGAGTTCCGGCTCGTCGTGCGCCGCCTCACGGAAGCTGCCGAGGAGCGCGGCAACGGCGCCGATCGCGGCGAGGCCGTGACCGCGCACGTCCCCGATCACGACCCGTACGCCGTACCGGGTGGCCAGCGCCTCGTAGAGGTCGCCGCCCACCGAGGCTCCGCGGGTCGCGGAGAGGTGCCCGGCGGCGAGGGCCAGGCCGTCGAGCTTCTGCGGCAGCGGGCGGAGCAGCACCCGCTGCGTCGCGGCCGCGACCTCCCGGGCCCGCTCCAGCTCGCGGAGCAGGCGCAGCCTCCGGCCGGTCGTGAGATATCCGGCCCCGACGACGGCGACGATCGCACAGCAGGTGCCGAGGCGGGTGACGAGGTCCTGTTGCACCTCGACGGCGCTGAGCGGTAGGAGCGCGAAGAGGGCGCAGACCCCGCCGAAGAGCACGCACTGGCGGCGGCCGCTGCCCGCACAGGCGATGGCGGGCGCCGCGGCGAGGAGCTGGACGAGCTGGGTACCGGCGGGGTGGGCCAGCTCCCAGGCGACGACGGCCAGCACCCAGAGGCCGGGGAGAGCGAACACGAACCACCGACCGGCACGCGATAGGCCGGAACGCGCGCCTCGGCACGCCCTGGTACGGATCATGCCGACGGCCTCCCCCTGTCAGGCGCCCAGCCGGGTCGGCGGGGTCCACGGTCACGACGCGCGGCGGCCTTGCGGCCGGATCGATTCTGGCGACCGTCAGCACCCGGATGACCACCGTCCGTCGAGATCTCACACGATCGTGTGATCCCGACCCAAAGGGCGCGCAGGCCCGAACCTGTACCACCATCCACCGAGGGCGGACGTGTCGCCCGTCGCCGGCCCGTGCGGAGCGGTCCCCGCATCCGCACGGGCCGCGCGCCCGGCGCGCCCGCGGCGCACGGGCGCGGGGCGCGGGGCGCGGCCCGGCGGCCGGCGGCCGGAAGCCTCGAAGGGGCGCCCCCGGCAACCGGGGGCGCCCCTTCAAATCCTCGGCGCGGTGTGTGGGCCGTTACGACGACCCGCGGAGGGTGGCGCCCGCTCGCTCCGCGGCCGCCGCCACCGCCGCGTCGCGCGCCGCGGAGGCCTCCTCCGCCGTGAGCGTGCGGTCGGGCGCCCGGAAGCGCAGCGCGTAGGCCAGCGACTTCTTGCCCTCGCCGATCTGCTCGCCGGTGAAGACGTCGAACAGCCGCAGCGACTCGAGCAGTTCGCCCGCACCCGCGCACAGCGCGGCCTCCACGTCGGCAGTCGGCACGGAGGCGTCCACGACGAGCGCGACGTCCTGGGTGGCCACCGGGAAGGTGGAGACGCGCGGCGCCTCCACAGGACCGGTGACGGCCCGCTCCAGGCGGTCCAGGTCGAGCTCCATCGCGCACGTGCGCTCCGGCAGGCCCAGCGTCTTGACCACGCGCGGGTGCAGCTCCCCGGCGAAGCCGAGGAGCTCCTCCTCGCCGTCGATGACCACGTGGAGCCCGGCGCATCGGCCCGGGTGCCAGGGCCCGTACTGGCCCTGGCGCACGATCAGTTCCGCGCCGGCCTCGCGGGCGACCGTACGGGCCGCCTCGACCGCGTCAGCCCAATCGGCCGGGCGGCCCCCGCCCCACCAGCCCGCCTGCTCGCGGGCGCCCGCGAGGACGACGGCCACGTGCCGCGGCTGGGCGGGCAGCGCCGCGTCCAGCTCGGCGATCCGCTCGTCCGTGGGGCGCCGGTCGACCGGCAGGATCGCCGCCCTCCCCGGTTCCTCACCGGCGAGGAAGACGATCCCGGTCTCGAAGAGCGCGAGGTCGTGCGTGCCGCGCCCGTGATTGCGGCGCAGCGCGCCGAGCAGGCCGGGCAGCAGCGCGGTGCGCAGCGCGGGCTCCTCGTCCGACAGCGGGTTGACGAGCTTGACCACGCGGCGGCAGGTGTCCTCCGGGTCGAGGCCGAGCTGGTCGAAGACCCCCTCGCTGATGAACGGGTAGTTCAGCGCCTCGACGTAGCCGGCTCCGGCCAGCGCGCGCCCGGCCCTGCGGTGCAGCCGCTGGCGCTCGGTCAGGCCGCGGCCGGCGGGCGGCCGGGGCAGGGTCGACGGCAGGTTCTCGTAGCCCTCGAGCCGGATGACCTCCTCGGCGAGGTCGTTGGGGTCGCGGAGGTCGGGCCGCCAGCTGGGCACCGTGACGATCAGCTCGTCCTGCCCGTAGACGTCGCAGCCGACCTGCTGGAGGCGGCGGACGACGGTCTCGCGGCCGTACGCAACGCCCGCGACGCGGTCCGGGTGGTCGGCACGGATACCGACCGTGCGCGGCCCGGCCGGGGTGACGACCTCGGTGACCCCGGCCTCGGCGGTGCCGCCCGCGAGCAGCACCAGCAGGTCCACGGTCCGCTGCGCCGCCGCGGACGCGGCCTCCGGGTCGACGCCGCGCTCGAAACGCCTGGACGCCTCGGAGGAGAGCTTGTGGCGGCGGGAGGTGCGGGCGATCGCGACCGGGTCGAAGTGCGCGGCCTCGATGACCACCTCGGTGGTTCCCTTGCCCGCCGCGTCAGCGGCCGATGTCACCGCGCCGGTCCCGGGGCCGGTCACCGGCTCCGCGATCTCGGTGTTCGCGCCGCCCATGACGCCCGCGAGCCCGATGGGGCCGGAGTTGTCGGTGATCACCAGGTCCTCTGAGTCGAGGGCCCGGTGGGCGCCGTCGAGGGTGGTGAACTTCTCGCCCTGGATAGCGCGGCGCACGCCGATCGGCCCGTCGATCCGGGACCGGTCGTACGCGTGCAGCGGCTGCCCGAGCTCGAGCATCACGTAGTTGGTGATGTCGACGGCGAGCGAGACCGGCCGCATCCCGGCCTTCTGCAGCCGCCGCTGCAGCCAGATCGGGGAGCGCGCCTCGGGGTCGAGCCCCGTGACCGTACGGGCGATGAAGCGGTCGCAGCCCTGCGGGTCCTCGACCTTGACGCGGTAGCCGTACGAGTTGGGCGCGGGCACGTCCAGCAGCGCCGGGTCGCGCAGCGGCAGCCCGTACGCGATGGCGGCCTCGCGCGCGACCCCGCGCATGGACAGGCAGTAGCCGCGGTCGGGGGTGACGGCGATGTCGAGGACCTCGTCGTTCAGCTCCAGCAGCTCGATGGCGTCGGTGCCGACCTCGTGCTCGGGCGGGAGCACGATGATGCCGTCGTGGTCGTCGCCCATGCCGAGCTCGCGCTCGGAGCAGATCATGCCCTCGGAGGTCTTGCCGTACGTCTTGCGCGCCGTGATGTGGAAGTCACCGGGCAGCACGGCGCCGGGGAGGACGACGACGACCTTGTCGCCGACCGCGAAGTTCCGGGCGCCGCAGATGAGGTTCTGCGGCTCGCCGGTCCCGTTGGCGGTGCCGACGTCCACCTGGCACCAGCGGATCGGCTTCTTGAACTCCGTCAGCTCCTCGATGGCGAGGACCTTGCCGACCACCAGGGGGCCTTTGAGGCCGGCGCCGAGCTGCTCGACCGTCTCGACCTCGAGCCCTGCGGCAATGAGCTTGGCCTGTACGTCACGACCGGTCTCACCGGCCGGCAGGTCGACGTACTCCCGCAGCCAGGAAAGCGGGACCCGCATCAGATCTCCATCCCGAAAGGCCGGGTGAAGCGCACGTCACCCTCGACCATGTCTCGCATGTCCTCGACGTTGTGGCGGAACATCAGCATCCGCTCGATGCCGAACCCGAAGGCGAATCCGCTGTACTTCTCCGGGTCGACGCCGCAGGCGATCAGCACGCGCGGGTTGACCATGCCGCAGCCGCCCAGCTCGATCCAGCCCTCGCTGCTGCACGTGCGGCAGGGGCGGTCCGGGTCGCCGACCGAGGCGCCGCGGCAGACGTAGCACTGCATGTCCATCTCGGCGGACGGCTCGGTGAAGGGGAAGTAGTTCGGCCGCAGCCGGGTGCTCATGCCCTCGCCGAAGAGCGCCTGGACCATGTGGTCGAGCGTGCCCTTGAGGTCGGCCATGGTCAGGCCCTCGTCGACGGCGAGCAGCTCGACCTGGTGGAAGACCGGCGTGTGGGTGGCGTCCAGCTCGTCCGTACGGAACACCCGCCCGGGGCAGATCACGTAGACGGGCGGCTCGCGGTCGAGCATCGCGCGGATCTGCACCGGGGAGGTGTGGGTGCGCAGCACGACGCCCGAGCCGGCGTCACCCGCGGCGGAGCCGCTATCGGCACCAGTAGGGCCCTGGACGAAGAAGGTGTCCTGCATGGCGCGAGCCGGGTGGTCCGGCGGGAAGTTCAGCGCGTCGAAGTTGAACCACTCGGCCTCGGCCTCGGGCCCCTCGGCGACCTCGTAGCCCATCGCGACGAAGACGTCCTCGATGCGCTCCATCAGCGTCGTCAGCGGGTGCCGGGCGCCGGCCGGCGTGCGGTCGTACGGCAGCGTGACGTCCACCGCCTCCTCGACCAGCACGCGCGCGTCGCGCTCTTCCTCCAGCTCCTCCTGACGCGCCTTGAGGGCGCGGCCGACCTCCGCGCGGGCGCCGCCGACGCGCTTGCCCGCGTCGGCCTTGGCGTGCGGGGGCAGCGCGCCGATCTCGCGGTTGGCGAGGGCGAGCGGCGAGCGGTCGCCGGCGTGGGCGACCTTCACCTCGCGCAGGGCTTCGAGGTCGCGGGCTGCGGCGATGGCGGCGAGCGCCTCGTCCCGCATGCGGGCGATCTCTTCCGGTTTCAGTGCCTCGACCTCGACAGGGTCGTACGACTTATTGGGTGCCGACATCTCTTCCCGTGTTTCCGATAGCTGGCGCGGCCCGCGCTCGGTGGCAGGGCGGCCGAGGCTGCCAAAGGTGCCAAAGGTCGAGTCTACGGGGCGCGAGGGGCCTCCTGAGCCCGCGGGCGCTCAGGCCAGGAAGGCCGGGGCGCCCACGGGCAACGTAAATCGGAACTGGGCGCCGCCACCGGGGGCCCGGCCGACCTCGATCGTGCCGCCGTGCGCCTCCACGATGCCCTTGACGATGTACAGCCCCAGGCCGGTGCCGCCGCGCTTGCTGCCCCGCCAGAAGCGGGTGAAGACGCGGTCCATCGACTCCTCGGGGATGCCGGGGCCCTCGTCTCTCACGGTGACGGCCGTTCCTTCCGTGTCCGTACGGGTGGGCGTGGGTGTCACCTCAATGGTGACCTTTCCCTCGCCGTGGCGCACCGCGTTTTCCAGCAGGTTCCCGAGCACCTGGTCGATCTTGTCGGGGTCGGCCCACAGATCGGGCAGCGGGTCCGGCACGTGGATGAAGAAGCGCTCGGGGTTGTGGCCCGTGCTGGTCAGCCCCGTCACATGGCGCCTCACGGCCGCCACCATGTCGACGGGCTGGCGGCGGATCTCCAGGCGGCCGGAGTCGATCCGGGAGATGTCGAGCAGCTCGGCGATGAGCCGGGTGACGCGGTTGGCGTCGGCGTCGACGGTCTCCAGCATCAGCTTCTTCTGGTCGTCCGTGAACCGCTCCCACTTGGCGAGCAGGGTCGCGGTGAAGCCCTTGACGGAGGTGAGCGGGGAGCGCAGCTCGTGGGCGACGGTGGCGATCAGCTCGGCGTGGCTGCGCTCGGTGCGGCGGCGCGCCTCGGTGCCGCGCAGCGAGACCACCAGCCGGTGCAGGGGTCCGGTGGGCCGCCTGCGCACATAGCGGGCGGAGACCAGCACCTCGCGGCCCCCTGGCAGCAGCAGATTGCGCTCCGGCTGCCCGGCGCGGATGGCGAGGCCGCCGTACGGGTCGGTGACGGTCCACCAGCGGCGGCCTTCGAGATCCTCGAGCGGCAGTGCCCGCTCCACGGACAGGCCGATCATCTCCTCGGCGCGGCGGGCGGTGATCCGGGCGGCCGCGGCGTTGAAGCAGACGACCCGGCCGGTCTCGTCCGCGACGACGAGGCCGTCGGGCAGCTCGTCCGGATGCAGGCCGTGACCGGCGAGGCCCCGCTCCGGGACGGCGCGGGTGTCCAGCGCACTGCCATCCTCCGTGCACTGGTCCGAAGTTCCCACGTCCATACCCCCCACCCCCCGCTAGGGCCCCGGGCGGCAACATTACTAGCTCTGGGTGACGGAACGGCACCCTCCGGAAGCACGCTGCGCGCGAGCCGACGCGTAGAGGCATACGGCCGCGGCCGTCGCGAGGTTCAGGCTCTCGGCCTTTCCGTGAAGAGGAACACGCACCACCTCGTCGGCGAGGGCGCGGGTCTCCTCCGGCAGGCCCCACGCCTCGTTGCCGAAGATCCAGGCGGTGGGGCGGCCGAGGACGCCCTCGTCGAGCTCGGTGTCCAGATCGCGCAGGCCGGAGCCGTCGGCGGCCACGATCCGTACACCCGCGCCCTTCAGGCCCGCCACCACCTGCTCGACAGGTACGCCGACGGCGACCGGGAGGTGGAAGAGGCTGCCTACGGAGGCCCGTACGGACTTGGGGTTGTAGACGTCGACGGAGGCGTCGGTGAGGACGATGGCGTCGGCGCCCGCGGCGTCCGCGCAGCGCAGCACGGTCCCGGCGTTGCCGGGGTCGCGGACATGGGCGAGGACGGCGACCAGCTTCGGCCGGGCCTGGAGGATCTCGTCGAAGGGCCGGTCGAGGAAGCGGCAGACGCCGACCAGGCCCTGAGGGGTGACGGTCTGCGAGAGCTCGTCGATCACGGAGTCGGCCGCGAGGTGCACCCGGGCGCCCTCGGCACGGGCCTCGGCGACGATGCCCTCGTACCGCTCGGCGGCCTCGACGGTGGCGAAGAGCTCGATCAGGGTGGGCTCACCGCCGCTGCGGTGCCCGACCGCCTCCCGCACCGCCTGCGGCCCCTCGGCGAGGAACCGGCGTTCCTTGCCGCGGAAGTTGCGCCGGGCCAGCCGCCGGGCCGCGGCCACGCGCTGGGACCGCGGGGAGATGAGCTCGGGGGCCGCCATGCTGGTGCACTCACTTCCGGGGTCGGTTCGAGGATTACGGCCATCATGCGGCCGGTGTCACGGGCGGGCTGACCGCCGCCAGGAGCGGTCCGGCCCTCCGGTCGCGTCAGCGGCTGCTGTCAGCGGCCGGGCCGCTGACACGACCGGACCCGCAGGCCCGGGAGGGGGCCTGCGGGTCCGGTCACGCTCTCGGCTGCGCTCAGGCGGCCTTCGGCGCGTTGACGTCGCTCGGCAGCGCCTTCTGCGCCACCTCGACCAGCGCCGCGAACGCGGTCGCGTCGTTGACCGCGAGCTCGGCCAGGATCTTGCGGTCCACCTCGACGTTGGCGGCCTTCAGACCCTGGATGAAGCGGTTGTAGGTGATGCCGTTGGCGCGGGCAGCGGCGTTGATCCGCTGGATCCACAGCTGACGGAAGTCGCCCTTGCGCTTCTTGCGGTCGTTGTAGTTGTAGACGAGGGAGTGGGTGACCTGTTCCTTCGCCTTGCGGTACAGGCGAGAGCGCTGCCCGCGGTAGCCGCTGGCCTGCTCGAGGATCGCCCGGCGCTTCTTGTGGGCGTTGACTGCCCGCTTGACGCGTGCCACTTGTTAACTCCTTGTACGGGGCCGCGGTGCCTCACACGGCCCGGATCGAATGGGTCCCGGTCTCAGACGGCCGCCCCGGGGTGGGCCGGGGCGCTCGACGTCACTTGCCGAGAAGCTTCTTGATCTTCTTGGCGTCGGCCGGGGCCATCTCGGCGTTGCCGGTGAGGCGACGCGTCAGACGGGACGACTTGCGCTCGAGCAGGTGGCGCTTGCCGGCGCGCTCGCGCAGGACCTTGCCGGAGCCGGTGACCTTGAAGCGCTTCCTGGCACCGCTGTGCGTCTTGTTCTTCGGCATAGCGCCGTTCTCTCCTCGTCGGTGGCGCTCCCGCGCGCCGGGGAAACCGGCATACGGGAGCGTCAGTTGTTTCGGTTGGTATCCGGGGCGGTGACCCCGGCGATCCCGGAGAACCCAGGATCACGCCTCGGAAGGCTCCTCGGCGGGCTGCTCCGTGGAGTGGTGCCCCGGAGACTGGTCCATGTGGGCAACGCCCTGGCGCTCCGCCTTGCGGGCGGCGGCCGCCTCGCGGGCTTCGGCCATCGCCTCGGTCTTCTTCTTGTGCGGACCGAGAACCATGATCATGTTTCGGCCGTCCTGCTTCGGGTTCGACTCCACGAAGCCGAGCTCCTGGACGTCCTCCGCGAGCCTCTGCAGCAGCCGGTATCCCAGCTCGGGACGGCTCTGCTCGCGGCCGCGGAACATGATGGTGATCTTGACCTTGTCGCCCTGCTTGAGGAACCGGACTACGTGACCCTTCTTGGTGTCGTAGTCGTGCGGGTCGATCTTCGGCCGGAGCTTCATCTCCTTGATGACCGTGTGCGCCTGGTTCTTGCGCGCCTCACGGGCCTTCATGGCCGACTCGTACTTGAACTTCCCGTAGTCCATGAGCTTGCACACGGGCGGACGGGCGTTCGCCGCGACCTCGACCAGGTCGAGGTCGTACTCCTGCGCAAGCTCCAGTGCCTTGGCAAGCGGCACGATGCCGACCTGCTCGCCACTGGGACCGACAAGTCGCACCTCGGGGACTCGGATCCGGTCGTTGATGCGGGGCTCGGCGCTGATGGGGCCTCCTCGGTTGCACCACGCGAATGCCTGGCGGACAGCCGCGTTACGTTGTCTGTCGTCGACCCCGCCCGCAGGACGCGAAAAACGCCCCGAACGGTCACAGGCGGAGCTCCTCACAACCGGGAGCACCGCCGCGCTGTTCCGCGGGGCGCGTCGAGCGGCTTCCATCGCCCTTACGGGACGATGGGCACCGCCTGACCGGTGACCCGCCGGCCCGAGGGCCGGCCAGGTGGGAGATCGGAGCCTCCACTTGCGGGCCGGGCACTGGCGTGTCCGGCCGGTCGTTTGTCAAGCATACCAGCGTCCGGAGGCCCCACCACCCACGTGCGCTGGGGGCGCGGGGCCATAGGGTGGGGGCTGCCGTCCAGTGAAAGAAGTCCTGAGCATGAGCGACGCCACCCCGCAGCAGCCGACTCCCCAGCCCGAGGGGCAGGCCCCCGACTTCGACACGATGACCCGCGACATCGCGGACGTGCCCGCGGTCGAGGTGATCACGACCGTGGCCGTACACCTGATGAGTGCCGCCGCGGTCAACCTGGGGCTCGCCGAGGAGGGCGAGCAGCACAAGGACCTGGACGAGGCGCGGAAGCTGATCACAGCGCTGGCCGGTCTGGTCACGGCGAGCGCGACGGAGGTCGGTTCGTATCACGCGTCGCCGCTGCGGGACGGGCTGAAGTCGCTGCAGCTGGCCTTCCGCGAGGCGTCCGCGGTGCCGGACGAGCCGGGAGAGGGCCCGGGCGAGAAGTTCACGGGGCCGGTGTACGGCTGACCATCCCGGTCGTTTCCGGTCGCTCGGTCTTGCCGGTCGTTCCGGTTGATCTGGGTGATCCGGTTGATCCGGTTGATCTGGTTGGTCGCTACGGGCGGCCCGCCTCCGGGGGCGGGGGCGCTGCCCCGGCCTCCGCGTCCTCCTCCGGCGGGGCGCCCGCGGCCGGCCGGGTGATGCCGAGCGTCTCACCGCCGTGCGTGACGGCGTGTACGAGCGCGGCGAGCACTCCGCCGACCAGCGGTGCGATCAGGAACAGCCACACCTGCGCCATGGGCGCCGAGCCCGCGAAGATCGCGGGGCCCAGGCTGCGGACCGGGTTGACCGAAGTACCCGTGAGCGGAATGCCGACCAGCTGCACCAGACCGAGCGTCAGACCGACCGGCAGGGCGGCGAAGCCGATGAGCACGAGGTTGCGCGTCACCGCCAGATAGACGTAGACGAGCAGGAAGGTCAGCAGGATCTCGGCGACGAACGCGCCGAAGATGTTGATCCCCAGGGCGGAGCGGTAGCCGTAGCCGTTGGTGCCGAAGGCGCCGGTGACCTCGAGCCCCGGCACCTGCTTGGCCACCATCAGCAGCAGGGCGGCGCCCACGATGGCGCCGAGCAGCTGCGCGATCCAGTACTCCACCGCCCTGCGGACGCTGAGGCGCTTGGCCATCAGCATGCCCAGCGTGACCGCGGGGTTGAGGTGGCAGCCCGAGATGGGGCCGAGGGCGTAGGCGAGGGCGAGCAGCGCGAAACCGAAGGCCAGTCCGATGCCGACGGTGCCGATGTACTCGGCACCCAGGACGGCGGAGCCGACCCCGAAGAACACGAGCAGCAGGGTCCCGAGGAACTCGGATACGACCGTGCGCGTATCGACCCCGCCCGGGAGGCCCACCGTGGGTGCCGTCGTCTCCATCTCGCCCACCTCGCAAAGATCACTCAGTTTCTTTGCATTGTGGGGCGAATGCGGACATCACGCCCGCTGGGCTCGGACGAAGAGCGGTTCGCCGCGGATCGCGGTCTCCGGGGGCACCAGCGCCATGTCGAGGCCGCGCACCAGCCGTGCCCGCAGCACCTCGTCGGCGGCCAGCGCCGTGGCCACCCGCTGCGCCACCTCCCGAGCCGGGGCGCCGGGCGCGAGCGCCAGGGCCAGGGTGCCGTCGGCCTCACCGCCCGGCGTGAGGTGGGCCCGCAGCACGGCGGACTCGTGCGCCACCACAGTCCGTACCGCCTCTGCGACGGCCGGGTCGGCCAGCGGATCCGTGGACTGCCGGCCCTCGGCGACGGCGAGCAGGGCGGGGCCTGTCAGCTGGTAGGGCACGGGGCCCGCGAGGTCGAGGACGACCGTGTCGGCCCGCTCATGGGCGGCCGCCTGCAGCGCCTGGTGCAGCGGTACGGCCACGGGCCGGGCCTCCGGATCCCAGCGGGCCAGCGTCTCGGTGGAGGTGAAGGCGGGCAGCGCCCGGCGGCCCCCCGGGCCCTTCAGCGTCGGAACGGCCATGTCGCTCGTCTTCTCGCGGCGCAGGCCGTCCGAACCGGTCTCCGCCTCTCCGAGGACGGCAACCACCGGCACGAGAAGCCGGGCGCCGGGCAGAGCCGACAGCACCTGCGGCTCGGCGGCGCGGTCATCGGCGTACGCGGCGAGCGCTGCGGCCAGGCGGGGGTCGGCGGAGCCGTCGTCGTCGGAGAACCCGGGGTCCGGGATGTTCTTGAGCGCCACGCGTCGAGGGTATCCGCCGGGCTGCGAGCGGATTCGCCCGGCCGGGCGGCCACCGGGCGGCCCGGGCTGCGCGCCGCCTGCCGTCAGAGGACCGGGGGTTGCGGACGCCTGGCGGCATGCCAGAGCGCGAAAGCCGCGACCAGAAGTGCCGCCCCAGCCGTCCCGGCCACGGCGGCCGGCCAGCCGACGCCGTCTTCCTCCTGACGCGTCCGGTCGGGTCCGGGCCCGAAGTAGCGCTGCCCGTACTGCGCCGGGACCGGCTGCTGCGCGCGCGGCTTCAGCTTCGCTCCGGCCTTGATCGCCGCCGCCGGGTCCACCAGGCCCGCGCCGCGGTCGTCGCTGCGCCCGCCCTCCGGGGAGTTCCGCGCGGTGTCGGCGAGCAGCTCCTTGACCTGGGCGGGGCTCAGTTCGGGGTGGGCCGAGCGGACGAGCGCGACGGCGCCCGAGACGAAGGCGGCGGCCGCGCTGGTGCCCCACCCCTCGTAGTAGCGGCGGTCGGGGTCGGCGATCACCACGTCGACGCCGGGGGCGCAGACGGTGGCGTACCAGCGGCGCGTGGAGAAGGGCGCGCGCGAGCCGTAGCGGTCGACGGCGGTCACGGCGATCACGCCGGGATAGGCGGCCGGGTACGAGACGCGGTCGCCGTCCTCGCCCCCGTTGCCCGCGGAGGCGACCACGACGGCGCCCTTGCGCAGGGCGTACTGGACGGCCGCGTCTTCCTGGGCCTCGGGGTGTGCCGACTTGCTGTCGTCGCCGAGCGAGAGGTTGATCACGTCGGCGCCGTGGTCGGCGGCCCAGCGGATCCCCTGGGCGAGCGCCCCGGCGCGGGAACCGCGGGCCTTCTTCCGGGCCGGGTCGCTGTCCTCGAGGATCACCCGGACCGGCAGGATCCTGGCTTCGGGGGCGACGCCGAGTACGCCGTCCTCGCGGCCCGGGCCGTGCCCGTGGCCCGCGATGATCCCGGCCATGGCCGTGCCGTGCCGGGCCCACGAGCGGTCGCCGCGGCTCGCCCCGAACCCGACCAGGTCCTTGGTGGCGAGCACGTGGCCCTCGAGGTCCGGGTGCCGGTCGTCGACCCCGGTGTCCAGCACGGCGACGGTCACACCGTCGCCCTTCGTCGTCTGCCAGGCGTCCTGGGCGCGGAGCGCCTCGAGCGCCCACTCCTGGGCCCGTATGACATCGCCCTGCGCGGGCGCGGCGGGCCCCAGCGCGAGCAGCGCGGCCGCGGCGGCGACGGCGGTGGACTTCGCTCCGGCGCGGGCGGCGCGGCGCGGGCGGCCCGCGGGGGGTTCCGGGGTGCCGGGGATGGCGGGGGTGCCGGGGATGGCGGGGGTCCCACCGGGGATGGCGGGGGTGGCGGGCACATCCTCGGGTGGGGCGGCGTCGTGGGGGGCCGAAGGGCTACGGAGCCGAGCGGGTGCGTCCGGAGTGCGGGGCTCGGGCACGGTGGGCTCGGGCACGGTGGGCTCGGGCGGGGTCATGAGGGGGCCTCCGTTGCCGCGGCGGCGGCCTTGCGGAAGCCGCGCTCGATGCGGTCCGCGAGTCCGCGGGCATCGTGGCCCAGGCCCGCCTGGCCCGGGGCCGAGGTCGCGGCGGCGGCCGCCGCCGCCTGCGCGGGCTGCGGATCGGGAACCCTGCGGGCATCGGCAAAGCCGGTGACGGCGTAGACGACGGCCGGGACGTCCGTCAGCACGCGCACCACCCAACTCGCACGCTGCGCGTCGCCGAAGCCGGCCGCTGCGGTGCCCTTCGCCGCGTACGGCCTGGGCATCAGGTCTCTGCGTTCGCCGAGGTCCTCGGAGGTGAAGCGGTGGCGCAGCGCGCGCATCCTCCCGGCGTCCGCCTTGGTGATCACGAGCCCGACGGTGGTCACGCTGCTCGAGGTCGCATCGACGTACGTGGCGCGCAGCAGCCTCTTGCAGCCCGCGGGCGACAGCGCCTTGGCGAGCAGCGGGTCGAAGGCGCCCTTGCAGGTGCTGTCCGGGGCGACCGCGACACGCGTCCAGATGCGGTCGGCGCCGCCGGGGCCCGCGCCCTCGCCGCGCACGGTGCGCGGGAAGATCCGATCCACGGGAAGGCTGTGCCACAGGTCCCCGGCCTCGTGGAACGCCTCGCCCGCTGCGGGTTGGCCCTCTCCGCCCCCGGCGAGCCAGCTCCCGGCGGCCGCCCCGCCGAGGAGCCCGAGCCCGAGCACGAGGCACGCCGCGATGGCGGCCGCGCGGACCGGAGGACGCAGGCGCGCGGCCGGATTCGCGGGGTACGGGTGCCCCCACAGCTGCGGGCCCGCCTGCGGGACGCCCCAGGGCGGGGGCAGTTGACCGGTTGTGCCCCCGTACCAGGGCGCGCCGCCCTGGCCCCGGGCGGGGGCTTCGGAGGCAGCGCCTGAGGCGGTCGGCACCTCGCCCGTGCCCCAGACGCCCGGGCCCTCGGAGTGAGCCGGACGCGCTGTCGCCTCGGGGCCCGCGGCAGGAGCCGCGGGCGGACCCCAGGCGAGCCGGTCCTGCGGTGCGGTCTCCGGACGGCCCGCCGAGCCCGCAGTCGCAGAGGTCGAGCCCGTCGAGGAGGACGGCGAGTTCGGTGAGGACGGGGCCGGCTGAGCCTGATCCGCGCGGTCGGGCTCCGCGGCCGGGGTGCGTACCGGCGGGCTGGGGGCAACGTCGGCGCTGTCGACCGCGTCAGGGCCGGCGTCAGGGCCCGCGTGAGCGCCCGCGTCCGAGCCCGGGACGTCGGAGCCCTCCTGGCGGACGGGCCGCGGCGGCGCCGACGAATCGGCCGGAGCGGGGGCCTCGCTCGGTCCCCAGGGGCGCCGGGGCTGCGGCGGGCTGCCGGGGCGGGAGGTCGCGGGCGATCGTTCCGGCGCGGGCGAAGCGCCCGGCGCCGGTGAAGGGCCCGGCGAATCCGGCGGATTGGCCTGGCCACGGCGGGCGCCCGGGATGTCGGAGGCGCCCGGCGGAGGTCCGGCGGGGGCGTCCGGCACGGCGGGTGCGGCAGCGGGTTGGGGTGGCATCCCGTCAGGTCGCCCGGGGGCGCGGGCCGGGGGCGGCGACGCGGGAGGGGCCGCCTGGTACCACGCCCGGGTCTGCGTACCGCCATCGGCGCCGGGCGCCGTAGCGGGTCGGGGCGGGGTGGGGCGGCCCACGGCCGCCGGCTGCTGCCGGGGCATCGGGGGGTGCGCCGGAGGCGGCGGCACGGATACATGCGCTGAGCCCGCCCGAGCGGCCGTTGGCGCGGCGCCTGATGGAGCGGACGCGGCCGCGGACGACGTGGACGCAGGCGCCGCCTCCACCGAACCGGGGCCCGCGCCCCACGGTTCGGACGTCGGCGCCGCGCCCGGCACAGATCCAGGCGCCGCGCCCGGCGCGGAGCCTCCTGCCGCGCCCGGCGGCGCCGGCGCGTTGCCCGGGCCCGGAGGCAGGTCGGAGGAGCGGGGCGAGGCCGCGCGCGGCGATTCGGCGCTCATCCGCCCCCCTCGCCTGTGCTCGCCGTGCCGCCGATCGCCTTTCGGGGCAGGCCGGTTGGTATGTGGACAATCCCGCCGACGACCCGGGCGAGTCGTGGCGTTCGCGTCACTCTACGGGCTGGTGAGGGCCGGGCGGCAACCCGCTCGGACACATGGCTGGTTTGCCCCGACCCGGCCTCTACCCAGCGGTAACAGCATTCTGGCAAGGTGTGCTCATGCCAGCCCCCGCTGCAGGCCCCGCGGCCGACCGCGCCCGCTACGACCGGGCGACCGCACACCTCGACGCGCCGCTCGCCCTCGTCGACCTGGCCGCGTTCGACGCCAACGCCGACGATCTCGTACGGCGCGCGCGGGGCAAGCCGGTCCGGGTCGCGAGCAAGTCGGTGCGCTGCCGTGCGCTGCTCGAGCGGGTCCTGGAGCGCGACGGCTTCGCGGGGATCATGTCGTTCACGCTGGCGGAGTCGCTGTGGCTGGCCCGCTCGGGGTTCGGCGACGTGCTGCTGGCGTACCCGTCCGCGGACCGCGAGCGGTTCGCCGAGCTGACCGGTGATCCGAAGCTGGCGGGCGCGGTCTCCGTCGTCGTGGACGACGCGGCGCAGCTGGACCTCATCGACGCCGCGCGTCGCGCCAACGGAGGCGCCGAGGAGGTCCGGGTCTGCCTGGAGCTGGACACCTCGCTGCAGCTGCTGGGCGGCCGGGTGCGCATCGGCGCGCGCCGCTCCCCGCTGCGCACGCCCGCCCAACTCGCCGATCTCGCCCGGTCGATCGCGCGCCGCCCGGGTTTCCGGGTGGTCGGCATCATGGCGTACGAGGGGCATGTGGCGGGCGTCGGCGACGCGGTCGCCGGGCGGCCGCTGCGCTCCCGCACGATCCGGCTGATACAGGCGGCGGCGAAGAAGGAGCTCGCGGCGCGGCGCGCGGAGGCGGTGCGTGCCGTACGGGCCGTGGTGCCGGACCTGGAGTTCGTCAACGGCGGCGGCACCGGCAGCGTGCAGCACACCGCGGCGGAGGACGCGGTGACCGAGATCGCCGCGGGGTCCGGGCTGTTCGTGCCGCGGCTCTTCGACAACTACACGTCGTTCAGGGGCCGCCCGGCCGCGCTGTTCGCCCAGCCCGTGGTCCGGCGGCCGGGCGTCGGGGTGGTCACGGTGCTGGGCGGCGGCTATCCGGCGTCGGGCGCCGCCGGTGCGGACCGGCTCCCGCAGCCGTACCTCCCGGAGGGGCTGCGCTACGACCCGCAGGAGGGCGCGGGCGAGGTGCAGACGCCGCTGCTGGGCACGGCCGCGGACGACCTGCTCATCGGCGACAAGGTGTGGTTCCGGCACGCGAAGGCGGGTGAGCTGTGCGAGCGCTTCGACGAGTTGCAGCTCGTCGGGGGCGACCGGATCGTCGGCACGGCGCCGACGTACCGGGGCGAGGGCCACACCTTCCTCTGAGCGCTTCGGCCCTGCCGGCCCGCGGGAACGAGTGGCGTCCTGCTGCTCCGAGCCGGCTCGCTCGAGTCTCAAGCCTCAGGCCGCGCCGCCCGTGCCGCCGCTGCCCGGCGCCAGCGCCTTGATGCCCTGCGTGATCCTGTCCATGTCGGTGAGCGGCGGAGCTTCCTTGGTCGCGTCGAAGCCGAAGCGGACCAGGACGAGCCGCTGTTCGTCGTTCGGCGAGGGGAAGACGAGGGACTGGACGTAGCCATCGTCGCCCTTCTTCGTGACGACCTTCCAGCGGACCAGGTAGCCCTTCCGGCCCGCGACGGTGACGGCCACGGACTTCATCTCCCTGCTCGACGTGACCCCGCCGTACATCTCCTTGCCGGTCTTCGGGTCCTTGCCATAGGAGGCCTGGGCGTTCTTGGAGATGTCCTCTTTGGCGACGCCTTCGGCGGACTTCGCGTCGTAGCCCGCGGCCGGTCTGCTGAAGACGCCGCCGCGCACGCACGTCGTGTCCGGCAGGCCGGGGCACGGGTACGGGCCGATGGTGATGGCCGCGCCGCCCGATCCGACGCGGCCCGCCTCCCAGCCGTCGAGAACGGGCAGCGAGATGCCGTTGACGACGTCGGGCGCGGCATCCGTAGCCCCGCTGGGGCCCGGGTCGGGGACGGAGTTCCCTCCCCCGCCGCCGTTCACGCCGCCGTCGCCGGGGCCCGGGGTCCGGGCACTTGCGGTCGGATTCGCCCCGGCCTGGTCCGCGCCGCCGCCGTCGCCGTCACCGTCACCGCTCAGCAGGACGATGCCGCCGACGAGTGCGGCGACGAGGACCGCGGCAGCGCCTCCGATCACGTACGGCTTGCCGCGCGAACCGCCCACGGGTGGGAACGGGGTGTATCCCCGCAGGGCGGGGTCGGGCGACAGCAGGGGGCCGGCCGGCTGCGGCGGGCCGAAGCCCTCGTGCTGCGGCGGTATCTGGGATGCCACCGCACCTTGTGGTTCGCGGGTGTAGTCGGTCCACGTGGAACCGTCCCACCACCGCTCCAGGGTGGGGCCCTGGCCTGTATGCCCGGGGTCTGTGTACCAGCCGGGCGGGGTCGTCATGCTCACGCGGTCACCTTAAGGGGAGCCCTCTACTCCGTACACCGGGTCCGGCAATGCGGACGCGCCCCTTCCACACCGGGACGCGGACACCTCGGCTCTCCGGGGGCCTAGAGCGGGGTCACGTACGCGCCCGCGATGCCGCCGTCCACGAGGAACTCGGCCGCGTTGACGAAGGACGAGTCGTCGCTGGCGAGGAAGGCCACCGCCGCGGCGATCTCCTCGGGCTCGGCGAACCGGCCCGTGGGCACGTGCACCAGGCGGCGCGCCGCCCGCTCCGGGTCCTTCGCGAACAGCTCCTTGAGGAGCGGGGTGTTGACCGGGCCAGGGCAAAGGGCGTTGACCCGGATGCCCTCGCGGGCGAACTGCACGCCCAGCTCGCGCGACATGGCCAGCACCCCGCCCTTGGATGCGGTGTAGCTGATCTGGGAGGTCGCGGCGCCCATCCTCGCCACGAAGGAGGCGGTGTTGACGATGGAGCCCTTGCCCTGGCGCTGCATGTAGGGGATGACGTGCTTGCAGCACAGGTAGACGGAGGTGAGGTTGACCTCCTGCACCCGCTTCCACGCGTCCAGTCCCGTCTCGAGGATCGAGTCGTCGTCGGGCGGTGAGATGCCGGCGTTGTTGAAGGCGATGTCGACCGAGCCGTACGTGTCGTACGCGGTCTTGAACAGCGCCTCGACCTGCTCGGAGTCGGTGACGTCGACTGGGACGAAGAGCCCGCCGGTCTCGGTGGCGGCCGCCTTGCCCGCGGTCTCGTCGATGTCGGCGCATACGACGCTCGCGCCCTCGGAGGCGAAGCGACGGGCGGTGGCCAGGCCGATGCCGCTGCCCGCGCCGGTGATCACGGCGGTGCGGCCGACCAGGCGGCGGCACACTGGGGTTCCCCCTGCTGGCAAGGGACGGGTCTGCTCGGTCACTTGCTCTCCTCGGTGCTGATGAACACGTTCTTGGTCTCGGTGAAGGCGGTGAGCGCCCCGGGGCCCAGCTCACGGCCGAGCCCGGACTCGCCGAATCCACCGAAGGGGGTCCAGTAGCGCACGCTGCTGTGCGAGTTGACCGACAGGTTGCCGGCGGCCACGGCCCGCGATACGCGGATGGCCCGGCCCACGTCGCGGGTCCAGAGGGAGCCGGACAGGCCGTACGGGGTGGCGTTGGCGAGTCGTACGGCGTCGGCCTCGTCCTCGAAGGGGAGGACCACCGCGACCGGGCCGAAGATCTCCTCGACGGCCACGGGGGCGTCGGGCGAGTCGGGGGCGAGGACGGTGGCCGGGTACCAGAAGCCCTTGCCCGCCGGGGCTTCGCCGCGGATCGCGGCAGGGGCGCTCTCGGGGACGTAGGACCGTACGCGCTCCAGCTGAGCCGCGGAGATGAGCGGGCCCATCTGCGTGGCGGGGTCGGCCGGATCGCCGACCGTGAAGGCCTTCACCGCGGGTTCCAGCAGCTCCATGAACCGGTCGTGGACACTGCGCTGGACGAGGATGCGGGTGCGGGCGCAGCAGTCCTGTCCCGTGTTGTCGAGGAAGGAACCGGGGGCGGCGGCCGCGGCCTGCTCGACGTCGGCGTCCGCGAAGACGATGTTGGGGCTCTTGCCGCCGAGTTCGAGGGTCACCCGCTTCACGCTCGCCGCGCACTTGGCCATGATCTGCTTACCGACGGCGGTGGAGCCGGTGAAGACGACCTTGGCGACGCCCGGGTGCTCGACGAGAGCGTTGCCCGCGACGGGGCCCTCGCCGGGGAGGACCTGGAACAGGCCCTCGGGAATCCCGGCCTCCAGGGCGAGTTCGGCCAGCCGCAGGGCGGTGAGCGGGGTGGTCTCGGCTGGCTTGAGGATCACCGCGTTTCCGGCGGCGAGGGCCGGGGCCGTGCCCCATGCGGCGATCGGCATGGGGAAGTTCCACGGGGCGATGACGGCGACGACGCCGAGGGGTTCGTGGAAGGTGACGTTCAGGCCGCCCGCCACCGGGATCTGACTGCCATTCAGGCGCTCGACTCCCCCGGCCGCGTAGTCGAGCAGGTCGCGGGCGTTGCCCGCTTCCCAGCGGGCGTTGCCGATGGGGTGGCCCGCCTCGCGGACCTCCAGCCGGGCCAGCTCCTCGAGGTGGTCGTCGACGGCGTACGCGAACCGGCGCAGCTGGCGGGCCCGGTCGCCGGGGGGCAGGGCCGCCCAGCCGCGCTGGGCCTGCGCGGCGCGGGTGACTGCGGCGTCGACGTCCCGCGGGGTCGCGGCCGGGATGGTGGCGACCGGCTCCTCGGTCGCCGGGTCGATGACGTGAAGCTCGTGCAAGGTCTCTCCTGTGGTTCGCTCCGCCGCCCACGGCACCCTGGGGTTCCCGTTTCGTACGCGGCTGCACGCCGGTGGCCGGTTGTGCCCACCCGTTCCGCCCGCGGAACGAATGCACACAACCGGCTACATCCGCTCGAAGGAGCGGAAGCGCTCCCAGTCCGTGACGGCGGTGTCGTACGCCTCCTGCTCGATGCGGGCCATGTTGAGGTAGTGCTCCACCACCTCGTCGCCGAAGGTGACCCGGGCGATCGGGCTCGCGGCCCACAGCTCGGCGGCCTCGCGGAGCGTCGCGGGCACGTGCTCGGCGTCGCCCTTGTAGGCGTTGCCGGTACACGCCTCAGGGAGCTCCAGCTCCTGCTCGATGCCGTACAGACCCGCCGCGACCATGGCCGCCACCGCCAGATACGGGTTGACATCGCCGCCCGGGAGGCGGTTCTCCAGGCGGTGGGAGTGCCCGTGGCCGATGACGCGCAGAGCGCAGGTGCGGTTGTCGGGTCCCCACGCGACGGCGGTCGGGGCGAAGGAGCCGGGCCGGAACCGCTTGTAGGAGTTGATGTTCGGCGCGTAGAGGAGGGTGAAGTCGCGCATGGCGGCGAGCTGTCCGGCGAGGAAGTGCCGCATGATCTTCGACATGCCGTACGGGCCCTGGTCGTCGGCGAGCACGGGCTCGCCGAACTCGTCGCGCAGCGAGAGGTGGATATGGCAGGAGTTGCCCTCGCGCTCGTCGTACTTGGCCATGAAGGTGAGCGCCATGCCCTCCTGGGCGGCGATCTCCTTGGCGCCGGTCTTGTAGACGGAGTGCTGGTCGCAGGTGGTGAGGGCATCGGCGTAGCGGAAGGCGATCTCATGCTGGCCGAGGTTGCACTCCCCCTTCGCGGATTCCACGATCATGCCCGCGGCGCCCATCTCGTTGCGGATGCGGCGCAGCAGGGGCTCGACGCGGCCGGTGCCGAGGACGGAGTAGTCGACGTTGTAGAGGTTGGCCGGGTTCATGCCGCGGTAGCCGCGCGCCCAGGCGTCCTCGTAGGTGTCCTTGAAGACCATGAACTCCAGCTCCGTGCCCGCGTACGCGGTCCAGCCGTGCTCGGCAAGGCGGTCGAGCTGGCGGCGCAGGACCTGGCGGGGCGAAGCGGCGACCGGGGCGCCGTCGTGCCAGGCCAGGTCGGCGGTGAGGAGGGCGGTACCGGGGTTCCAGGGGGTGCGGCGCAGGGTGGCGGTGTCGCCATGCATGGCGAAGTCGCCGTAGCCGCGCTCCCAGGAGGACATGGCGTAGCCGTCGACGGTGTTCATGTCGGCGTCCACGGCGAGGAGGTAGTTGCAGCCTTCGGTGCCATGGTCCAGGACGTCGTCCAGGAAGAAGCGGGCGGCGAACCGCTTGCCCTGGAGCCTTCCCTGCATGTCGGTGAAGGCGAGGACGACGGTGTCGATCTCCCCGGCGCCGACGAGTCGCCGGAGCTCGTCGACGGAGAGCGGGGGTGTGCGGTCTGCCACGGGAATGCCTCCTGTCGGTGCAGCCGGGAGGCCATAAGGTAGTCCTGTAGACCATTGATTGGGAAGGGCTTCGATGGGCGACATGCAGGAGGTGCGCTCCGCGGCGGACCGGCTGGCGCCGGTGCTGCGGCCGGTGCGTGCGGGCAACGGGTTCGAGGAGGCGCTGGAGCAGATACTCCAGGTGCTGCGGCTCGGCCTGGTCCCGTACGGCGAGCGGCTGCCGGCGGAGCGCGAACTGGCGGAACGGCTGGGGGTGAGCCGGGTGACGCTGCGCGAGGTGCTGCGGGTGCTCCAGGACGAGGGCCTGGTGGAGAGCAGGCGCGGCCGGTACGGGGGGACATTCGTCCTCCAGCGGCCGGGCGGCGAGACCAGGGGCGGCGGGGCCGAGGACGAGCTGCGGCGGCGGATCGAGAAAGTCGACCTCGAGGACACCCTGCGGTTCCGGGAGGTCCTGGAGGTGGGCGCGGCCGGTCTGTGCGCGGCGCACGGGCTGCCGGAGGAGCAGGCGGACCGGCTGCGGGCCGCGCTGGACGCGACGCACGAGGCACCGCTCGCCGACTACCGGCGGCTGGACACGCTGCTCCACCTCACCCTGGCCGAGCTGTCGGGATCGCCCTCGCTCGCCGCCCAGTACGCGGCCGTCCGCGCCACCGTCAACGACCTGCTGAACTGCATACCGCTGCTGGTGCGCAATCTGGAGCACTCGCAGCAGCAGCACACCGCGCTGGTCGGGGCGGTGCTCGAGGGGGACGCGGACGCGGCGCGCGAGGTGATGCGGGAGCACTGCGCGGGTACGGCGGCGCTGCTGCGCGGCTTCCTGACGTGAGCGTGCGGACGGGTCCGTTCCCGAGCAACCGCCCCGGCGGCCGAGGCCGTTTCGTAACCGGTGTTTAACGCATGCCCCTTGCGTACGGCCCCGCCCCGGGGCAATGGTATCGCCTCAAACCTTTAATTCCAGGCAGGCCCCAGCCTGAGGAGGCGTCTGTGTCCCTCGACAAACACGTGACGGAGCCGGAGCAGGAACATCGGCCGTCAGGCGACGAACAACGTCTGCACGAGCTCGGGTACGCCCAGGAACTCGCCCGTTCGATGTCGGCGTTCTCCAACTTCGCCATCTCGTTCACCATCATCTCGGTCCTCTCCGGCTGCCTGACGCTGTACGGCTTCGGGATGAACACCGGAGGGCCGGCCCTGATCACCTGGGGCTGGCCGCTGGTCGGCGTCATGACGCTGTTCGTGGGCCTGGCCATGGCCGAGGTCTGCTCCAGCTACCCGACAGCGGGCGGCCTGTACTACTGGGCGGCGAAGCTGGCCCCCAGACACGGCCCGGCGTGGTCGTGGTTCACCGGCTGGTTCAACTTCCTCGGTCAGGTGGCGGTGACCGCGGGCATCGACTTCGGGGCGGCGTTCTTCATGAACGCGCTGCTGGATCTGCAGTTCGGCTTCGCCGCCACCCCGGAGCACACGATCATGCTGTTCGGTCTGGTGCTGGTGGCGCACGGCCTGCTGAACACCTTCGGCGTGAAGCTGATCTCCCTCCTCGGCAACGTCAGCGTGTGGTGGCACGTCGTGGGCGTGCTGGTCATCGTGGGCACACTGGTCGTCGTGCCGTCGGAGCACCAGTCCGCCTCCTTCGTCTTCACGCACTTCGTCAACAACACCGGCTGGCACTCCGGCCTCTACGTCGGGCTGCTGGGCCTGCTGCTCGCGCAGTACACCTTCACGGGCTACGACGCCTCGGCGCACATGACCGAGGAGACGCACGACGCGGCCAAGGCCGGCCCGCGGGGCATCGTGATGTCGATCCTCGTCTCCCTGGTCGCCGGCTGGATCCTGCTGGTCGGCATCACCTTCGCCATCCAGGACTACGACGGCGCGCTGAGCAGCGCGACCGGCGTCCCGCCGGCGCAGATCTTCATCGACGCGCTCGGCGTCACCGGCGGCAAGCTGCTCCTGCTCATCGCGATCGGCGCCCAGTTCTTCTGCGGCATGTCGTCGGTCACGGCCAACTCACGGATGATCTACGCCTTCTCCCGGGACGGCGCCCTGCCGGGCTCGCGGGTGTGGCACCGCATCAACAAGCGGACCAAGACCCCGACCAACGCGGTCTGGCTGGCCGCCGGGGGCGCCTTCCTGCTGGGCCTGCCGTACCTGTGGAACGCCACGGCGTACGCGGCCGTCACCTCGATCGCCGTGATCGGCCTGTACATCGCTTACGTCCTGCCCACGTTCCTCCGCCTGCTGCAGGGCGAGCGGTTCCAGCGCGGCCCGTGGCACCTCGGCCGCTGGAGCAGGCCCGTCGGCGTCATCGCCGTCGCGTGGACGGTGGTCATCTCCGTGCTCTTCATGCTGCCGACGACCAGCCCGGTCACGGCGGCCACCTTCAACTACACCCCGCTCGCCGTCGTCATCGTCCTCGGCTTCGCCGGCACCTGGTGGCTGGTGTCGGCCCGCAAGTGGTTCACCGGCCCGAAAGTCCAGGGCACACCCGAAGAACTGGCCGCCATCGAGCACGAACTGGAATTCTGAGGGGCGACCGGACGGACGACCGTTGGACAGGGGAAGCAGCGTGGCCAAACCCGTGATCGGCCTGAGTACGTACCTGGAGCCCTCGGTGCGCTGGGGGGTCTGGGATCTGCCGGCGGCTGTGCTGCCCGCCGGGTACCACCGCCTCGTACAGCACGCGGGCGGCCTGGCCACGCTGCTGCCACCGGACGACCCGGAGCAGGCCAGGGCGGCGGTGGCGCTGGTCGACGGGCTTGTCATCTCGGGCGGCCCGGACGTGGAGCCCGTACGGTACGGGGCCGAGCCGCACCCGCAGACCGGGCCTGCCTACCGGGAGCGGGACGCCTGGGAACTCGCCCTGATCGAGGCGGCGCTCGCGACCGGCACGCCGCTGCTCGGGATCTGCCGCGGGATGCAGTTGCTCAACGTCGTCCTTGGCGGAACGCTCATGCAGCACCTGCCGGAGTCGGTCGGGCACGACGGGCACTGCGGACCGCCCGGGGTGTTCGAGCACCACGAGGTCAAGCCGGTGCCCGGGACGCGGCTCAGCGAGGTGCTGCCGGAGGCGATGACCGTGCCGACGTACCACCACCAGGCGGTCGAGCGGCTCGGGCGCGGGCTGCTGGCCTCCGCGCACGCGGAGGACGGCACGCTGGAGGCGGTGGAACTCAGCGACGGAAGCGGCTTCGTCCTGGCCGTGCAGTGGCATCCGGAGGCGGGCGAGGACCTGCGGCTGATGGAGGCGCTGGTGGCGGCGGCTCAGTCGCTGTGAGTTCCGGTTGAGGTCAAACCCCCGTCCGGTTGCCCCTGTTCATCCTCGCCCGGGCACCCCATCATGGCGCAGACATGCCAGGCGCAGACATGCCAACTCACCGGGGCCCTGACCCTCCCCGGTGCGAGGGAAACGGGTGGCCGTGACAAAGTCCGTCATCAGGCCGGCGCTGGCCGCCGCCGTACTGGGCCTTCTGGTGGGGGCTGCGGCCGTTCCGTGCGCCGGGGCCGAGCCGCCTGCCGCGCACGCCGCCCGGCCCTCCGGAAGCTCCTCCGCCACTCCCTCCGACAGTCCCTCCGGAGGTTCCTCGCCGTACGGCCCGCTGAGGCCTGGACGCCCCCGCTGAGCACCAGAGGGCGCTACATCGTCGACGCCGACGGCCACCGGTTCAAGCTCAAGTCCGGGAACTGGCACGGCGCGAGCGGCACGTGGACCGGCTCCGGCAGCCCCGACGACCCGGCCCACAACCACGCGGGCGAGAAGTCCGACCGTATGCCGCTCGGCCTGGACCGGGCCCGGGTCGGTGAGATCGTGGCCGGATTCCGCGAGCTGGGACTGAACAGCGTCCGGCTGCCCTTCTCCAACGAGATGGTGCACGACCGGCGGCCGGTCCCCGACGCCGCGGTGGCGGCCAACCCCGAGCTCCGGGGCAAGACCCCCCTCCAGGTCTACGACGCCGCAGTCAAGGCGCTGACGGACGCGGGCCTCGCGGTGATCCTGAACAACCACACCAACACCTCGCGCTGGTGCTGCGGCGTGGACGGCAACGAGCGCTGGAACTCGAGCCAGAGCGACGCGACCTGGGAGAGCGACTGGCTGTTCATGGTGCGCCGCTACCGGCACAACGCGCGCGTGGCCGGCGCCGACCTCTACAACGAGGTGCGCCGCTCCGTAGGGGACGACCCCAACTGGGGCCTGGGCGACCGGCACGACTGGTTCGCCGCCTCCCAGCGGCTCGGCGACCGCATCCTCCAGGAGGGCAACCCCGACCTCCTCGTCATCGTCGAAGGCATCAACTGGACCGGCATCCCCGTCGACGGACTCGCCCACGGACGCCCCACCCTCGAGCCCGTCCAGCGGCTCTCGCACACCCTGGTCACATCCGGCAAGCTCGTGTATTCGGCCCACTTCTACGACTACACGGGACCGAACCACAGCGGCGCCACCGGCGCCGGAGAGACCTCCGACCCCCGCTACCGGGACTTCAGCCGCGCCGAGCTGTACGACGTGCTGCACCGGCAGGCCTTCTACGTCACGTCCGTGCGGGACCGGCACTTCACCGCCCCCGTGTGGATCAGCGAGTTCGGGGCCGGCGGGCGGGAGGAGACCGGCGAGAAGCAGCGGGCCTGGTTCCGCAACTTCGTCGACTATCTCGTCGAGACCGACGCCGACTTCGCGTACTGGCCGCTCGTCGGCTGGCACGAGAACCGCAAGGGCAACGGCTGGGCCCTGCTGCACTGGAACGCGGCGGGTGAGCGCATGGGCCTGTTCGACGGTGACGACTGGCGCGCCCCCGCCTGGCTCCGGCTGATCAACTCCCGGGGAAAGACCGGCGAGGTCGAACCGGTCGACCGCTGGTCCATGCTGAGCCCCGACCACGGGGACTTCGTCCAGTCGCTGCGGATGCGCGCGCTGCCGGACTGGGACTCCGGGGCGCGCAAGGCGGCGTGCCCGGACGGGCAGCGGCTCGCCGGGCTCAGCCACACCGGAAACCGGGGGCTGTGCACGGACGCAGGCGCCCGCGGCCTCTGGCCCGCGGGCGGCGGACACGAGGTCGTCCGCGACGAACGGTACGTCGAACCGGGCGGCGGCGACTGGGCCTCGGGGTACACCAAACTCCAGTGCCCGGCCCGCCACTTCCTCATCGGCTACAGCGTGCGCGGAGCCGCCGTCTCCGCCGCCCTGTGCGCGGAGGCGGGCACGGCGCTGGGCACGAACGGCCGGACGGTGTGGTTCGACCGGGGCGACGACCGGCCGGCGGCAGCCAAGGGCGGCGACTTCGCGTACGGCCGCCATAAGGGCCAGTGCGCGGACGACGAGTACGCGGCCGGGGTCGCGTACACCGGGCGCGTGGGGTCGTCGAAGACACCGGATGCGCTGCTCTGCAGAAAGCTTGAGTGAGCGGCGGGGTAGGGGGGACCGGGGGAGCCGTACGGCCGTCAGCGCGCCCGGCGCGTGAGGGACAGCAGGTCGCGGGCCGGGCGCCCGCGAGGGTACTCGCATGGCCACCCTCGCGCAGTCCCGCCCCCGTCCCCTGTCCGGCGCTGGGCCGGCACCCGCCCCCGAGCGCCGGGCGCGGGTCTCGGTGCGCGAACTCGGGCCCAACTGGTACGCGACCGTCATGGGCACCGCTATCGTGGCCACTGCCGGAGCCGGTCTGCGGGTCGGTTCACCCGGCTCCCCCGGCCTGCCCGCCCCGCCCCGGTCAGCTCGCGGACGCGGCGCGCGGCGGCGCGGTCCGGGCGCCCTACGCCGAGGCGCTGGGCGCGTTCGCGGTGCTCTACGGCGTGCCGGTGCTGGGGTTCGCCCTCCTCTGGCTCGTCTTCGCCACCGCGCTGACCGTACGGGCAGTGCGGCGCGGGATGCCGTTCTCGATGACGTGGTGGGCGTTCACGTTCCCGGTCGGCACCTGTGTCACGGGCGCCGAGGCCCTGGCCCGGCACACAGGCCTCGACGCGTACGGCTGGTCGGCCGCGGCGCTCTTCGCGCTGCTCGTGGCGGCCTGGGCCGTCGCCGGATTCCGCACGTTGCGTGCCACGCTCAGCGGCCGGCTGCTCGCAGCGCCGCGCCGATGACGGCCGGGGCCTGTGCCAACGACGGCCCGTACCAGGTGAGATGGCGGCCGCTGACGAGCGCGTACGGCAGGCCGGGGAAAGCCTCGGGGCCGTCGCCGGTCCCGAAGGCGTACGGCTCGTCGGGCAGCACGGCGAGGTCTGCGCCCGCCGCGTTGAGTTCGTCGAGCCGGATCTTCGGATAGCGGTCGGCGTGCCCGGCGTAGATGTTGTCGACGCCGAGTCGCGCGAGCAGGTCGCCCGCGAAGGTGTCGCGGCCGAGGACCATCCACGGCCGCCGCCAGACCGGCACGACGGCCGTCAGCCGGTCCCCGGGCGGCCGCACGTCCTGCCAGGCGGCCTCCGCCTCGTCCAGCCATCGCGGCCGGGCCAGCCCGCAGCCGCGCACCAGCACCCGCACCAGCTCGGCGAACGCCTGCTCCAGCGTGCGCACTTCGGTGACGAGGACCTCGAGCCCCGCGTCGCGCAGCGCGGCCAGGTCGGGCTCGCGGTTCTCCTCCTCGTTCGCGATCACCAGGTCGGGAGCGAGCCCGATGATCGCGGGCACGTCGGGGTTCTTGGTGCCCTTGACCCGTACGACGTCGAGGCCCGCCGGGTGGCTGCACCACGCGGTGGCGCCGACCAGCAGCCCGGGCGCGGTGACGGCCACGGCCTCGGTGAGGGAGGGAACGAGCGATACGACGCGCATGCGATCACCCTACGCACGGGGCGCGGAATCCTTGGGGGCGCGGAGTCCTGTTGTCCACAGGCACATTGATCATCTGCGCACAGGCGTTAGGCTGGCCGTGCAGCTGGTTCGCCCCGCCTCCCAGGCGGGAGCGTCGCAAGAGGGAATCCGGTGGGAATCCGGAACTGCCCCGCAGCGGTGAGCGGGAACGACCGCCGTCTTACGCACTGGACGCCCGGCGTCCGGGAAGCGACGGCCAGTAGGTGCCTGGCAAGGTCATCAGGCGCGCCCGCGAGTCCGAAGACCTGCCACTGCCCGTGCCCCGCCGTGGGGTGCGGCCAACCGGGACCTCGAGGGCGGGTCGGCGGCGGCAGGGGCGTACGGCGTACGGCGTACGTACGAGCGTCCCCGTCTTCGACGTGCTCCGCCTTCCCGAGGTCGCTGACGAACTCGCGAAGGAGAGTTCCGTGACCGACTCACAGACCGCGCAGACGGCACAGACAGCGCAGACCGCGACATCGCCGCGGACCGCGCAGGCCCCGCACACCGCACGCGTGCGGGCGACTCTGCACGGCTACCCCCGGCAGGGCCCCGACCGGGAGCTCAAGAAGGCCGTCGAAGGCTACTGGGCAGGACGCATCACCCAGGAGGAACTGCTGCGCACGGCGGCCGCGTTGCGCGCCGGTGTCCGGCGCGAGCTGCGCGACGCGGGCATCGACGAGATCCCCACCGGCGACTTCTCGCTCTACGACCACGTCCTCGACGCCGCATGGGCCGTCGGCGCCGTCCCGGCCCGGCACCGCGCGGCCGGACTCGGCGAGCTGGACACCTACTTCGCCATGGCCCGTGGCACGGCGGATGTGCAGCCGCTGGAGATGACCAAATGGTTCGACACCAACTACCACTACCTTGTACCGGAGTTGAGCCAGGACAGCGTCTTCGCCCCGGACTCACGCAAGCAGGTCGGGGAATTCGCCGAAGGCCGTGACGCGGGGTTCACCGCCCGCCCAGTGCTCCTCGGGCCGGTCAGCTTCCTGCTGCTCTCCAAGCCCGCCCCGGATGCCGCACCCGGCTTCCAGCCGCTGACGCTGCTGGACCGGCTCCTGCCGGTGTACGCGTCGCTGCTCGCGGATCTGCGGGAGGCCGGGGCCGAGTGGGTGCAGCTGGACGAGCCCGTCCTCGTCCAGGACCAGCCGGGCGCGGTGCTGAGCGCGACCGCGCGGGCCTACCGCGACCTGGGCGCCGTGCCCGCGCGGCCGAAGCTGCTCGTCGCCTCGTATTTCGACGGGCTCGGCGAGGCGCTGCCGGTGCTCGCGGACTCCCCGGTCGAGGGGTTCGCCCTGGACTTCACCGGACCGGCCGCGGCGAATGTGGACGCGCTCGCCGCCATAGGAGGTCTGCAGGACCGCCGCCTGATCGCGGGCGTGGTCGACGGCCGCAACGTCTGGGCCGCCGATCTGGAGCAGGCGCTCGGCACCCTCGCGACCCTGCTGGGCCTGGCCGGGCGGGTGGACCCCGCGCCTTCCTGCTCGCTGCTGCATGTGCCGCTGGACGCGGCAGCCGAGCGGGAGTTGGACCCTCAGGTCGCCCGCTGGCTGTCCTTCGCGCGGCAGAAGACGGCTGAGGTCGCGGTCCTCGCCCGCGCCCTGAACGACGGCCGGGACGCGGTGGCCCCGCAGCTCGCCGCTGCCCGTGCCGCGCGCGCCTCGCGTGCCGGTTCCGCCCTCACCCGCGACGCGGCCGTACGGGAGCGCTGCGCGGCGGTGACGGCTGCCGACACCCGGCGCCCGCAGCCGTACGAGGTACGGGCCGCCGCCCAGCGCGCCCGACTCGGCCTGCCGCCGCTGCCGACGACCACGATCGGCTCCTTCCCGCAGACCGCCGAACTCCGGGCCGCCCGCGCGGGCCTGCGGACCGGCCGCCTCACCGAGGACGAGTACCGGGAGCGGATCGAGCGGGAGATCCGGGACGTGATCGCCTTCCAGGAGAAGGCGGGTCTGGACGTGCTGGTGCACGGCGAGCCCGAGCGCAACGACATGGTGCAGTTCTTCGCCGAGCAGCTGAACGGCTTCCTGGCGACCCGGCACGGCTGGGTCCAGTCGTACGGCACCCGCTATGTCAGGCCGCCGATCCTCGCCGGGGACGTGTCGCGGCCCGCGCCCATGTCCCTGGAGTGGACGCGCTTCGCCCAGTCCCTGACGGAGCGTCCGGTCAAGGGCATGCTCACAGGTCCTGTCACCATGCTCGCCTGGTCCTTCGTACGCGATGACCAGCCGCTCGCCGAGACCGCCCGGCAGGTGGCCCTCGCCCTGCGCGACGAGGTCGCCGATCTGGAGGCGGCGGGCACGGCGGTGGTGCAGGTCGACGAGCCCGCGCTGCGCGAGCTGCTGCCGCTGCGGCGGGCCGCGCGGGCCGGGTATCTGGCGTGGGCCACCGAGGCGTTCCGGCTCACCACGGGCGGGGTCCGGGCCGACACGCAGGTGCACACGCATATGTGCTACGCGGAGTTCGGCGAGATCCTGCCCGCCATCGAGGCCCTGGACGCGGACGTGATCAGCCTGGAGGCGGCGAGGTCCCGGATGGGCATCGCGGGCGAGCTGGCGGAGGCGGGCTACCCGCGCGAGGTGGGCCCGGGTGTGTACGACATCCACTCGCCGCGCGTCCCGTCCGCAGGGGAGATCGCGGATCTGCTGCGGCAGGCGCTCCGGGCGGTGCGACCCGAGCGGTTGTGGGTCAACCCTGACTGCGGGCTGAAGACCCGCTTCCCCGAGGAGGCGGACGCGGCGCTGGAGAACATGACGGCCGCGGCCCGCGAGGTTCGGGCTGCCATCTGACCTCACATGTCTGGGGGCCCGGGAACGACGTCGTCGTTCCCGGGCCCCCAGGCGTCAAGGCGGACTCAGCCGGTGACGGGCGCCATCCGGGCCACCACGTCCGGGTGGGCGTCCATCCAGCGACGCGCGGACTCCTTCTCGTTGCCCTGGCCGGCGTTCTGGATCGCGACCCCCAGCCAGGGGGCCCGCCTCCCCGCCGGCGGACCGCTCCCGTGACCTGGGAGCACAAACCGAAGTTGATCCACTTCACAAATGGAAGGTTCACTCCACGGGCCATGTCAGTCCGGTACGGCATCATGCGGAGTGTGACCCGACGCCTGATGCTCCTCGACTCCGCCTCCCTCTACTTCCGCGCGTACTTCGGCGTGCCGGACTCGGTCAGGGCACCGGACGGCTCGCCGGTCAACGCGGTGCGCGGACTGCTGGACTTCATCGCCCGGCTCGTCCAGGACCACCGCCCCGACGACCTCGTGGCCTGCATGGACGCCGACTGGCGCCCGCACTGGCGCGTCGAGCTGATCCCCAGCTACAAGGCGCACCGGGTCGCGGAGGAGGTGCCGGAGGGCTCCGACATCGAGGAGGTCCCCGACACGCTCTCCCCGCAGGTGCCGGTGATCGAGGCGGTGCTGGACGCGGTGGGCATCACGCGCGTGGGCGTGCCCGCGTACGAGGCGGACGACGTGATCGGCACGCTGACCGGCCATGCCACCGGACCCGTCGACATCGTCACCGGGGACCGTGACCTCTTCCAGCTGGTGGACGACGCGCGCGGGGTGCGCGTGCTCTACCCGGTGAAGGGCGTCGGGACGCTCCAGCCCGTCGACGAGGCGTGGCTGCGCGCGAAGTACGGCGTGGACGGGCCGGGGTATGCGGACCTGGCGCTGCTGCGCGGCGACCCGAGCGACGGACTGCCCGGCGTCCCGGGCATCGGCGAGAAGACCGCCGCCAAGCTCCTCGCCGAGTTCGGCGATCTGGCGGGGATCATGGCCGCGCTCGGCAACCCGATGGCCAAGATCAGCCCGGCGCAGCGCAAGCGCCTTGACGAGGCGCGGGACTACATCGCGGTCGCGCCCAAGGTCGTGCGGGTCGCCTCGGACGTACCGCTTCCGGACTTCGACCCCGCGCTGCCGCGCACGCCGCGCGACCCCGACGCCGTGCTGGCGCTGGCCGAGCGCTGGGGGCTCGGCGGCTCACTGCAGCGGCTTCTCACCGCGCTCCAGCATTGATCCTGTTAGGTTAGGTCTACCTAACCAACGATGGTGTGAGGCAGGGGAGGCCACCGTGGCAGATCGTCCGGCACGTAAGGCACCGAAGCTCAACCGCGCCCGTGTGGTGCGTACGCAGCAGCTCACGCCACACATGGTGCGCGTGGTGCTGGGCGGCGAGGGCCTGACCGGATTCGGCGCGGGCGAGTACACCGACCACTACGTCAAGCTGCTCTTCCCGATCGAGAGCGTGGCGTACCCCGAGCCGTTCGACATCGAGGCGGTCCGCCGCGACCTGCCGCGCGACCAGTGGCCCCGGATGCGGACGTACACGGTGCGCAGCTGGGACCCGGAGGCGCGCGAGCTGGCCCTTGACTTCGTGGTCCACGGCGACGAGGGCGTGGCGGGACCGTGGGCGGCGAGCGTGAAGCCCGGCGAGGAGATCTTCTTCTCGGGCCCCGGCGGGGGCTACGCGCCGGACCCGGCCGCCGACTGGCACCTCCTCGCGGGCGACGAGAGCGCCCTGCCCGCCATCGCCGCCGCGCTGGAGCGCATTCCCGCGGGCTCGCAGGTCCGCGCCTTCGTGGAGGTGGCCGGGCCGGAGGAGCAGCAGGAGCTGGCCGTTCCGCCGGGCGCGGAGGTCGTCTGGCTGTTCCGGGGCGGCGCGCCGGTGGGCGAGGCGCTGGTGGCGGCCGTACGGGCGCTGGACTTCCCGAAGGGCGAGGTGCAGGCGTTCGTGCACGGCGAGGCCGGGTTCGTGAAGGAGATCCGCCGCCTGCTGCGGGTCGAGCGGGAAGTGCCGCGCGAGCGGCTGTCGATCTCCGGCTACTGGCGGCGGGGGCACGACGAGGACGGCTGGCAGGCATCCAAGCGCGAGTGGAACCAGCAGGTGGAGGCGGAACAGGAGGGAACCCCCGCCTCCGCATCCTGAGGGCCGGGGTCCGGGGTGCCCTGGAGAGCAGCGGAGTGCGAGGGCGACGAGGGCACCCGGCTCCGGGCCAGGAGCCGGGTGCAACTCCCCTGGAAGCGACTGGTCAGCGGACGCGCTCACGTTCGCCCCGAGGGGAGCGGCGTCACCAGGACGGCATCATTGCGTCGGGGTAGCGGGATCCGGCCGCGCCGTGCGGCAGGATCTCCTGCACGCGGGCGAGGTTCTCCGGCGTGAGCGTGATGTCCGCCGCCGCGACGTTCTCGGCGAGGCGCTGCGGGTTACGGGTTCCCGGGATCGGCACGATGTCGTCGCCCTGGGCCAGCAGCCAGGCCAGCGCCAGCTGCGTGACCGTGATGCCCCTGGCGTCGGCGAGCGCGGTCAGCTCGCGGATGGCGGCCAGGTTCCTTTCGTAGTTGCCGGGCTGCCAGCGGTCGTCCCAGCTGCGCATGTCGTCCGCAGGGTATTCGGCGGCGGGTTTCACCGTACTGGTGAGGAATCCGCGGCCCAGCGGCGAGTACGGCACGAAACCGATGCCCAGCCCACGCACCAGCGGCAGCACCTCGGCCTCCACGGCGCGCTCGAACACCGAGTACTCGGTCTGCAGCACGGACACCGGATGGACGGCGTGGGCGCGCCGGATGATGTCGGGGCCGGCCTCGCTGAGCCCGAAGTAGCGCACCTTGCCCTCGGCGATCAGCTCGCCGACCGTGCCGGCCACGTCCTCGATCGGCACGTCCGGGTCGACGCGGTGCTGGTACAGGACGTCGATGTGGTCGGTGCCGAGGTGGCGCAGGCTGTTCTCGGTGACTTCGCGGATGTGCTCCGGCCGGCTGTCCAGCGCGACCCCGACGTTCTGCGGATCGCTCAGGTCGAAGCCGAACTTGGTGGCGATCACGATCTCGTCGCGGAAGTCCTTCACGGCGCGGCCGAGCAGTTGCTCATTGCTGCCGGTGCCCATGCCGTACATCTCGGCGGTGTCGAAGAGGGTCACGCCCAGTTCGTAGGCCCGGCGGATGGTGGCGATGCCGCCGGCTTCGTCGGCGGCGCCGTACGCCATGGTCATGCCCATCGTGCCGAGGCCGATCGCTCCGACCTCCAGGCCCTGCGTACCGAGCTTGCGCTTCTGCGCGTTCTTGTTGTGCTGTGTCATGCCGTCAACGCTAGAAGTGCGCCTGCCGGGAGGTCATGGGGCGGAGATCGCATAGGATTGCCTAATCCTCTCAGCAAGGGAGCTCCTCCATGCTGGACCAGCTCGCGGCCGCCGTCGCCCGGCACAGCGACGGCCTGTGGTCCGACAGCGCGGTCCCACGCCTCACGCTGGTAGCGCTCGACGAGCCGGTCGCCCCCCTCGACCTGCTGTACGAGCCGATGATCTGCTTCATCGCCGACGGCGCCAAACGCACCATCGCGGGCGACCAAAGCTGGGTGACCGGGCGCGGCGACATGTTCCTCAACTCACTCGTGCTGCCGGTCACCGCCGTGTTCGAGCGGGTGCCGTACCGCTCGGCGGTGCTGCGACTCCGCGGCCGGGCGCTCGCCGACCTGCTGCTGGAACTGGACGGAACCGACCCGCGTACGCCCCCTGGTCCAGGCGGGCAGATCACAGCGTCGATGACGCCGGAACTCGTCGACGCGGTCACCCGGTGGGTGCGGCTGCTCGACGCCCCGGACGACATCCGCCCACTGGCCGCCCGCACCGAAAGCGAAATCCTCTACCGGCTGCTCGGCAGCCCCCTCGGGCCGCACCTGCGTCACTTCGCACTGGCCGACTCCGGCGCGGCCCGGGTACGCCAGGCAGCCGCGTGGATCAGCGAGCACTACACCGAACCCCTCACCATCGAGGAGATCGCAGCCGTGGCGCATATGAGCACCGCCACCCTGCACCGGCACTTCAAGGCCGCCACCGGCATGAGCCCGCTGCGGTTCCAGAAACACCTGCGGCTGCAGGAGGCACGGCGGCGGTTGGTCGCAGGAAACACCACGGCGGCGCTGGTCGCGGAAGCCGTCGGATACGCGAGCGCGACACAGTTCAACCGCGAGTACCGGCGCGCCTACGGCCTGCCGCCCGCCCAGGACGCGGCCCGCCTGCGCGGCCGGCTGGCGAACGCCCGGGGAGCAGTGAACTCGGCCGGACGTCCGAGGGCGTCCCACATCGGCCTGGCGATGGGGGAACAACGGGGGCCAGTAGGGCAGATCTCCCCTCGGCCATAGGGGACGCCACAGGGGGACGAGGTGGCGATGCAGCCAGACACGGCCTGGCCGTCCCCTCCGTAGCGGAGGGGACGGCCTCGTTCTGTCCGTCCGTTACAGGCGGCTGGTCACTTCTTCTCCCCGAGGCTCACCGGCTGGTCGTTCTTCAGCTCGTCGAAGAGCTTCTTCGCCTGCGTCGTGTCCCACCTCACGGCACTGCCCTTGGACGTCTGGAAGCCCTGGTCGGCCACGGGGACGTTGATCTGCTTGCCGTCGCCGCCCGTGACGGCCTTCATCGCCTGGAGCATCGACGTGAGTTTCGACAGGCTCATGTCCCTGTCCACGATGAGCGTCTCCAGCCCCGCGCCCATGGCCGGGTAGAGCTTGGACGGGTTGAGGACGGTGCCCGGGGTGGCGGCCTGGTCGGCGAGCGCGGACAGGAACTTCTGCTGGTTCCTGGTCCGGCCCAGATCGCCCTCGGCCTCCTGGTGGCGCTGGCGGACGAACGCGAGCGCGTCGGCGCCGCTGAGAGTCTGGCAGCCCTTCCTCAGATCGGCGCCCGATTTCTCGTCCTTGATGTCCTTGTCGAGGCATAGGTCGACACCGCCGACCGAGTCGACGATGTTCACGAAGCCCGCGAAGCCGATCTCCGCATAGTGGTTGATCTTCAGGCCGGTGTTGGCTTCGACGGTCCGCACGAGGAGCTCGGGTCCGCCCATCGAGAACGCCGCGTTCAGCTTGTTCTTGGCCGCGGCGTAGTGCTTGCCGGTCTCGGGGCGGGTGAACGCCGGGATGGTCACCCACGAGTCGCGCGGCAGGCTCATCATTGTGGTGCCGTTGTCGCCGGTGTGCAGCACGATCATCGAGTCGGTGCGGCGGCCCTCGGCCGAGCCGGTGTGCAGGTCGTTCTTGTCCTGGTTGGAGAGGCCCTCGCGACTGTCGGAGCCCACGATGAGGTAGTTGGTGCCCTCGCCACTCGGGCTACGGTCCCCGACCTTGGCGAGGTCGACCTCGCGGTCGAGCTTGAAGTCGGCCCAGACGTACGTGCCGATGGACGTGACGAGGATCACCAGGACCAGGACGATCAGCGTCCGCATGATCCGGCGGCCCCGTCTGCGGCCGCCGTGGTCGTCCTCCGCCTCCGGGCCTTCGGCCCCCGGGCCGTAGGAGTCGTAGGAGTCGTAGGCGTCGTCGTTGCCCCACGGACCGCCGGTGCCGACCTGGTGCGGGATGCCGGGGTGGACCTGGCCGCTCGGCGCATGGCCCGCGGCCGGCCACCCCGGGGACGACTCGGGTGTCAGCAGCGGCGGCGGTGCCGAGCGCTGCCGTGGCAGGTGTGCGCCCTGCCGCAGGTCGTACCCCATGGCGCGCGTCGGCTCCGCATCACCGCCGCGCCGGTTTCTGTCGGTCAAACCGTCCGGCCAATCTCTCATAGGGGAGGAGTCTGCATGGTTACCGGCGGTCCACCCCAAGGATCCGGAGATCTGGTCCGAAAGTCCTGAGTTGTGGGCCTGGCACGGTGTCAGGCTCCTTGGGCGGGTCGCAACGGACCGCGCCCCTTGCTCACTTCGACGACAGGCTCTTGTACGCGACCGGTCCGCGGATCAGCTCGGCGGCCGAGCCGGAGCGCTGCATGCGGTGCCACTTCAGCCGGGTGCCGAGCAGGGCGCTGACCACGGACTGGATGATCACCAGATACATCAGCTGCCGGTAGACGAGGAGTTGGAACGGCATCGCCCACAGCGTTCTCAACCGCTCGCGGTCCAGCCGCAGCGCGTATCCCGCGCCGGCCATCTGGACGACGAGGAAGACGAGCCACACCCCGACCGATTGCACGGGGTCGAGGAAGAGCGCCCCGTACAGCGCGAAGACATCGACGACCGGCGCGAGCAGCGGCAGCAGGACCTGGAAGAGAGTGAGATACGTCAGCCCGCGGCGGGCGAAGCGCCCGGCCGGGCCCACCTCGCCAAGGGCACGGCGGTGCTTCCACATGGACTGGAGCGTGCCGTAGCACCAGCGGTAGCGCTGCCGCCACAGCTGACCCAGCTTTGTGGGAACCTCGGTCCAGGCGATGGCGGACTCCTCGTAGACCACCCGCCAGCCCGCCCGCCACAGGGCCATCGTGAGGTCGGTGTCCTCGGCGAGGGTGTCCTCGCTGACACCGCCGACGCCGAGCAACGCGTCCCGGCGGAACGCGCCGATGGCACCGGGGACCGTCGGCATGCACTCCAGCACCTCGAACATCCGGCGGTCGAGATTGAACCCGAAGACGTATTCCAGGTGCTGCCATCTGCCCAGCATGCGGCGCCGGTTGGCGACCTTGGTATTGCCGCTGACCGCGCCGATGGCCGGGTGAGCGAGCGGCTGGATGAGCCGGTACATGGCGTCCGGCTCGAAGACGGTGTCGGCGTCGACCATGACCACGATGTCGTATCTCGCATAGGCCAGGCCGGTGTTGAGCGCGGCGGCCTTGCCCGCGTTGGGCTGACGGATCACCTGGACGCGGGGATCGTTGATCCATGTGGCGATGTCCGCCGTCCGGTCCGTCGACCCGTCGTCGATCACGATGATCTGCAGATACGGGTGTGTGGAGGCGAGGAGCGAACGGACGGTGCCCTCGATCCCCGCCTCTTCGTTGTACGCGGGTACGAGGACCGTCACCGGCTCGTTGACCTCCCGCAGCCAGGGCGAGCCGGGGCGGAAGCGTTGGAGACGACGGACATGGGTACGGGCGAGGACGACGAGCATCACCAGCCGCAGGAGCGCCAGCCCGCCCGTTATCCCGAGCACCCAGGTCATGGCGCTCACGAAGGCGTGCCCGAGGGTCTGGACCCAGATCAGGCCTCTGCCCTGCCCGCGGTCGATGGCGGACACCGGCGCGTTGGCCGAGGGCATTCCGAGCCCGGCCGTCACGGTGGTGAACTCCTTGACGTTCCGGTCGCCCAGCAGCTTTTTCGTCTCTCTGTACGCGGCGTCGGTCTGGGTGTACTGCCGGATCAGGCCCTGCGACGGCTTCCGGTACGGACCGTCGGCGGCGACCAGCAGGTAGCCGTCTGCGGCGGCGCGCCGCGCCGCCCTCCACTCGCCGCCGCACATCGTGTCCGCCTGGGTGGTGTTCGGCAGCCGCAGCAGCGAGGTGCTGACTCCTGCGCTGCCCGCCAGCGCCGTCTGCGTGAGCGACAGCTCCAGCCGGTTACGGAAGGCCGATACCGAGCCCAAGTCGGTCTTGTTGTAGGTGAACGAGCCGATCTCGTGGCCCTCGGCGCGGATCCGCCGCACCAGGTCCGGTTCCCGGGCGGCCTGGGCGCCGGAGAGGAAGAAGGTGGCGTGGGCATGGTGCTTGCGCAGCAGGTCGAGCAGGCGCGGGGTCCACACGGGGTCGGGTCCGCTGTCGTAGGTGAGGGCAACGGTACGTGCGGGCATGGCTGCCGTCTCCACCTTGTCCCCGGTGATGCGCACCACCGGGTCGCCGGTGTCCGCGGCCTTCGGTACGGGTTCGGTGCAGTCGCGCTTCGTCTGCGCTTCGGCGACCGCGTGGGTGGTCCAGCCTTCGAAGAGCAGGGCGGCGGCGACCGCGGAGAGGACCAGGATCAGCAGGAGCCAGTGCCCACGCGGGTCACGGTGCTGCGCGTGCCGAGGACTCACCTGACAGTGCCTCCACGCGGGGACGGGTTGGCTCTGACCAGGGCTGCCCTGGTCCTTCCATGGCCGGGGAGACTGGTTGTTGCCGGAGCCGCCGTGGTGGCTGTGGGGGGCGGCGAGGCGTCGGCCGGCTCGGCCGCCGGGCGTGCAGTGGAGGTCGGGACGGAGGAGACTGTGGCCACGACGCGGGCAGGGGCCGTGAGGTCTGCCGAGGGCTCGGACCCAGGACGGTCGCTGTCCGTGGTGGACGGCTCGACGGTCCTGGGCGGCTTCTTCTCTACGTGCTGTTGCAGCACCCCGGAGAGCGCGGCGACCAGCAGCAGCAGATAGCCGGTGCAAGCGGCTCCGACAGCCATGGCCGCGTACCACAGGACGTTCCTGCGCCGACTGGAAGCGTCGACGAATATCTGGCGATTTCGATTATCCCGCCGTATGCGGCTTCTGCTTGCCTTACTCATGCGGCGCGAGTGTAGCCAGTTCTCCGAACGGGCGCGTGTCGGAAAGATCTTAAGCGCCCGCCTATGCCCCCGCTTTTCCGCCCTCCACCCTTCATGGGGTACAAGGCGATATACCCATCCGAACCGCTCGAAGCGCACCGGGCGCTCTTCGTCCGCCCGCGGAGCCTCTCCTGGCGGATGCAGAAACGTATTTGACGGGTGATCAGCTGACGATCGCGTGGGATTCCAGCGGCCTCCCTTGCGGTGATCACCACTCTCCGGGCGCTCCCGGCCACCACGCCCAATAGCCGCCACGGGACATGCAGAGTTACCCAATGGCTATGACCTCCAGCACTTCTGATACGCGGCTTAAGGGCCACCTGCACAGACAGCAGAAAGTTGACCGGCCGCGCGCGAGCAAGCCGTTCCGCCGCGACGCCGCGCAGTTATGGGGTGGATTCCTGGGCACAGGAGCATCGTGGAGCAGTTCGTCCCGAAGTGTTGGGCTGATCACCCAAGAAGGCGATGGACCCAAACCGGCCACTCATGTCCCCTGTGTCGGCTTAGGGACCGCCCGCCACGTCGTGGTGTCCTGGCTCGCAAGCGCGTGCACCGGCATCCTCCTTTGCGCGGATATCGTGATTACCCATCCCGAACTCCCAGGTAAAGAAAGTCAGTTGACTCGGATCCGCTTGTGAAGGCCTTGTGTTCGAACACATGGTTCCTCTAGCGTGCTCGGCGTTCGACAACGAACACCGCGTGGCCGGACCGCCGAGTCCTGCCCCTGGCCGCGCGGCAGCACGTCACTACACCGCAGGGCAGGAGTGGGGGACCCACTTTCGCCGTATCGGGCCTTGCGTGCCGGGCGGCTAGGGGTGAAGCCGTAGCAGCACACGGCCGGGCAATTCTCCAGCCCGAACCCGACAGCTCACCTCGCAGGCGTTCGGAGTACGGAGCCACCTTGACGTCTGCAGTTGGACGACACCGCGCCCCACGCCCCCGTCACACCACTCGCCGCCTCGTCAGCCGCGTCAGCGCCACCGGTGCGACCCTCGCTCTTCCGGTCATCGGAGCCGGCACCGCCAGCGCTCTGGACGGTGACAGCGACACCTACACCGTCTCCTCCGGCGACACCCTGTCAACGATCGCGGAGGAACAGGGCATCGAGGGCGGCTGGCAGAAGCTCTACGAGGACAACAGGTCCGTCATAGGCGACGACCCGGACCTGCTCTCGATCGGGCAGAAACTGTCGCTCGACGGCGCAGGCGATACCGGCACGAGCACCGGCGACAACAGCACCGGCACCACGACGGGCACCCAAGCCTCGTACAGCTCGAGCACGGAGGAGACGGCCCCGAGCGCCGTCCTCCCGGTCAGCGGCGGCATCCTGACCGCCGGCTTCCAGGACAGCGGCGACATCTGGTCCAACGGCCACACCGGCCAGGACTTCGCCGTGCCGACCGGCACCACCGTGAGAGCCGCCACCGGCGGCACCGTGGTCTCGGCGGGCTGGGACAACGCCTTCGGCTACGAGGTCGTCATCAAGCACGACGACGGCGAGTACACGCAGTACGCGCATCTGTCACAGATCGATGTGTCACCAGGCGCCACGGTAGGCACGGGCGACCGCATCGCACTTTCCGGGGCCACCGGCAATGTCACCGGGCCCCACCTGCACTTCGAGGTGCGCACTACCCCCGATTACGGATCCGCCGTCGACCCTCTGGACTGGCTGCGGGACCGCGGCGTGGAGACCTGACACCTCACCCCGGATCGAAGATTCCGCCACAGGCTCGGTGCGATGGTCGGCTACGCCCGTTCTCTGTGCGCAGATGGTGAAGGAATGCAGCCCGGACCTGTGCGATCTCAGCCGTAGACAGGGTCACCCCGTCATACGTACGAGCACGGAGCCGGTGGCGGGCCATACCTCCCCGGCGGCGTGCCGGGCGAGGCCGACCGGATTTCAGCGCGGTCGGCGTTGCAATCGGAGAGACGTTGTCGGTGCTGCGCGCTCGGCACCCCACCGATCGTTGCCGATGTTCCGAATGGCCTGGTACCGACCGGGCTGCATTCCCACCTGCCCCAACCTGCTGGATACCTGCGCCCGATGGGCAAATCCAGAACCCGCCACCCCCCTCCCGGCAAGCCCGAGGAGACACGATGAGACCTTTCGCGCTGAACTACGCCCGCCCGGCCGTCCACCCACCCGTCACGACTCCTTATACCTATGAATCCACACGGCAGTTGAACGTCCTGCCCGACGGACGCCCGGCCATCAGCGACCGCGCCCTGCTGCTGGCGACCGGCACCACCGCCTCCACCGCCGGTTCCAAAACGCACTTCGATGACTGACGGGACCATGACGGTGCTCGTACTCACCTGCGCGGAGGACGTGACCGCGGACATGGTGGTGTCCGCCCTGCACGACGCGGGCGTCCCGGTCGTACGCCTGGACCCCGCCGACCTCCCCGGCCAGGCCGCCCTGTCCGCCGAATACGTCAAGGGCGACTTCCACGGATACCTTTCGGCCGATGGTGGCCGTGTGGTCAGCATGAGCGGACTGCGCTCGATATGGATACGAAGACCCGGCGAGCCCGGAGCTCACGCCCTCGAGCAGTCCGCATGGCTCACGGCCGAGTCCACACAGGCCCTGTACGGAACGCTGTACTGCACGGGCGTGCGCTGGATGAACCACCCCGTCGCGGCCGTGCAGGCCCGCTGCAAACCGTGGCAGCTGCGCGTCGCCCACCGCAGCGGCTTCGCCGTACCCCCCACATTGATCACCACCTTTCCGCAGGTGGCACGCGAGTTCGCCATGGAGCACCGGGACCTCGTGGTGAAGTCGGTTTCGGGAGCGCACCCCAGCGACCCGCCGATGGCCCTGCCCACCACCCGTATCGAGCCGGATGCGGACTTCGCGGAAGTCGGGGCCGGCCCCACTCTCCTTCAGCAGCGCGTACCCAAGCGTGCGGACATCCGGCTGACCTGTGTCGGGGACGAGCTGTTCGCCGCCCGAAAGGCATCCGACCCCGACCAGGTGGACGGGCGTTTCACCGACAAGGGCGGTTCCTGGGCCCCCGCCGAGGTACCGTCCCGCATCGCGCAGGCCGTCCGGGCCTACATGTCTCTGGCTCAGCTCGCCTACGGTGCCTTCGATTTCGCCGAGGACGGCGACGGCACCTGGTGGTTCCTCGAGTGCAACCAGGGCGGGCAGTTCGGCTTCGTCCAACTGGAGACGGGCCAGCCCATCGCCGGAGCCGTCGCGGCCTGGCTGGCCCTGCGCACAGCGGGGTGACGCCATGGGGACGCTTCCCAGCATCACCGCCGACGCTCGCTTCGCCGCTGCGGTCGCGCGCCGCGGCTGTGCTCCGCGCACAACCGGTGTCGCCGGAGTCGTCGCCCGCGCCCATGGGCCCGCGACGCCGCGCGTTCGTACCGTCTCTCATCACAGCGCGGCAAACGGACTGTGGTGGAGGATGACATGCACTTTGCGGAGCTGCCCGATGTACGTGCAGGGCAGAGCCCCGATGCCCCGAGCGTCGCCGACGATTCGGTGCGCCTGAGCAATGCCGGCTTCCTGGCGTGGGTCAAGTCGACCGCGGCGTGTTTGCGGGAGCGCGGGATCGGGAGCGGCGATGTCGTGGCGGTGATGCTGTCCAATCGCGTCGAATTGGTGGTGACGCTCTTCGCGGCGTGGCGGCTGGGGGCGGCGGTGACCCCGGTGAATCCAGCGCTGACCGCCGCCGAGGCCGAGTATCAGCTCGCCGACGCCGCCGCCAAGCTCGTCATCGTCCAGGACGGCTGCCCGGCTCTGACCGCGGATACGGTCGATGCGGCCGATCTTCGCAGGGCCGCAGAAGCCGGAGGCCCCCTCCATCCCGCGGCCGAGGCGGGCGAGGCCGACGAGGCCGACGCCCGGCCGGATGCGGCAGCCTACGAACGCGAGGCGCTGGCCCTGCTGATCTACACGAGCGGCACGACCGGAAAGCCCAAGGGCGTCATGCTCTCCCACGCCAATCTCTCGGCGATGTCGAGGATGATGATCGAGGTGTCGCAACTGGGCGAAGACGACCACAGTCTGCTCGTCCTCCCCCTCTTCCACGTCAACGGCATCGTCGTCAGCGTGCTGTCGCCGCTGCTCGCGGGCGGCAGGGTCACCATCTCCGGCCGCTTCAAGGCCGATACGTTCTTCCGGACCATCGAGGCGGTACGGCCGACCCGCTTCTCGGCCGTACCCGCGATCTACGCGATGCTGGCAGCGCTTCCCGAGTCGGAGCGGCCCGACACCTCTTCCGTCCGTTCCGCGGCGTGCGGGGCCGCGCCGATGCCGGCCGAGCTCATCGAACGGTTCGAGAGCCGCTACGGGATCCCGGTCGTGGAGGGCTACGGCCTGTCGGAGGCCACCTGCGCGTCAACGGCGAATCCCATCGACGGCCCGCGCAAACCCGGAACGGTGGGTCTGCCCATGCCGGGCCAGGAGGTCGCCATCATGGATTCCTCGGGCCGGCTGCTGCCCCAGGGGTCCATCGGTGAAGTCGTTCTCCGCGGCCCCAACGTGATGCGCGGCTACCTCAACAAGCCCGAGGAGACCGCCCGTACGGTCGTCGACGGCTGGCTCCACACCGGCGACGTCGGCCGATTCGACGAGGACGGCTATCTGGTGCTCGTCGACCGCATCAAGGACCTGATCATCCGCGGTGGGGAGAACATCTACCCCAAGGAGATCGAGTCGGTGCTCTACGGCCACCCGGGGGTGTTCGAGGCCGCGGTGGTCGGGGACGCGCACGAGGTGCTCGGAGAGGTGCCCGTGGCCTTCGTCGCACTGCGTCCGGATGCGGCCGTCACCACGGAGGACCTCCTCGGGCACTGCCGCGGCTCGCTGTCGCGCTTCAAGCTCCCCGACCGCGTCATCGTACGAGAGACCCTGCCCAAGAACCCCGTGGGAAAGATCGACAAGCCCGCTCTCCGGGCGGTGCTGACCTCGTCCGCGTCCCCGGCCGCCTGAGCCGCTCCTCTTCTTCCAGCCCTCGGGCGAGAAATGAAGGTTCGTCATGGGATTCATCACGCCTCATCTGGCCGACTTCGACCTCAAGGAATGGCGCTCGCGGCCGTATCTGCAGCGGATCCGCCCGCTGGCCCAGCACTGGGCCGAGAACGGCTTCGGCACTCCGGGGGCGGTGTACGTCCTCTACGTCCTCAAGATCCTGGGTTATGTGCTGGGCGGCCTGGCCGTCACCGCGGCGACACCAGGGCTCGGATCGGTCGGTGACGTCGCGTCCTGGTGGACCGAACCGATCGTCTACCAGAAGGTCGTGATCTGGACACTGCTGTACGAGGTGCTCGGCCTCGGCTGCGGATCCGGACCACTGACCCTGCGCTTCGTGCCGCCGGTCTGCGCCTTTCTGCACTGGCTGCGGCCCGGCACCGTCCGGCTCCCCCCGTGGCCCGGCAGGGTGCCTCTCACCCGGGGCACGCGCCGTACGGCGGTCGACGTGGCGCTGTACGCGGCCGTCATCGCCTCGGCCGTGTGGCTGCTCTGCTCCCCGGGGACCGCAGGGCCCGTGCCCCGGGAGAACGCCGTGGGTCTGATCGAACCGGTCCGTCTGGTTCCGCTGGTCGTCTCCCTGGCGCTGCTCGGGCTGCGTGACAAGACCGTCTTCCTCGCCGCCCGAGGTGAGCACTACGGGCTGACGCTGCTGGTGTTCTTCTTCCCGTTCATCGACATGATCGTCGGGCTCAAGCTGGTGATGCTGGCCCTGTGGTGGGGCGCGGCGACCTCCAAGCTCAACCGCCACTTCCCCTTCGTCGTGGCCATCATGATCAGCAACAGCCCTCTGCAGCGGGCCAAGTGGATCAAGCGCAAGCTCTACCGCGACTTCCCGGACGACCTGCGCCCCTCCAAGCTGTCGGCCTTCGCCGCCCACACGGGCACGGTCATCGAGTACACGGTGCCCCTGGTGCTCCTGTTCTCCCACGGCGGCATCACCACGACCGCCGCGCTGACGATCATGGTCGTCTTCCATCTCCACATCCTGTCGACCTTCCCCATGGGCGTCCCGCTGGAGTGGAATGTCTTCTTCGTCTTCTCGGCGGTGTTCCTCTTCGGCCACTACGCCGAAGTCGGGGTGTCCTCGCTGGAGTCCCCGCTCCTGGCCGCCCTGTTGCTGGTGTGCGCCGTCGCCATTCCGGCACTGGGCAACGTCAAGCCGCACCTGGTGTCGTTCCTGCCGTCGATGCGCTACTACGCCGGGAACTGGCCGACCAGCACCTGGTGCTTCCGCAAGGGGACCGAGCAGAAGCTCAACGCGCACATCACCAAGGCCGCCGGCATGGCCAAGGACCAGCTCGTCACGCTCTACGGCGAGGACCTCGCCGATCTGATGCTGCACAAGGGCATGGCCTGGCGTTCGATGCACACCCACGGCCGGGCGCTCAACGGCCTGCTCCCCCGCGCCCTGGACGACACGGAGGCGTACGACCTGCGCGACGGCGAGTATGTGGCGGGCGGAGTGCTGGGCTGGAACTTCGGCGAGGGCCACCTCCACAACGAGCAGCTGCTGGAGGCCGTCCAGGAACGCTGCGGTTTCCAGGAGGGCGAGCTGCGCGTCATCGTCCTGGAATCGCAGCCCATTCAGCGCCGGCACCAGCACTACCGCATCATGGATGCCGCAACCGGCCTGATCGAGGAGGGACTTGTGGACGTCAAGGAGATGGTCGCCCGGCAGCCCTGGCTGGCCGACGGCGATGCGACGATCCCCGTCCGTGCCGTCGACGGCGACCCACGGCCCGCGGGCGCGCAGGTGGCGGCAGCGCATGAGTGACGCGATCGTGGTGGGGGCCGGTCCCAACGGGCTGGCCTCCGCCGTCGCCCTGGCCGAGCAGGGGGTGGCGGTCACCGTCCTGGAAGCGGCCGAGGAGATCGGCGGCGGCACCAGGACCAGCGAGTTGACCGTGCCCGGGGTGCTGCACGACCACTGCTCTGCAGTGCACCCCATGGCGGTCGGATCGCCGTTCCTGGACTCCCTGGGCCTGGACAGGTACGGCCTGGAGTGGCTGTTCCCCGAGGTCGACCTGGCGCATCCGCTGGACTCCGGCGCCGCCGGCGTGATGGTCCGCTCGATCGAGGAGACCGAGGCCCGGCTCGGTTCGGACGGCCCGGCCTGGCGCCGCCTGTTCGGCCCGCTGGCCTCCGGCTACGACGCGCTGGCCGAGGACGTCATGCGGCCCCTGGCGCACGTGCCCCGCCACCCGTTCCGGCTCGCCCGGTTCGGCCTGCGGTCGATCCCGCCGGCCACCCTGGTCGCCCGCCGCTGGCGGACCGACGAGGCCCGCGCGCTGTTCGCGGGGGTGGCGGCGCACGCCTTCCATCCGCTGACCCGCCCCATGAGCCCGGCCATCGGGCTCATGCTCGTCGCGGCCGGGCACCGGTACGGCTGGGCGGTGGCCCGCGGCGGCTCCCGGGCGATCACCGACGCGCTGGCCGCGAAGCTCAAGGAGCTCGGCGGCAGCGTTGAGACGGGGGTGCGGGTGCGCTCCCTCGACGAACTGCCCCCGGCCCGGATCGTCATGCTCGACCTCGCCCCGGGTGCCGTCGTCTCCATCGCCGGGGACCGGCTGCCCGGGCGCGTCCGGCGGGCCTACGCGCGCTGGCGGCACGGCCCCGGGGCGTACAAGGTGGATCTGGCCGTCGAGGGCGGGGTGCCGTGGACCAACGACGCCTGCCGCCTGGCCGGCACCGTGCACCTCGGCGGCACCCTGGAGGAGGTCGTCGACACGGAGGCGCAGATCAGCCGGGGCCGGATGCCGGAGCGCCCGTTCGTCCTGGTCTGCCAGCAGTACCTGGCCGACCCCGGGCGCTCGGCCGGTGACGTCCACCCGGTCTACGCGTACGCCCATGTCCCACACGGCTACCGCGGGGACGCCACGGACGCCGTGCTCGACCAGATCGAACGGTTCGCGCCGGGCTTCCGGGACAGGATCGTCGGCCGGTTCATCCGCTCGACCACGGCGTTCCCCCGGTACAACCCGAACTACGTCGGAGGCGACATCGTCACGGGAGCCAAGACGGCGCTCCAGGCGGCGCTGCCCCCACGGCCGGCCCTCGACCCATACAGCACCGGCATCCCCGGCGTCTACCTGTGCTCGGCGGCCACCCCGCCCGGTCCCGGAGCCCACGGGCTGTGCGGTTACAACGCCGCGCGGTCCGCGCTACGGTCTCTCAGCCGGTGAGACTCGTGCAGGAGAGGAGCGCAGAGGTGAGCACTCCCCAGGACCCGATAGCCCGGGTGGCGCAGACCCTCCTGCCCCACCGCGACGAGTTCGTCGCGAAGCTCGTCGTGGACACCGAGAAGGAGATCGCGGTACTCCACCACGACGAGCGGCTGCACAGCCTGCTCCACGCGAGCATCACCGAGAACATGGTCACGGGCCTGCACATTCTGAGCAACGGCATCGACCCGCGCAGCGTGGACGCGCCGCCGTCCGCCATCTCCTACGCCCGCCGCCTCGCGCAGCGCGACGTCCCCCTGTCGGCTCTGCTGCGCGCCTACCGTCTGGGCCAGGCGCAGTTCATGGAGATGGCCCTCGACGAGACCAGGCGGCTGCTGGGCCGGGACGCCACGGACACGGTCATCGCGCTGATCGGCCTCTCCGCGGCGTACGTCGACCAGGTCTCCGAACAGGTCGCCCGCGCCTATGAGGAGGAACGCGAGCGCTGGGTGAGCAGCCGCGGCGCGCTGCGCCAGCACTGGGTCACCCAGCTTCTGCACGGCCCCTCCCCCAACGTTGCCCAGGCCGAGACCGCCCTGGGCTACCGCATGGCCGGGACCCACCTCGCCGTGGAGGGATGGGCCAACCGGTCGGTCGGCGCCGTCGAGGCCATGGGGATCCTCGAGCGCCTGAGCTCCCTGCTGCACCGGACTTTCCACGCGCAGGGCGTGCCTCTGCTCGTACCCACCGACGAGACGGACGTGCGCATCTGGTTCCCGGTGAAGGCCGGCACGACAGCGGACCCCGACGGGGTGGCGGCGGAAGTGAACCGCGCGAAGCTGCCGGTGCGGGTCGCCATCGGTAACGCCCGCCCCGGACTTGACGGCTTCCGCCGCAGCATCCGCGGCGCTTCGCGGGCGAAGGCCCTCGCGCTGGCAGCGGGCGACGCCGCACCCCGGGCGGTCTCCTTCGCTCAGGTGGCGCCCGTCGCCCTGCTGGCCGACGAGCCCGCCGAGCTGGCCGACTTCGTCGCCGACACCCTCGGTGGCCTGGCGGTGGACGATCCCTGGCGGCAGTCCCTGCGCGAGACTCTGCGGGTCTTCCTCGCCACCAACCGCAGCTATACGGCGACGGCCGAACAGCTCACGGTGCATCGCAACACGGTCCACTACCGCGTCCAGCAGGCCGTCGAGAAATACGGGGTCCTTGTGGAGGACAACGCCTTCGAGCTCCAACTCGCCCTGTCCGTCTGCCGCTGGCACGGCGCCACGGTCCTGCGCCGGGCTCCCGGGTGAGCCTTCGACGAAAGGCGCCGGTTACGACGGGGGCTCCTCGCCGTCCTTGGACGTGTGGTCCACAGCGGACAGCACGGCGAGCTGCTTGCGGTCGCGCTCCTGGGTGAGTTCGGCGTAGGAGCGGGACCCGTACGCGCTCTCCACGGCTGCGATCAGCCGTTCGGTCTGCTCGGGGCCCTGCTCGGGCTGCCCGAGCGAGTCCCACATGCCCTTCATCGACGCGCCGATGTGCTCGGCCATGTGCCGGTAGCCGCCGGGGCCTCCGCCCAGATGGGCGCCGAGGAACGGTCCCACCGTCGACCAGCGCAGCCCGAGCGAGTTCACCACGACGGTGTCCAGCTCGGCCGGGGAGACCACGCCCTGCTCGACCAGGTAGATGGCCTCGCGGCTCAGCGCGTTCTGCAGGCGGTTGCCGACGAAGCCGGGAATCTCCTTGCGTTCCACGACCGGGATCCGGCCGACGGAGCGGTAGAAGTCCACGGCCCGGGCCACGGATTCCTCGTCCGTGCGCTCGCCGGGCACCACTTCCACCAGCGGCACCAGGTGCGGCGGGTTGAACGGGTGGCCGATCAGGATGCGGCCGGCGTACTGGAGTTCAGTGGTGAACGCCGTGGCGGGGATCGCCGAGGACGAACTCAGCAGAAGTGCGTGGGCAGGGGCCTCGCGCACCAGCGTGGCGAACAGCTCCCGTTTGAATCCGAGGTTCTCCGGACCGTTCTCCTGGACGATGTCGGCGTTTCGTACGGCCTCGGTGACGTCGGAGGCCAGGTGCACCCGGTCGGCCATGTCCCGGACATCCAGGCCCTGCCACGCCAGCTGCGGTGCCGACTCGGCCAGTGCCGTGCCGACCGCCTCGGCGAGGTCCGGGCGCGGGTCGGTGACCCGGACGTCCATACCGTGCGCGGCGAAGAGCGCGGTCCATGACAGCCCGATGGTCCCGGCGCCGACCACGGCCGCGGTGGTGAACGACTCACTCATGAGAGGACTTCTTTCTGCGTCTTGTGTGTGGCTTCAGCGCGTGAGGTAGTCGTGCACGGGCTTGACCGGGGACAGCGTGAGGTCGGTGAGGACATGGCTCGCGGAGACGACCTCGCGCACCGGCAGGTCGGCCATGGGGGCGAGCACGTGCGCGAACAGCTGGAGCCGCGCCGGGCCGGTCCAGGCCTCCTTGACCACGACATCGGTGATCTCGCTCCGCACCAGCTGCGCCACCTGCGGCGCGCCGTCGAACCCGGGGACCAGCTTGAGCATGTACGTCGGCACTGCGATCTGCGCCGCCGCCTCTTCGGCGTCCATGGCGTAGTGCTTGTAGCCCATCGTCGCGGTCGCCACGCGAAGGCTGCCGTAGTCGAGGACGCCGACGAGCGCGCCGTGGTCCGCGTACAGGGCGGGTGAACCGACGGTCTTGGGGTACGCACTGGCTTCGCGGCCGGAGGCGGTGGCCGGGAAGTTGTCCAGATACATGGCGTGGAGGTACTCGCCCCGCTCGCCCTCGTAGCGGACCTCGATCGCCTGGCCGGCCTCGGTATAGGGCCCGTATCCGGTGACGTCGCCCATCCGCATGACCTCGAAGCGCACCAGCGGTTCGTCGATCTCCAGCGGCTCGGGCACCACCGTCCGCAGGGCGTCGGCGTCGGTGCGGTAGACGATGTTGAGGTACTCACGGTTGGTGAACTGCGGCACGACAGGCGGGTACGCCGGGTTCACCAGCGGGGTCGCGAAGTGCCGGGGCACGTCTCGTAGCTTCATGATCTCTTCTTCCTTGGCCCACCTGGGCCTTCCTGGGGCCTACTTGCCCTGCCAGACCGGGGTACGGCGCTCGGCGAAGGCGGTCATGCCCTCCCGCACGTCGGCGGAGGCCGTCAGCGCGGCCATCTCGCGCGCCTGCGCGGCGAACGCCTGGGACTCGGGTGCTCCGTCCGCGACGCGGACGATCTTCTTGACGGCGGCGAGCGCGAGGGGGGCGTTCGCCGCGAGCTGCTCGGCCAACTGCAGTGCCGCCGCGGTGGCTTCGCCTGCGGGCACGACCCGGTTGGCGATGCCGAGCCGCCCGGCACGCTCACCGGAGATCGGCTCGCCGGTCAGCAGCAGCTCCATGGCGAGGTGGTGCGGGATCCGTTTGGGCAGCCGGATCACCCCGCCGCCGGCCGCGATCAGACCGCGCTTGGCCTCCGGCAGGCCGAACGCGGCGTTCTCCGCGGCCACGATGAGGTCGCAGCTCAGGGCCAGTTCGAAGCCGCCTCCCATCGCCCAGCCCTCGACCGCGGCGACCAGCGGCTTGGTGGTCTCGGCCTGGGCCAGCCCGCCGAACCCGCGTCCCGGGATCTCCGGCGATTCCCCGGCCAGTGCGGCCTTGAGGTCCATTCCGGCGCTGAAGGTGCCCTGGGCGCCGGTCAGGACACCGGCACGCAGGGCCGGGTCCGTCTCCAACTCGTCCAGGGCGGCGGCCAGGCCGGTGGCGACGGCCGCGTTGACCGCGTTGCGCGCTGCGGGCCGGTCGATGGTGATGAGCAGGGACGTACCGAACGTCTCGGTCCGCACCTCCGCGGCGTGGTTCATGAGGGTCCTTCGCTCTTCCGTCGTTCTGCGGTCGGTTCTTGGATCAGCGCTGGGTGGCGAGTTCGTCGAAGACCTCTTCGGTGTGCTGGCCGGGCAGCGGGGCGAGCCGCCGTATCGAGCCGGGGGTGGCGGAGAAGCGCAGCGGGATGCCGACCGTATGGATCGCGCCCTCCGTCGGGTGCTCGACCACGTCGAGCAAGTGCCCTTCCCGGACGTACGGGTCCTCGCCGGCCCGGTCCAGTTCCAGCACCGACGCCATCGGGATGCTGTGCTCGGCGCAGACCCGCTCCCACTCCTCGGTGGTCAGGGACGGCGAGCACTCCTCGACGAGATCCATGAGCCCGTCGACGTCGGCGTCGGCGATCGCCTCGCCGTTGACGCGCGGATCCTCGGCGAGGTCGGGGCGGCCCGCGGCGGCGAAGAAGTCGCGGAAGTTCTGCGGGCCGTAGGGGATGACGCAGGCGAGACCGTCCCTGGTGGGCACGGCTCGGTGACCCTTGGCCATCGACAGCGGGAACCCGGTGGACCCCACGGGGGGTTCGAAGACATGGCCGGACAGGTGCTCGACGAGGTTGAAGGCGATGAGCGTGTCGGTCATCGGGATCTCGACGTGCTGGCCGGTGCCCGTCCTGTCCCGGTGCAGCAGCGCGGCGAGAACCGAGTAGACGATGGTCAGCGCGGAGACCTTGTCGCCGAGGATCGTCGGCAGGAAGACCGGCCTGCCGATCGCCCGGTTCGCGACGTCCACCAGGCCGGATGCGGCCTGCACCGTCTCGTCGTACGCGGCGTTCCCGGCCCGGTCGGAGTCGCTTCGGAAGCCCTGCGCGTGGGCGTAGACCAGACCGGGGTTACGCGCGGCGACCTCGGGATAGCCGAGTCCGAGGCGGGCCAGCGCGCCGGGACGCATATTGGTGATCAGCGCGTCAGCGGTGTCGATCAGCTCCAGTGCCCGCCCGCGCTCGGTCTCATCCTTCAGATTCAGGGCCACGCTGCGCTTGTTGCGGTTGACGTTGAGGTTGAGCGGCGTCATTCCACGGGTGTTGCGGTAGGGGCCCAGCCGTACGGTGTCCGACGGCGACTCGATCTTGATCACGTCCGCGCCGAGGTCGCCCAGGATCTGCGCGGCGTAGGGGCCCATCACCACCGTCGACAGGTCGATCACCCGGACGCCGTCCAACGGCCCTGTGGTTGCCTCGGCGGTACGGTCCATCATCTTCTCCCTGCTCTCGCGGCTCTTCCTGCGTTTGTTCATCATTGAAGCTAGTCGCGAGTAGTAGAACAGGGAATGATCATGTAACGAACAATGGCATGACCACAGCGGTCATGCCATTGCTGTCATTCGGGGAAGTGCCGAACGGGACTGATTCAGACGGAAATCGCTTCGCCGAATATCTCCCGGGCCTGCGTGACGAGACCTTCGAGGTCCGCTCCGCCACGGGCCCGGTCCTTGCGGTACAACAGGCCGGTGACGAGGGCGGGTTGGAAGTCCGCGACGGGCAGGACGACGACGTTGTCCAACCGGTAGAGGTGCATCGGGCTCTCCGGGGAAAGCATCGTCATCGAGAAGGCGATGCCACCGGAGATCAGTTCGGAGACGCCGGAATAGTCGGCCGTGTTGGTCCGAATTCTCTTCCTGACTCCGGCGGAATTCAGCCGGGCATCGATTTCGTCGAAATATGCCGGGGTGGCGTCATTGGGTGTGGCCACATAGGACAGGTTGACCAGATCATCCAGCGTGACCGACTCCCGGCCGGAGAACCGGTCGGCCGGGACGGCGGCGCCCAGGCGCTCCCTCATGACCTCGATGATCTCGAGCGCCGGATCCGAGACCGGCAGCCGCGCCAGCGTGAGCGCCAGCCTTCCGTCGTGCACGGCGGTGACCAGGTCCGCCGACGTACCGGGCCAGCGCTTGAGCTCGAACGCCTCACGGCCGGCGCTCTCGAGCAGACGGACCCGGTCCCGCAGATACGGGTGCACCCCGGCCGGCATGCCGATGAACTCCGTGTTGCGCCGGGGCCGGACGGCCTCGCGCAGCCTCCAGGGGATCGCGTTGACGCGCTCGAGAACATCGCGCGCCAGCGGCAGCAGCGCCGTACCAGCCGGTGTCAGCGCTACGCGGTGCGTGGTCCGCTCGAACAGCTCGTGGCCCAGCTCGCGTTCGAGATCCTTGATCCGCTGGCTCAAGGGGGAGGCCGCCATGTGGAGCTTGCGCGCCGCCTGCGAGAAGTTGAGCTCTTCGGCAACAGCAACGAAGTACCGCAGGTGCAACATCTCCACGCGGTCACCCTACCTACCGGACCTACCGCCCGGTCTGCCGTACGGTTTGCCGCCCGGTCTGCCGTACGGCAGTGCTTCGGGTCGCCTGCGGGGCCCCGCGCCGCGAGGAGCGCCCGCAACCGGGTGCGGATTGCTGGGTCACGGCAGTATGCGGTGTCGCGTGGCCATCGCCACGGCGCCCGCCCGGGTGTCCACGCCCAACTTCCGGTAGATACGGCCCAGATGGGTCTTGACGGTGGCCTCGCTGATGAACAGGGCACGGGCGATCTCCCGGTTGCCGATGCCGCGGGCCAGCTGCCCGAGGATGTCGCGCTCGCGTTCGGAGAGGGAGGGGCCCGGGCTGCGCATCCGCGACACCACGTGGTCGGCGACCGATGCCGAGAGCGTGGTGCGCCCGGCCGCGGCGTCCCGGATCGCCGCGAACAGCTCCGCCGGCCGCTCGGCCTTGAGCAGGTAGCCGGTGGCGCCCGCCTCGACGGCGCGAGCGATGTCGGCGTCGGTGTCGAACATGGTGAGGACCAGCACACGCGGGGCGGGCAGGTCCGGTGGGAATCCGGTGGCGGTCAGGTGGCGGGTGGCCGTGACCCCGTCCATGCCGGTGCCGAGTTGCAGGTCCATCAGCACCACGTCCGGACGGAGGCGCGCGGCCATGGCCAGCGCTTCCTCCCCGCTGCCCGCCTCGCCGACCACCTCGATTCCGTCGGTGCTGGACAGCAGCGCGCGCAGTCCGGCGCGCACCACGGCGTGGTCGTCGCAGAGCAGCAGCCGGACGGCGGGGGCGGGTTCGGCAGGTCTCACGGCGTGTCCTTTCCTGCGCTGTCCGGGGCGAGGGGGACGGACACCGTGACGGTGGTGCCCTCGCCCGGTGCGGACTCGACGGTGAGCGTTCCGCCCGCCTGCCGTGCCCGCAGACGCATGGCCGGCAGACCGTGTCCCCGCGTACGCCCTGGTCCGGGGCGAGGTGCGCGGCGCACGTCGAAACCGCGGCCGTCGTCGGCGATGTCCACGGCGATCCGATCGTCCACGCAGGTCAGAGTGAGTGCGGCCCGTGTCGCGTCGGCGTGTTCGCGTACATTGGCCAAAGCCCCCTGGGCCACGCGCAGCAGCGCCGTCTCGACCCGCTCGGGCAGGGCGCCGGGGGTGCCGTCCAGCCGGAAGGCCACGGCCAGCCCCGGACGGTCCTCCCGCTCGGCGAGCGCACGCAGGGCGGGGACGAGGGTGCTTTCGGCGAGGTCGGGCGGGGCCAGGTCACGGACGAACCGGCGGGCCTCGGCGAGACCGCGTGCCGCGATCTCGGCCGCGTCGCGCACATGCCCGCGGGCGGCTTCCGGCGAGGTGTGCCAGAGGCGCTCCGCGGCCTGCAGCAGCATCTGCTGGCTGGACAGGCTCTGCGCCAGGGTGTCATGGATCTCCGCCGACAGTCGTTGGCGCTCCGCCAGGATGCCCGCCTGCCGCTCGGCGGCGGCCAGCTCACGGCGGGCCCGGAACAAGTCGTCGATCAGGAGACGCTGGCGGGCCGTCTGGCGCCGGCTGTGGACCAGGACGGCCGTGGCGACCGCTCCGATGGCCACCGGGGCGATCACCAGGTTCGGGTTGAACACGCCGGTGGACACTCGCACTTCGGAGGCGACCACGAGAGCGGTGAGCCCGGCCGCCAGTGGCACCGCGGTACGCACCGGCAGGTTGTGCAGGCCCGTGAACAGCAGCGGCATCGCGCACCACGTGGCGCTCGGCACGAGGGCGAGCAGCACGACCCAGACGGCGAGGACCGCGCCCAGCCAGAGCAGGTACCGCGTGGTGGGGCGCCCGCCGCGCCGCGGCGCGGGCGCCCAGAACCGTCCGAGCAGGTAGAGCACCCCGAAGACGAGGAACAGGGCCAGGATCCACCCGGTGCGGTTGTCCCCCGCGTCACGGGTCAGAAAGCGGACGAGCGAGCCGCCCAGCAGCAGGACGAACGCCGCGTCCATGACCGCGGTCAGCCACCGCGCGTCAGGGTCCGCCTGCCCGCCGTCCGCCGCGGATGTGCTTCCGGTCGCCGTCACAGGACGCCCGACCGCCGTCGCACCCGCATACCGTGCCGCACCACTGATTCCCCATCACCTCGCCCGGCCTTCCCACACCAGTCCTAAGGGGGCGGCCGGCCCGGCGCATCATCCGATCGGCTGACTTCGGGCGTAGCCCGTAGGGTCCCCGCACCGTAGCCGCCCGGCCGAACGAAGACGCCCGTCGGGCACCGAAGCTGCATGGAGAGCCAGAAGACGGCCGTCCGCGCCCTACGGAGGAAATCCCGCAATGCCCGCAAGGAACATCGAAGTCAACCGCGCCTCCCTCGGACACCGCGTCGCCTATGCGCTGCGCCACCCCGAGCGCGTGCCGGGCTATCTGAGCCGCGCCACCCGGGACATGTGGCTGCGCTACCGCTCGCCGGATCACATCGCCTACTACCGCGCGGTCATGCGCTCCGACACGCGCGCCGACCCGGACGCCGCGGTCGGCAGCCGCACCCGCGAGAGCTGGCTGGCGCTGGGGGCGATGCAGTTCGAGTATCTGCTCGGCCATGGGCTGCGCCCCGAGCACCGGATGCTGGAGATCGGCTGTGGCAACCTGCGCGCGGGCTGGCGGTTCATCGAGTACCTGCAACCGGGGCACTACTACGGCGTCGACATCTCGCCCGACATACTCGCGGCCGCGCAGGACACGCTGGTGCGTCAGGGACTCCAGGACCGACTGCCCGCCCTGACACCGGTACGCGACCTCACCCTGCGGTTCCTGCCGGAGTCCCGCTTCGACGTGGTACACGCGCACAGCGTCTTCTCGCACTCCCCGCTGCCGGTGATCGAGGAGTGTCTGGCCAACATCGGCCGCGTGCTGGCACCGGGCGGCTGGTTCGACTTCACCTTCGACCGCACCGAGGGCAAGGAGCACCAGGTCCTGAGGGAGGACTTCTACTACCGCACCGAGACCCTTCTCGCGCTGGCCGCGAAATACGGTCTGACGGCCCGCTTCATGGACGACTGGGAGAAACTGCCGCACGGCCAGTCCAAGATCCGCGTCACGCACGGCAAGGACGGCTAGGGCCCCTCCCCCGGATCAGGCCGGACCCGCGAGCCCAGCCGGATCCGGAAGGAACGCCTGGCTCCGCGCCGCCACGAGCCCCTGACCCTCGCGGCGCAGCTTCGGCAGCGACCGCTCCGCCGTGCCCGCCAGCCGCAGGGCGGCGTCGGCGGTGGCGTCGGCCAGGCCGGACGGGTCACGGTCGGGGGCGGCGCGGCGGATGAGGATCACGCTCTCCGTGAGGCCGAACGTACGGCGGCTGGCGCGCGTACCAGGCGTCACGCCGCACGCCGCCCGGACCACAGCGGCTGCCTCTCCCGGGAGAAGCAGCCACTGCCGGTGCGGTAGGGACCAAGGACTAGGGGCTAGGAGCTAGGGACTGGGGACTGGGGACGCAACGGCCCGCTGCAGGTGTAGTCGGCCGTCGCCGCGGTCCCGTCCGGCCCGACCGTCGGCTTGGCGTAGTCGCAGACCATGTCGGCGAGGTTGTTCATGGCCGGTTCGGCCCGCTCGAGGATGGACAGGTCGACCGCGGCGGCCATGGCCTTGCTCACCTGTCCCGGCGAGTCGCCGTCGTCGAGCCGGGCGGTGATCCGGCCGGTGCAGGTGAAGCGGGGGATGTCCGTGGTCGCGCTCTGCTTGCAGGCCGGCTGCATCCCGGTCGCGTCCTGGAGGCTGTTCTCGACCTCCTTGGGCCGGGAGGCATACAGCTGCCGCAGCGGGGTGTACTCGGTGTCGGGCACGAACAGGTCGTCATGGTCGGCGATCCGCTCGTCCAGGTAGCGGTCGTACGCCACTTGGAGCTGAGCGTCGCCGCCGAGGCGATTGCGGAAGGCGTCGAAGCCGGCCACGTCGTCCGAGCGCAGGTGACCATACATCTCGGCGAGCAGCTCTGGCCGGTCGCGGCCGAGCATCGCGAAGAACGAACCCCCGTAGCTGTAGAAACGGAAGCCGTCCTTCGCGTATGCGGCGTGCAGCAGATCGCGGACGGTCATCCTCGGCCCGCCGTTCTGCGTGTCCCGGATGATGGAGCCGATCAGGTCCTTGCGCAGTCTCACGCCGTCGTCACGGGTCGACCCGGCCAGGTACTCGGCCATCCCCTCGTCGAAGGCGGTGGTGCGGTCGCCTTCGTACCACGGTCCTTCGCCGAAGAAACCGGGCACCGCCCAGCGGCCGTTGAGGTAGTGGACGTACTCGTGCCGGAAGAGCTCTTCGAGGCTGAGCCGGGAGTCCTCCGGGACGCGACGCTGGTACGTGTAGAAGGTCGCGCCGTCCTCGATGTAGACGCCGCCGTTGTCCGTCCCCATGTCGTACAGGTAGGGGTGGAACTTCTCGTAGTCGGCGCGGGAGGCGTAGAGCCGTATGTTCAGCTTGGTGTTGGGGTCCTGGGCCAGTGGCTCCCGGGTGCCGAGGATGCGGAAGAACTGTGCCCTGACCTGGGCCGAGGCGTAGTACAGCTGCTCCACGGTGGCGTTGTCGAGCGAGGTGCGCACCTCGATGCCGCCGTTCTCGTAGCCGTAGCGTCGCGGGAAGACCTCGGCCTCGACGTCCGAGCGGCAGGCACGCAAGGGTGCGCACAGGTGGTGAAATTCCAGCCATGAGGCCAGGGAGAGCCATGGCGCGGAGAGCCTGCCGTAGCGCTCGGCGGCGACGGGGAACAGCTGTCGCAGATCGTTGACGACCGTCTGCTTCAGCGGTTCGAGGGTGCTCAGCCGGCCGTACTCGCCGAGGCCGTCCCGGATCAGCCAGATGTGTTCGCCGGCCAGGTGGGTGAAGTCGGAGAACGCCCGGAGCGCGGCCCGGTAGCCGGCGTCGGCCACGACGGCTGCTTCGAAGCCGCCGTCGCTGGTGGTCAGCCCGCGGAAATTGATGGCGAGCGCGTCCAGGGCATTGTTGCGATGGACTTCGCTCTTCCACTGGTCGGTGCTGCCGTCGACGGTGTGCAGCAGCTTCCCGAGCAGTGCCAGGTGGCGTTCGCGGACGCCGCCCGTGTCCAGCACCACCAGGAACTCGTGCATGGTGCCGCCGGCGAGCGCCGAGTCGTCGAAGGCGTGCGGGTTGGCCGTGAAGGCGTCGGCCGCGCGGCTGACTGCGGTATGGAAGGGCGCGCCCCCGAGATCGATCTCGTCCTGATACCAGTCGTGGTAGACGGCGGCGTGCAGGAACCACCACAGCTCGTACAGATGGGCGGAGTTGCTGCCGTCGTTCTCCGGCGCTACGGCGGTGATGCGGGCGAGTACGGCCTGTGCGTGCTCCGGGGTCAGCACCCGGGCCAGATCGGCGTCGTAGGTCCACACCAGTTCGCGGAGGCAGCTTTCGACCGTGATCTCGGGTGCGGAGAGAAAGTCGACAAGCTGATGTGGAGACAGTTTGCCTACGTCGGCGCGGGTGCAGGGCACCTGGGCGGCGGACGGGTCGCGGTGTCCTTCCGCGGGGCCGGCGTGCGTGGGATGCTGCGCGACCCTCGCGGCAACGCCCTGAGGCGACGCGGTGAGCAGCGCGCCCTGAGATGTACGCGGGACGGGCGCGGAGGACGGTGAGACCGCGGGTGCCTTGGCACGCCGATCGACGTGCTCTTCGCGGGAGTTTCGGGAGTCGCGGGAGCTTCGGGAGTCGCGGGAGCTTCGGGAGTCGCGGGAGTCGCGGGAGTCGGCATCGCGGGCGTTGCCGTGGTCCGTTCCTTCCGCTGCCTGGGCAGGTGCCGGCACAGCGGTGAGGCCGGCCATGAAGGCCGCCACTAACAAGGCCACTAACGGTGCGACCGCCAGAATTGCTCGACGGTGGGGACGTCCGAGCCTGGACATGGAGAGGAGTCCTCTCGAGAGGTGAAGCGGCGGTAGCCGCCGGTCGAGAGGTAGGGTGTGACATTGTACTGACGCGGATAAAGGAAGAATCCGGCCAGAGTCCCGAAATGCCTTCCCTCTGCTGCTCCGAGACGGAGCGTCAATCGACGTGTGTCTCTTCAGAGTTACCGAGGGCATGGCCGTCATGTCCGGCTTCGTCGGCCTGGCCGACGGAGGCCTCGCTCGCACCGTCGGCGGCGACCTGCCGGTCGGCCCACAGCGTACGGACATGACCGAGATGGTCGCGCATGCAGTCCTCCGCGCCCTCCGCGTCCCCCGCCAGCATCAGGTCCAGGAGCTGCTCGTGCTCCTCCGCCGAGGCGACCAGAACGCCCTTCTCCGCAAGGCTGTTCAGGCCGTAGAGCCGGGAGCGCTTGCGCAGATCGCCGACCACCTCCACCAGCCGCTGGTTCCCTGCCAGGGACAGCAGCGAGAGGTGAAAGCGGCGGTCGTGCTCCAGATAGCCGATGAGATCCCCCGCGCGGGCAGCGGCCACGATCCGCGCGGCGATCGCACGTAACGCCTCCAGCTCCCCGCGGTCGGCTGTGCGGGTGATACGCCCCACCAGCGGCACCTCTATGAGACGGCGGATCTCGGTGTACTCGTCGAGGTCGCGCTCCGAGACCGCGGTGATCCGGAAGCCCTTGTTGCGAACCGGCTCGACCAGGCCCTCCTTGGCCAGGTCGAGCATGGCCTCCCTGACGGGGGTCGGGGAGACGCCGAACTGCCCGGCCAGCGCCGGAGCGGAGTAGACGACGCCGGGGCGGAGTTCACCCGCGATGAGAGCTGCCCGCAGAGCGTGGGCCACGTGATCGCGGATGTTGCGCCGCTCCGGCACAGCGGGCAGCTTCAGGTGGGATCCGTGCTCGGCGACCATGGCGCTTCTCCTCGGGCGTCGAGGGCGTGAGGGCGGTCAGGGCGGTGGGGTGCGGTGAGGTGCGGTGAGGTGCGATGACGACGGAACTGTCCGGACAGGTCGTGACCTGCCGTCAAGTATCCGTGGGCTGAGGGCCGGAAGGGGTCGGCCTCAGCCCACCGAGGAGTAGGCGACCACGCCGCGCAGCAGCCCGTCGACCGCCCGCCGCGCGTTCCGGCGCACCGGGCTGCCCTCCGGGGCGGCCTCCGCTACCTGCCCGAGGACGTCGATGACCTGCTTGGACCAGCGCACGAAATCGCCAGCGGGCATGTCGGCCTCGGTCAGCACCGCGTCGAGCCCGTGCCCGGACGCCCAGCGGTAAGCCGCCCAGGCGAAGCCGAGGTCGGGCTCGCGCTGGCCCACGCCCTCGGACTCGCTGATGCGGTGCTCCTCCTCCTTGGCGTCCAACCGGCCCCAGATCCGCACCATTTCGCCGAGCGCCTGCTTGGCGTTGCCGGTCGGCAGCTTCGGCGGCAGCGCGTCGTCCGCGGCTCTGGCCTCGTAGACCAGCGCGGACGCGCACGCCGCCAGCTCGGCCGGCTTCAGCCCGTCCCAGACGCCCTCGCGCAGGCACTCGGAGGCGAGCAGGTCCAGCTCGCCGTAGAGCCTGGCCAGCCGCCGCCCGTCCTCGGTGACCTCGTCGCCGTGCAGGTAGCCGAGGTCGGAGAGCAGCGCGTAGACCCGGTCGAAGGTGCGGGCGATGGTGTTCGTACGGCCCTCGATACGCCGTTCCAGCTGCCGGGTGTCGCGCTGCAGGCGCTGGTGGCGCTCGGCCCAGCGGGCGTGGTCCTCGCGCTCGTCGCACCCGTGGCAGGGGTGCGCCCGTATCTCGGAGCGCAGCCGCGAGATCTCCTGGTCGTCGGCCGCGGCCGAGCGCTGCTTGCGGTGCCGCTCGGGCGCGATGTGCCCGGCCTTGGTGCGCAGCGCGGAGGCGAGGTCGCGGCGGGACTGCGGGCTGCGCGGATTGAAGGACCTGGGGACCCGCATCCGCTCGAGCGGCTCCACGGGCACCGGGAAGTCGATGGCGGCGAGCCGCTTGACCTGCCGCTCGGCGGTGAGGACGAGCGGCCGCGGGCCGTCGTGATACTCGAAGCCGCGGTGGCCGTTGGCGCGGCCCGCGGGCAGCCCGGGGTCGAGCACCAGCGCCAGGCCCGCGTACTTGCCCGTGGGGACATGGATGACATCGCCCGGCTTGAGCTTCTCCAGGGCGACGGCGGCGGCCGCGCGCCGCTGCGCCGCGCCCTGCTTGGCGAGTTCGGTCTCGCGGTCCTTGAGCTTGCGGCGCAGCCGCGCGTACTCCTCGAAGTCCCCGAGGTGGCAGGTCATGGCCTCGCGGTAGCCCGACATGCCCTCCTCGTTCTTCTGCACCTGCCGGGAGATCCCGACCACCGACCGGTCGGCCTGGAACTGCGCGAAGGAGGTCTCCAGGAGCTCGCGGGAGCGGTGCCGGCCGAACTGCGAGACCAGGTTGACCGCCATGTTGTACGACGGCTTGAAGGAGGAGCGGAGCGGGTACGTGCGGGTGCCGGCCAGGCCGCCCAGCGCGATCGGGTCCATGGCGCGCTGCCAGAGCACCACCGCATGGCCCTCGACGTCGATGCCGCGCCGCCCGGCCCGCCCGGTGAGCTGGGTGTACTCGCCCGGCGTGATGTCGGCGTGCTGCTCGCCGTTCCACTTGACCAGCTTCTCCAACACCACGGAGCGGGCGGGCATGTTGATGCCCAGGGCCAGGGTCTCGGTGGCGAAGACGGCCTTGACCAGGCCCCGGACGAACAGCTCCTCGACGATCTCCTTGAACGTCGGCAGCATGCCGGCGTGGTGCGCGGCGATGCCCCGCTCCAGGCCCTCGAGCCACTCGAAGTAGCCCAGCACATGGAGGTCTTCGTCCGGAATAGCGGCCGTGCGCTCCTCGACCAGGGCCCGGACCTTCGCCCGCTCCTCGGTGCCGTTCAGCCGCAGGCCCGCATGCAGGCACTGCTGTACGGCCGCCTCGCAGCCCGCCCGGCTGAAGATGAAGGTGATCGCGGGCAGCAGGCCCTCGGCGTCGAGCCGGTCGATCACCTCGACCCGGCTGGGCGTCCAGATCCTGCTGCGCTGGCGGCGCTCGCGCTCGCGGTCCGCCTCCCGCAGATTGTTCCTGCCGCGGCGGCGGTCCCGCCCGCCCGCGGGCCGGCTGTTCTCCATCCGCGCGAGCCGTACGAGATCGGGGTTGACCTCGCGCCTGCCGCCGCCCGGGGTCCCGTCCTTGGCGTCCTTCTCCTCGAACAGGTCGTACATCCGGCGGCCGGCGAGCACGTGCTGCCACAGCGGGACCGGGCGGTGCTCGGAGACGATCACCTCGGTGTCGCCACGGACCGTGTCCAGCCAGTCACCGAACTCCTCGGCGTTGGAGACCGTGGCCGACAGGGAGACCAGGGTGACCGACTCCGGGAGGTGGATGATGACCTCCTCCCAGACGGCCCCGCGGAAGCGGTCGGAGAGGTAGTGGACCTCGTCCATGACCACATAGCCGAGGCCGGTCAGGGCCTGGGATCCGGCGTAGAGCATGTTCCGCAGCACCTCGGTGGTCATGACGATCACCGGGGCCTCGGAGTTGACGCTGTTGTCGCCGGTCAGCAGGCCGACCTTGCGCGGCCCGTAGCGCTTGACCAGGTCGTTGTACTTCTGGTTGGACAGGGCCTTGATCGGCGTGGTGTAGAAGCACTTGCGGTTCTGGGCGAGCGCCAAGTGGACGGCGAACTCGCCGACGATCGTCTTGCCGGAGCCGGTGGGCGCGGCGACCAGCACACCTTTTCCGGCCTCCAGGGCCTGGCACGCCTCGATCTGGAAGGGGTCGAGATCGAAGTCGTACATCTCGCGGAACGGCGCGAGCGCCGTGTCCTGCTCGGCGGCGCGGATCCGAGCGGCGGCGTAGCGCTCAGCTGGGGACATGTCCTCGGTCATCGTGCTTACGAGCCTACCGGCCGCCTCTGACAGCGGTCTCGATCATTAAGAGCCCCTGACCGACCCGGGCCGGTCGCGGACCCGCCCCTCAGGTGACGTCGTCGAGCCCCTCGCGCCGGCCGTCCTGCCCCGAGCCCGCCTCGGGCAGCGCGGGCGGCGCCGCCACGGGCTCGATCTCGCCGAGCTCCTCGGGGGTGAGGTCCAGCTCGGAGGCCTCGTCGTCGGCGGGACCCGCGGCAGCGATGCGTGCCGCGCGGAGGTCATTGAGGAGTGAGATCCCGACCGCCGCGAAGTAGAGGACGACGATGGGGGCGGCGAGCGCGATCATCGTCAGCGGGTCGGTGCTGGGCGTGATGACCGCCGAGAAGACGGTGATGCCCATCACCATGGCGCGCCACCAGCCGAGCATGCGCTTCCCCGTGATGACCCCGCCGAAGTTGAGCAGCACCAGCAGCAGCGGCAGCTCGAAGGAGAGGCCGAAGACGATGACCATGCGCGTGACGAGGTCGAGCAACTTGTCCAGGGGAAGCAGGTTGTCGACCCCGACGGGGGTGAACTCGATGAGGACCTTCGCGGTCGTCGGCAGCACCCGGTACGCGAAGTAGCCGCCGATGAGGAAGAGCGGGAAGCCCGCCGCGACGAAGCTCAGCGCGTACTTCTTCTCATGGCGGTGCAGGCCGGGCGCGAGGAAGGCCCACAGCTGGTACAGCCAGACCGGCGAGGCGAAGATCACACCCGCCATGAGCGATACCTTCAGCGCCAGCGTGAAGGGCCCGAGCAGATCCATCATGACGATGCGGGCGCAGGTCGTACCCTTGTGCGCTTCGGCCAGCTCGGCGAATGACAGTTCGCAACCCACCGACTCCAGCACCGGTTTGGTGATGAAGTTGATGATCGCCTCGTAGAAGAACGCGGCGACGACAGCGGCCACGACGATGGCGAGAAGCGACTTCACCAGCCGGTTGCGCAGCTCGCGCAGGTGCTCCACGAGAGGCATCCGCCCCTCGGGGTCCTTCTCCTTCTTGCGGGCAGACTTGAGCAACCCACGTCCTCATCTCGTGCGGCGGGCCGGCCCCGGCCCGCCCTGATCGGCTCGGGTCAGCGCTGCGTCGTACGGTCGGTGGGCTCGGTCACCGGGCGCGAGCTGCTCACGTCGCCGGGAGCCGCCTGGATCGTACGGGGCGCGGGCGGAGCCGTCTGGTCCGCCGGGGGGTCTGCGGGAGCGGAGGCCGACTGGTTGCCCTCCGACTTCATCGCCTTGGCCTCGCTCTTGAGGATGCGGGCCGACTTGCCCAGGGAGCGGGCCATGTCCGGAAGCTTCTTGGCGCCGAAGAGCAGGATGATGACGACGAGGATGAGAATGATCTCGGTGGGGCCGAGCTTTCCGAACATAAGCGTTTACCTTCTCACCGAGGCGACATGGGGTGGGCCGCCCGAACAGCCGGATTTGCGCCCGACTGCCCGTGCTGGCAGCGATCGTAACCCGCAGGGGTGAACGCTGGGCAATCCCCGTGCGGACGACCGGTTGCGGCCCACGCCTCGCTCCTTGAGCCGCTTCACCGCAGCGTACCGTCCGGATCGGCACGGCTGGAGGGTCGCATCAGGCCCCGCCCCCCATTCGCCCGGCTCGCCAGGCGTCAGTTCCCGACGGATTCCCCGGCGTTCGACGCCGCAGACGCGAGCGGGACCGCCGCCCGCTCCAGGTCCTCGGCGGCACGCGTGATGCGCAGCGAACTGTCCGCCACCTGCCGTGCCAGGCGCCGCACTTCGACGAAGACCCGGATCGCGAGACTTGCGAGCACGGCGATTCCGCAGAAGCCGAGGGCGATGGCGAGCATGGGCCAGAGCATGAGGGTGAGCCTAGTGGTGAAGGCGGAGCGTACGGACGCCGCCGTCCGTGAGCAGCTCCACAATCCGGTCGCCCGCGGGCTTGCGCACCGCGGCCCCGCAGTCGGGACAGGTGAAGGTGTAGAACGTGGTGCGACTGCTGGCGCCGATGGCCAGCCGGATGGCGTCGGAGGCCAGCTCGAACCGGCCCCGGCAGTCCGGGCAGGCGGCTTTGAAGATTACCGCGGTGGGCACCATGCGTCGCTTCAGTCCCTTCACTCGCCGTAGCCCGCGAGGGCGTCGCAGGCCGCCTGCCGTGCGCTGTCCGCGAGGTCCCGCGGGGAGACGATGCGGCCGTCCCGGCCGAGCCGCAGCGCGAGGCGGCGCAGCGAGGCGGGGTCGGGGGTGCGGAGGGTGATCCGCAGGCCGCCGTCGGGCAGTTCCTCGGCGCTGTCGTGCGGGTAGTACTCGGCGACCCAGCGGCCTGCGGGACCGGTCTCGACGACGACCTCGGGGTCCTCCGCGGCCGGCTGGACCAGCCCCTCGGACAGGTCGCGCAGCTCGATCGGGGGCGGGTCGGCGGGCTGGTCGAGCAGCTTGATCTCGGCGACCCGGTCGAGCCGGAAGGTCCGGCGCGCCTCCGAGAGCCGGCACCAGGCCTCCATATAGGTGTGACCGACAGCGAACAGCCGGATCGGGTCGACCTCGCGCTCGGTGAGCTCGTCGCGCGCGGGCGAGTAGTAGCGCAGCCACAGCCGCCGCCGCTCGGAGATGGCCCGGTCGACGTCGGCGAAGACGCCGCCCTCGGATTCAAAGGTGACCGAGAGCCGGGAGCTGGCGCCGGCGGCCTCGCCTGCCGCCGCCTCCAGCTTGGCGGTGGCGCGCAGCAGGGCCTGCCGGTCGCCCTCGCGGAGCCCGGGGAGGGTGGCGACGGCGCGGGCGGCGACCAGGAGGGCGGTGGCCTCGTCGGCGGCGAGCCGGAGCGGCTCGGCGACGTCGTCGGGGTTGTGCCACCAGATGCGGTCGCCGTCGGTGTCGATGTCCAGCAGGTCGCCGCCGCGGAAGCTCGTACCGCACATGGGCAGGACATCGAGGTCGGCGATGAGCTCGTCCTCGGTGATGCCGAAGGCGCGGGCGACGTCGCCGACGCGCGCGCCGGGGCGCTCGCGCAGGTACGTCACCAGGGAGAGCATCCGGCGGGTCTGGTCGATCGCGTTCGTCGCCATGGGATCCCGGATCCTCTCAGCCCTTGGCCACGGCGCGCAGCCGGTCCACCACATCGGCCCGCAGCTCGCCGGGTTCCAGTACGACCACGTCGGGCCCGAACTCCACCAGCCAGGCGTCGAGTCCGTGCCCGTACGGGATCTCCAGCTCATCCCAGCCGTCCCCGGCGGACCGGGTCGACAGGGCCCTGGCCCGCAGCGGATAGCCGGATCCCGCGCGCAGCCGGATGCGGGCGGTACGGGTGGCGGTCTCGCCGGCCCAGCTCTCGACGGTCTCGCGGACCGTGACGTGATCGGGCACCGGGGCGGTGAAGGCGGCGGCCCGGGAGCGGACCCGGCCGGTGATCCGGGAGAGCCGGAATACGCGCTCCGCGAGGCGGTCGCGGTCCCAGCCCGCCAGGTACCAGTGGCCGCGCCAGCACTCCAGGGTCCACGGCTCCACGTGCCGGGTCTCGGGGCGGGCGGCGGTGGCCTTGCGGTAGGCGAAGGTGACGGGGCGGCGGTCGCGGCAGGCGAGCATCAGCGGTTCGAAGGAGCTCTCGTGGACCGGGATGCGGGGCTCGAGGGCGCTGTGGCCCTCGTACGCGTCCTCGGCGAGCGGCATGCCGGCGGCGCGCAGCTTCTGCAGGGCGCCGCTGGCGGCTCCGGCGAGCCTGGCCTGCTGCCAGACCTTGGCGGCGAGGCCGAGCGCGGCGGCCTCTTCGGCGTCGAGGGCGACGGGCGGGAGGCGGTTGCTGTCGCGGCGGGCGAGGTAGCCGGTGTCTCCGTCGAGGCCCTCGACGGTCTCGATGACGAGGCCGAGCTCGCGCAGGTCGTCCTTGTCGCGCTCGAACATGCGGTTGAAGGCGTCGTCGCTCCTGGCCGCAGCGGTCGCGGGTCCGAACGCCTCGACGTAGGCCTCGATCGAGCCGCGCAGCTCGCGCTTGCTGAGCGGCCGCCTGGTCCCAAGCAGGCACAGCGCGAGATTCATCAGCCGCTCGGCCTTGGCAATGGCCATCGACGCCCTTTCTCGTTGTGCTTCCGCACCGATGACCGTACCGGTCCCGGGACCGGCGGCAAAAGCCGAGTGCCCATGCAGCGATGGGCATGGGCACTCGTGCAGTTGGCCGGAATTGTTGCCTGGGGCCCGGGTGTGTTCGGGACGCCGGGCAGGGTCAGACCGAGACGAGGTCGCAGACGAAGATCAGCGTCTCGCCCGGCTTGATACGGCCGCCGGCGCCCCGGTCGCCGTACGCGAGGTGCGGCGGGATGGTCAGCTGGCGGCGGCCGCCGACCTTCATCCCCTGCACGCCCTGGTCCCAGCCGGGGATGACCTGGCCGATACCCAGCTGGAAGCGGAGCGGGGTACCGCGGTTCCAGCTGGCGTCGAACTCCTCGCCGGAGCTGAAGGCCACGCCGACATAGTGGACGGAGACGGTGTCCCCGGCCTTGGCGACCGGCCCTTCGCCCTCCCAGATGTCCTTGATCTCGAGGTCGGCCGGGGGCTCGCCGCCCGGGAAGTCGATCTCGGGCTTGTCGATGCTCACTGCGGTGCTCCTAGAGGCGGAACTTGTCGGAATCGGTGCCAGTCTTGCAGACGGCGAGCATGTCGATCACACCGTGCCGACGATGTCGACCGAGAAGACCAGGGTGTTCTTCGCGAGCTCGCTCTGCGGGCTGCTGCCGTAGCCGAGCTTCGGCGGGATGACCATCAGCACCCGGTCCCCGACGTTCTTGCCGACCAGCGCCTGGTCCCAGCCCTTGACGACCGAGCCGGTGCCGATCTGGAAGGCGGTGGCGCCGCCGTGGTCCCAGGAGGAGTCGAACTTCTTGCCGTCCTCCCACTTCACGCCGGTGTACTGGACGACCAGGCCGTCACCGGCCTTCACCTTCGGGCCCTTGCCCTTGATCAGAACCTGCTGCTCGAGGCCCTTGGGGGCCTTCTGGCCCTTGGGGATGGTGATGGTGGCGGCCTTCTGCGACTCGGCCTTCACCGTGGGCAGCCCGGCCTCCGTGGCCGCCTGCTCGCCCTCGGCCTCGGCCTTCTTGTCCACCTTCTTGACGGCCGCGATGTCGACGACCCACACCAGGCCGTCCTTGGGCTTGATCCCCGACTGCGGGTTCAGCTGCTGGCCGATGAGGGCCTTCGCGGTGCCCTCGACCTCGACCCGGCTTCCCGCCTTCTTGCCCACGAGGGCGTTAAGCACCGAGGCCGGCAGCGACTGGCTCTGCTGGCCGATCTCCTGGACCACCTGCGTGCGGGGCGCCTTCGGGTCGGCCCCGGGCTGCTTGACCCAGGTGCTGCCGAGGTTCTGCCCGCCCTTCATGGTCTCGCCGGCGAAGTCCAGGCGCACCAGGTCGCCCTTCTTCACCTCCTCGCCCGAGCCCTCGTTGACGGTCTCCACCACGACCTTGTCAGGCGCCTTGGCGCCCTTCGGCACGGAGATCTCGGGCTTGGACCCCGCCTTTCCTTCCACCGTCACGACTCCGGCGCTGTCCGACGACCCACCGTCGTCGGACCCACAGGCGGCGGTGAACAGCAGGGCGGGTACGGCCAGCGCCGCAGCAACGCGGCGGATGTTCCTCGTGTGCTTCATGAGTCCAACTCGGCTAGGGGGATCATCGGGCAGTCCCGCCACTGTACGACCTGCCGCCGCATGGCCACGGGTAGCCGAATGGCTGCGTGCCGGGCCTTGCGGACCCGGCACGCAGCCATCAAGTGTGATGCGCCTCACATACCGGCGATCAGTTTCTCCACGCGGTCGTCCACCGACCGGAACGGGTCCTTGCACAGCACGGTGCGCTGTGCCTGGTCGTTGAGCTTGAGGTGCACCCAGTCGACGGTGAAGTCGCGGCGCTGCTCCTGGGCACGCCGGATGAAGTCGCCGCGCAGCCGCGCCCGGGTGGTCTGCGGCGGCACCGACTTGCCCTCGAAAATCTTCAAGTCGTTGCACACCCTTGCCGCTTGGCCGCGCTTCTCCAGCAGGTAGTACAGGCCGCGGCGGCGGTGGATGTCGTGGTACGCGAGATCTATCTGGGCGACCCGCGGGTGGGACATGGTGATGTTGTTCTTGGCGCGGTAGCGCTCGAGCAGCTTGTACTTCATCACCCAGTCGATCTCGGTGTCGATCCGGTCCAGCTCCTGGGTGCGGATGGCGTCGAGCGTGCGGCCCCAGAGCTCGAGGACCCGCTCGACCGTGCCGCTGACGATGCCGCGCCGCTCGCAGAAGTCGACGGCCTTCTCGTAGTACTCCTGCTGCACCTCGAGGGCGGAGGCCTCGCGCCCGCTGGCGAGGCGGACCTTCCGCTGGCCCGTTATGTCGTGGCTGACCTCGCGGATCGCCCGGATGGGGTTCTCCAGCGTGAGGTCCCGCATGACGGTGCCCGCCTCGATCATGCGCAGGACGAGGTCGGTGGCCCCGACCTTGAGCAGCATGGTCGTCTCGGACATGTTGGAGTCGCCCACGATGACGTGGAGCCTGCGGTAGCGCTCGGCGTCGGCGTGCGGCTCGTCGCGGGTGTTGATGATCGGCCGGGAGCGGGTGGTCGCGGAGCTGACGCCCTCCCAGATGTGCTCGGCGCGCTGGCTGACGCAGTAGACGGCGCCGCGCGGGGTCTGCAGCACCTTGCCCGCGCCGCACAGCAGCTGCCGGGTGACCAGGAACGGGATGAGGATGTCCGCGAGCCGGGAGAACTCGCCGTGTCGCGCCACGAGGTAGTTCTCGTGGCAGCCGTACGAATTGCCCGCCGAGTCGGTGTTGTTCTTGAAGAGGTAGACGTCGCCCGCGATCCCCTCCTCGTGCAGGCGGCGTTCGGCGTCGACGAGCAGGCCTTCGAGGATGCGCTCACCCGCCTTGTCGTGGGTGACCAGCTCGATCACGTTGTCGCACTCTGGCGTTGCGTATTCCGGGTGCGAGCCAACGTCGAGGTAGAGGCGGGCGCCGTTGCGCAGAAAGACATTGCTGCTGCGGCCCCAGGAAACGACTCGGCGGAAGAGGTAGCGGGCCACTTCGTCAGGGGACAGACGACGCTGTCCCCTGAACGTGCACGTGACGCCGTACTCGTTCTCCAACCCGAAAATGCGGCGGTCCATGCCTGAACATTACGCCTGATGGCCTGCTCTGAAACCGGGTTCGGGAGCAGCGTTTCGATCATTTTCTGCCTGCACTTCAGCATCCCTTGTACGCCTGGGAGCTGCGAGGACCCGCTGGGTGGCGAGCAGGACGAGCAGCCCGGCGAGCCCTCCGGCGCCCGCGACGGCGAAGCCCGCGCCGGTGCCGCTGTGCTCGACGGCGGGGCCCGCGGCGGCCGTTCCGACGGAGGCTCCGACCGTGAAGGTCGTCACCAGCCAGGAGAACGCCTCGGTCACGGTGCCGCGCGGCGCCTGCCGGTCGACGACGACGAACGCGCAGGCGAGGGCGGGTGCCAAGAACACTCCGGACAGCGCGGCCAGGGCCGTCATGGCGCCGGTCCCCGGGGTCAGCGAGAGCGGCAGATAGCCGAGGGCGAGCAGACCGACGAGCACCCGCAGCCGCCGCTCGGGAGCACCGCGCCACTGCCGCGCCCCGTACACCACGCCACCGGCCAGCGCACCGAAGCCGAGCGCGGCCATCAGCATGCCGTACACCGCGTCGCTGCCGTGGTCGTCGGAGTACGCGAGCGCGGCGACGGTGATCGAGCCGAGCGCGAGACCGACGAAGAAGAACGCGCCGAGCAGGGCGAGCAGGCCGGGCGAGCGGAGCGCGCCCAGCCAGTGGGCCTCGCGCGGCTCGGAGCGCCAGGCCCTGGACGGCGGCGAGACGACCACGGACAGCGCGCCCAGGACGCCCACCGCGTTGATCACCAGCAGCGCGGCGGCCTCGGACCAGACGGCGACCAGCAGGGTGACGAGCAGCGGCCCGACCGTGAACATCACCTCCTGCGCCACGGCGTCGAGCGCGTACGCGGTGTGCACGCGGTCCTCGCGCTTGAGGACGCCCGGCCACAGGGCCCGCAGACCGCCTTCGAGCGGCGGGGTGAAGAAGCCCGCGGCCAGCACCGCGGCGTACGCGGCGGGCAGCGGGTCGAGGCCGACGGCGGCGAACAGCGCCATGCCGAACGCGGACAGCAGGGCGGCGGGGAGCATGACGCGCGGCTGGCCGCGGAGGTCCACGGCCCGGCCCAGCAGCGGCTGCCCCACGGCGGTCGCCAGCCCGTAGACGGCCGCCAGCGCGCCGGCCAGCGTGTAACTGCCGCCCTCGGCGCGGGTGAAGAGCACGATGGCGATATGGCCGGTCGCGTTCGGCAGCCGCCCGACGAGGGTCCCGGCCAGCAGCCGCGCCGCATGCCGCGCCCGCAGCAGTTCCGCATAGCCGGAGGCCATCGGCTGCCCCTTTCCCCGGATTCCCTGGCGGACCAGGTTTTACGTATAACGAGCTCCGTTATACGTATCATGGCGGTCACTGCGAGTCCACCGCATTACGGCGGCGGGCCACGCTCACCAACGGCGGAGGCACACGTGACGAGCGCCCAGGCCCCCGGGGCCCGGGGAAGGCCGGCCACCGGCTCACCGGACGCGGCAGCCGCCCGGGAAGCGGGAGGAGAGGCTCCGCACCCCGCGGCCGCACGGCCCGGGCAGGACTCCGCGGGCGGCGCGGCGCCCGGGCCCGTCCCGGCTGCCGGCGCGGAGCAGCCGCGCATCTCCCCCGCCGGCCAGGCCCCTCCCGCCAGTCCGGCGGGCGCGCGGGCGACGAGCCGGGATGTGGCGCGGGCCGCCGGGGTGTCGCAGGCCACGGTGTCCCTCGTGCTCGGCGAGAAGTGGCGCGGCCGGGTGTCGGAGCGTACGGCCGGGGCTGTACGGGCGGCCGCGGACCGGCTCGGGTACCGGCCCAACCTCGCCGCGCGCAATCTGCGGCTCGGCCGGACGCGGACAGCCCTGCTGGTGGTCCCGGCCCTGACGAACGAGTTCTTCGCCCGGGTCTACACGGGCGCCGCCCAAGTGGCCGCCGAGAACGGCTTCGGCGTGGTCCTCTATCCGTCCCCCGAGGGCGTCGGCCCCGCGCGGGACCCCTTCGGCTCGGCCCGCGCCGCGCTGGACGGCGTCATCGCCTCCTCAATGGCCGCGGACGCGCTCGCCGCCATGCGGGGCGGCGGACTGCCGCTGGTGATGCTGGACAGCGACCCCGCCGACGCGGCGGCCGCGGCCACCGTCAACCTCGACATCGCCGGCGGGATGCGCCGGGTCGCGGAGCACCTGCTGGCGCTCGGCCACCGCCGCCTCGTACACCTCGCCTCCGCGGTGGACTCCTGGACCTTCCGCGTGCGGGCGGCCGCACTGGCCGAGGCGCTCCGGGCCGCCCCGGACGCGGCCGTGCGCCGAGAACCAGCCGAACTGAGCGTAGACGCCGGGCGGCAGGCGGCGGAGCGGGCGCTGTCCCGCCCGGGGCCGCGGCCGACGGCGCTGTTGTGCGACGACGACATCCTGGCGGCCGGGGCCTGCAAGGCGGTACGGCGGCTGGGCCTCCGGGTGCCGGAGGACGTCTCGGTCACGGGGTTCGACGACCTCGCCCTGGCGACTGCCCTGGAGCCGGAGCTGACCACGGTCCGGCTGCCCGCCGAGGAGGTGGGGGCGCGCGGCATGACCGCCCTCCTGGCCGTCCTCGACGGCCGCCCGGCCGAGGGGGAAGCCGTCCCGGTACGCCTGATCCCCCGCGGCTCCACGGCCCCGCCCCCACCCGCGTAATCCGCGCCCGCGGACACGCGCCCCGCGGGCACCTCTGCGGCGCTCACCGCGGTAGCCGCCCAGCCCACGCACGGATGCCGCTCTCCCGCCCGGGGCAGCCCGACAGCAAAGTCCCGTCGCACGACCCCGGCCCGGGCCGCCCGCAGCGCCTCGGCCCCGCGCACGGCAGCCGGCCCGCCGAAAGTCAATGGCCACAGCCGACCGGGCCACGCCCGTGCCCCGCTTGCTCTGACTCCGGGGCCCGACCGCGCCCGAGCGATAGCCGCGTTCGCGTATGCGCGGGCCCGACCTGGTCATCCCCGCCCGGGCCCGCGCTGCGGCGCGGCACTTCCCACCCGCCCGCCGCTGAAAGGGCGAGCAGGTGGAAGTCGGCGCTCCCCCCGCGAACCGTCTCTAACCCCCTTCACCCTTGGGGCCCGGAGACGACGGCGTCGTCTCCGGGCCCCCAAGGGGGTCCGCGGGTCGGTCGATGGCCGCCGACCCGGGTGAAGGGCTGCGGGTTACTCCTCCGTGGCTGAGCCGGACTCCGTGTCATCGCCGGACGTGGACTCGTCGGTGCCCCCGGCGGACGCCGTCTCCGTGGACGCACCGCCCTCCGGCTCGAGGAGCCGGGCGAGCTGGCGCCCGACGACGCGCTTGAACTTCCGCTTCTGCGGCCGCGTCCGGTCCAGGACCGCGACCTCCAACTGGTCGGCGGTCAGCTGCCGCTCCCCGCCGTTGCTGTCCCGGGACAGCGCCTGTACGGCGAGCTTGATCGCCTCGGCGAGGGTCATCCCCTCGCGGTGCCGCTGCCCCAGGAAGCTGCTGATCTGCTCCGCGCTGCCGCCCACCGCCACGGACCCGTGCTCGTCGACGATCGAGCCGTCGTGCGGCAGCCGGTAGATCTGGTCGCCGTCCGGGGTCTCGCCCACCTCGGCGACCACCAGCTCGACCTCGTACGGCTTCTCGCCGGCGCTGGAGAAGATGGTGCCCAGCGTCTGCGCGTAGACGTTGGCGAGCCCGCGCGCGGTGACGTCCTCGCGGTCGTATGTGTAACCACGCAGGTCGGCGTAGCGCACGCCGCCGATCCGGAGATTCTCGTACTCGTTGTACTTGCCTGCCGCCGCGAACGCGATGCGGTCGTAGATCTCGCTGAACTTGTGCAGAGCGCGGGACGGGTTCTCGCCGACGAAGACGATGCCGTCGGTGAACTGCAGCACGACGAGGCTGCGGCCGCGCGCGATGCCCTTGCGGGCGTACTCGGCCCGGTCGGCCATGGCCTGCTGGGGTGAGACATAGAACGGCGTCGACACCGGCTATCCGTCCCTTTCTGTCATTGACACGTGCATTCCAGCGCGCCGTCGCCTCAGAGCAGTGCGGCCCGCGGGCCGTCCGGCTCCTCGAGCCGCCGCTCGTGGATGGCGCGGGCGATCTCCGAGGACTCGGCCTCCGTGAGCTTCCGGAAGCCCTCGTCCGTGATGACCGTGACGAGGGGGTAGATCCGTCGGGCGAGGTCGGGGCCGCCGGTCGCCGAGTCGTCGTCGGCCGCGTCGTACAGAGCCTGCACGACCAGGGTGGTGGCCTGCCGCTCGGTGAGTTCCTCGCGGTAGAGCTTCTTCAGGGCGCCGCGCGCGAAGACGGAGCCGGAGCCGGTGGCCGCGAAGCCGTGCTCCTCCGAGCGCCCGCCGGTCACGTCGTACGAGAAGATCCTGCCCTTCTCGCGGTCCACGTCCCAGCCGGCGAAGAGCGGAACGATGGCGAGGCCCTGCAGGGCCATCCCCAGATTGCCCCGGATCATCGTCGACAGCCGGTTCGCCTTGCCCTCCAGGGAGAGCTGCAGGCCCTCGACCTTCTCGAAGTGCTCCAGCTCGAGCTGGAAGAGTTTGACCATCTCGACGGCGAGCCCTGCCGTGCCGGCGATGCCCACCGCCGAGTACTCATCGGCGGGGAACACCTTTTCGATGTCGCGCTGCGCGATGATGTTGCCCATCGTGGCCCGGCGGTCACCGGCCAGGACCACGCCGCCGGGGAACGTCGCGGCGACGATCGTCGTGCCGTGCGGCGCCTCGATCGCACCATGCACCGCGGGCAGAGGCCGGTTCCCCGGGAGCAGGTCCGGGGAGTGCTCGGCCAGGAAGTCCATGAACGACGAGGAGCCGGGCGTCAGGAAGGCAGCCGGCAGACGCCCTGTGCTACGAGTGTTGGCTTCCACGCGTTTCCTTCCACGAGATCTTGGAACTCTGCTCGGGACCTTACCCGGGGCCGTGAATGTCATCCGTCCCGCGCCCCCTCCGAGAGGGCGCGGGACGGATGCCACCGGTCTTACTGACCGCCCTTCTGTACGAAAGACCGCACGAAGTCCTCGGCGTTCTCCTCGAGGACGTCGTCGATCTCGTCGAGGACGGAGTCCACGTCGTCGGACAGCTTCTCCTGCCGTTCCTTGAGGTCCTCCGAGGCCTGCGCGTCCTGCGCGGTCTCCTCGACCTCCTCGGTGGTGCGCGACGCCTTCTGCTGGCCTCCGCCGGTGTCCTTGGTCGCCATATCCCTCACCCCGCTCGGTTCGACGTACAAGATCAGACCCTACAACCGGGGTCCGACATCGGCCCTGTGGTTGCTACAACGTCCGGGCACTCCGATGATTCCCGGATCCGCGCTGTTTCAGCCGCGGCTCAGCCGCCGGACAACGCGCGTTCAGCCACGGCTCAGCCGCCCGACAGCACCCGCACCAGGTCCTCGGCGGTGCGGCAGCGGTCCAGGAGCTCCTTCACGTGATTGCGGGTGCCGCGCAGCGGCTCCAGGGTGGGGACCCGCTGCAGGGAGTCACGGCCCGGCAGATCGAAGATGACCGAGTCCCAGGAGGCGGCGGCCACGTCGTCGGCGTACTGCTCGAGACAGCGGCCCCGGAAGTACGCGCGCGTGTCCTCAGGCGGGCTCGTACGGGCCCGCTGGACCGCTTCCTCGTCCAGCAGGCGCTTCATCCGGCCGCGGGCCGCCAGGCGGTTGTACAGACCCTTGTCGGGGCGCACATCGGCGTACTGCAGGTCGACCAGGTGCAGCCGGGCGGCGTCCCACTCGAGGCGGTCGCGGCGCCGGTAGCCCTCGAGCACCTCCCGCTTGGCGACCCAGTCGAGCTCACCCGCGAGGCTCATGGGGTCCCGCTCGAGCCGGTTGAGCACGTCCTCCCAGCGGGCGAGGACGTCCACGGTCTGCTCGTCGGCGTCGGCCCCGTAGCGGTCCTCGACGTACTTGCGGGCGAGCTCGTAGTACTCCATCTGGAGCTGGACGGCGGTGAGTGTCCGGCCGCTGCGGAGCGTGACCAGACGGCCGAGCGTCGGGTCGTGCGAGACCTGGTGCAGGGTGCGTACGGGCTGGTCGACGGCCAGGTCGACGGCGATGAAGCCGTCCTCGATCATGGACAGGACCAGCGCCGTGGTGCCGAGCTTGAGGTAGGTCGAGATCTCCGAGAGGTTCGCGTCCCCGATGATCACGTGGAGCCTGCGGTACTTCTCGGCGTCCGCGTGCGGCTCGTCCCGGGTGTTGATGATGGGGCGCTTGAGAGTGGTCTCCAGGCCCACCTCCACCTCGAAGTAGTCCGCGCGCTGGCTGAGCTGGAAGCCGTGCTCGTGGCCGTCCTGGCCGACGCCGACGCGGCCCGCGCCTGTGACGACCTGCCGGGAGACGAAGAACGGCGTGAGGTGCCGCACGATGTCCGAAAACGGCGTCTCCCGCTTCATCAGGTAGTTCTCGTGCGTGCCGTAGGAGGCGCCCTTGTTGTCGGTGTTGTTCTTGTAGAGGTGGATCGGCTGGGCACCGGGCAGCTGACCTGCGCGTTCGGCGGCCTCCGCCATGATCCGCTCGCCCGCCTTGTCCCAGAGGACGGCGTCGCGCGGATTGGTCACCTCGGGTGCGCTGTACTCCGGGTGGGCGTGGTCGACGTACAGCCGGGCGCCATTGGTGAGGATCACGTTGGCCAGGCCGATGTCCTCGTCGGTGAGCTGGCTGGCGTCCGCCGACTCGCGGGCGAGGTCGAAGCCGCGGGCGTCCCGCAGCGGGTTCTCCTCCTCGAAGTCCCAGCGGGCGCGGCGCGCCCGGTGCATCGCCGCCGCATAGGCATTGACGACCTGGGACGAGGTGAGCATGGCATTGGCGTTCGGGTGACCGGGGACGGAGATCCCGTACTCCGTCTCGATGCCCATTACTCGCCGTACGGTCATGCGGCCCTCCTTGCCCGGCGCCGCCCCCCTGGTGGGGTGGGCGCTCAAGTACCGCTTCTTCTCGATGCGTGTGCGGTCTCCCTCCCCGCACTGCGCCGAGACTCGGCGGTACCGAAGAGCCTAGAACGCCTTTGCGGAGGCTGGGAGATCATTTTCACCGAAAACGCACCCGGCTGCGGATGCCCCCGGCCAGGGGCATCCGCAGCCGGACTGCCATTTACAGGTACTGGCCGGTGTTCGCCACCGTGTCGATGGAGCGACCGGTGTCCGCGCCCTGCTTTCCGGTGACAAGGGTGCGGATGAAGACGATCCGCTCGCCCTTCTTTCCGGAGATCCGGGCCCAGTCGTCCGGGTTGGTGGTGTTGGGCAGGTCCTCGTTCTCCTTGAACTCGTCCACGCAGGCGGCGAGCAGGTGGGAGACCCGCAGACCCTTCTGGTTGTGGTCGAGGAATGCCTTGATGGCCATCTTCTTCGCCCGGTCCACAATGTTCTGGATCATGGCGCCGGAGTTGAAATCCTTGAAGTACAGGACTTCCTTGTCGCCATTCGCGTACGTGACCTCGAGGAAGCGGTTCTCCTCCGATTCCGCGTACATCTGCTCGACGACCGACTGGATCATGCCGTCGACCGCGGCTTCCTTGGAGCCGTTGTGCTCGGCCAGATCGTCGGAGTGCAGCGGCAGGGACGGGACCAGGTACTTCCCGAAGATGTCCTTGGCCGCCTCCGCATCCGGGCGCTCGATCTTGATCTTCACATCGAGACGGCCGGGCCGCAGGATGGCCGGGTCGATCATGTCCTCGCGGTTCGAGGCGCCGATGACGATCACATTCTCGAGGCCCTCGACACCGTCGATCTCCGCGAGCAGCTGCGGAACGATGGTGTTCTCCACGTCCGAGCTGACCCCGGAGCCGCGGGTGCGGAAGAGCGACTCCATCTCGTCGAAGAAGACGATCACGGGGGTGCCCTCGCTCGCCTTCTCCCGGGCACGCTGGAAGACCAGGCGGATGTGGCGCTCGGTCTCACCGACGTACTTGTTGAGGAGCTCGGGGCCCTTGATATTCAGGAAGTAGCTCTTGCCGGCGGGCTGCCCGGTCACCTCGGCGACCTTCTTGGCAAGGGAGTTGGCCACGGCCTTGGCGATCAGCGTCTTGCCGCAGCCGGGCGGTCCGTAGAGCAGCACGCCCTTGGGCGGCCGGAGTTCGTGCTCCTTGAAGAGGTCGGGGTAGAGGTACGGGAGCTCGACCGCGTCCCTGATCAGCTCGATCTGGTTGCCCAGGCCGCCGATCCGGTTGTAGTCGATGTCCGGGACCTCTTCGAGGACGAGCTCCTCGACCTCGCTCTTCGGCACGACCTCGTAGACATAGCCGGACCTGGGCTCGAGCAGCAGGGCATCACCGGGGCGGATGGTGGCGTCCAGCAGCGGCTCGGCGAGCCGCACCACCTTCTCCTCGTCGGTGTGCCCCAGCACCAGGGCGCGCTCGCCGTCCTCAAGGATCTCCTTGAGGGTGACGATGTCCCCGGAGCGCTCGAACTCCATGGCCTCGACCACATTGAGGGCCTCGTTGAGCATGACCTCCTGGCCGCGCTGGAGCTCGTCCAGCTCGACACTCGGGCTGACATTCACGCGGAGCTTCCGGCCTCCCGTGAAGATGTCCGCCGTCCCGTCCTCGTTCGCCTGCAGGAAGACCCCGAAGCCGGCCGGCGGCTGAGCGAGCCGGTCGACTTCCTCCTTGAGGGCCACGATCTGGTCGCGCGCCTCACGCAGCGTGTTGGCGAGACGCTCGTTCTGTGCGGAGACGCCGGCCAGGTTGGTCTGCAGCTCGACGATCCGCTCTTCGAGAATCCTCGTGTGACGCGGAGAGTCGGCGAGCTTGCGCCGCAGGACGGCGATCTCCTGCTCGAGATAGGCAACCTGTCCCGCCGGGTCCTCTGGACCACGTCCGGGCCGGATGCCGCGGTTGATGTCGTCGTCGTGGGCTGCCACGGTCCTCACCTCCTCCAAGGGGAGCTGGACGCTTCCTGACCCTACCTGTGCAGGTGCGGGTTGAAACCCCTAGATCACAAAGACGGTCGGGGTGTGTCCGATCTTCACCCTTGCGCACGTCCCCACGCCAGGGGAATACCCACCCAACAACATCGGAAAGCGACCGGTTGTATCGTCGAGGCGGTCAACACCCGTCAGGGTTGGCTTCAATTGGTACCCGTACGCAGGAACGGCAGGCGAGATGACCGCACAGAACGAGGCTCTCGAGGTGTGGATCGACCAGGACCTGTGCACCGGCGACGGTATCTGTGCACAGTACGCCCCCGAGGTCTTCGAGCTCGACATCGACGGCCTTGCGTACGTGAAGGGACCTGCGCCGGAGGGCGAGGAGGCCGGGCTGCTGGCCGAGCCGGGCGCCACAACGCCCGTCCCGCTGCCGCTGCTCCAGGACGTCGTCGACTCCGCCAAGGAGTGCCCCGGCGACTGCATTCACGTACGTCGGGTTTCGGACAAGGTCGAAGTCTACGGTCCCGACGCGGAGTGACGGATCACACACTGCCGGCGACGGGAAGTGCGATGAGCCTGAACTTCCCGTCCTGCCATTGCCACTTGACCTTCCGCTGCAGATCCGGGCAGCAGCGCGGCACGTTCTCGGACGAGTAACCGAGCAGGGTCGCGGAGACCGTACCGCCGCGCACCGCGAGGTCGGAGACGTTCATGTGCTCCTTCGGGTCGAGGAAGGTCTCCACGATCCGCGGGGCGCCCTCGCCCGACGACGGGTGGGCCAGGACGTAGATGCCGCTGGGCGGGGTGCCGAAGCCGGCCTTGCAGCGGACGACGGCGACCGTCTCCTGGCGGCCGTCGCCGTCGAGGTCGCCGGATCCCTTGCTGACGACCTCTGTCGGCTGCGGTCCGCAGTCGATCGGATACTCCGCCTTCTTGGGATCGGGCCCGCCGGGCGGGACGGGCGCAGCCGGGGCGGGGGCGCCCGAGGCGGCGGCCGGCGGCGTGGCGATGGCGCTGGTGGGCTGTACCAGCGCCGAGCCGGCCACGACGGCGGCGAGCGCCGCTGCGGTGGTGATCCAGTGCACAGGGCGGGTGCGGGTGTGCGGGAGGTCCTGGCCTGCAGAGAGCTGCACGCGAGTTGTCTCCTGTGAAAGCGGAGCCGACGGGGGTGGCCAGCATCGTGCCACATGTCACACCCGGCCGGAACGACCGGGCCCGCACCGGTGCGTGGCCGCCGCTGAAACGGCGCCGCCGCCGGCTTCCGTGCGGAAGTCGGCGGCGGGGCTTGGTCGTTGTGGCGCTTGGCTGGTATGGGCTGTTTCAGGACTTGGCCGGTCTCAGGAGTTGGCCGGTGTCAGGAGCGGCTGCCGCTGCCCGGGCCTTCGTAGTCCTCACCGTATGCGCCCTTGGCGGGGCGGCGGCGGCGCAGCGGCGGCTCGACGCCGTCCGCGAGGCGGCGGGCGGTCAGCAGGAATCCGGTGTGTCCGATCATCCGGTGGTCGGGGCGCACGGCCAGGCCCTCGACGTGCCAGGTGCGGACCATGGTCTCCCACGCGGTCGGCTCGTTGAACGTGCCGTGCTCGCGGATCTCCTCCACGGTGCGCGCCAGCTGGGTCGTGGTGGCCACGTACGCACACAGGATGCCGCCGGGGACGAGCGCCTTGGAGACGGCCTCCAGGCACTCCCAGGGCGCGAGCATGTCCAGGATGACGCGGTCCACGTCGGTGTCCGAGAGGTTGTCCTGGAGGTCGCCGACGGTGAGCTGCCACGCAGGGTGCTCGCCGCCGAAGTAGCGGCGCACGTTCTGCGCCGCGATCTCCGCGAAGTCCGCCCGGCGCTCGTACGAGTGCAGCATGCCCTGGTCGCCGACGGCGCGCAGCAGGAAGGTGCTGAGCGAGCCCGAGCCGACGCCCGCCTCGACGACGCGCGCGCCGGGGAAGATGTCGGCCATCGCCAGGATCTGCCCCGCGTCCTTGGGGTAGACCACGGCTGCGCCGCGCGGCATGGACAGGACATAGTCGGGGAGCAGGGGACGCAGCGCAAGGTAGGCGACGTTTCCCGTGGTACGGACAACACTGCCCTCAGGAGCCCCGATCAGCTCGTCGTGCGGGAAGGCTCCCTTGTGGGTGTGGAAGCTCTTCCCCGCTTCGAGCGTGAAGGTGTAGTGGCGTCCCTTGGGGTCGGTGAGCTGGACCTGGTCCCCGACCTGGAAGGGCCCGCGACGGCGGGCGGCACCGGTCGGTTCGGACATGTGACCAGCGTACCGGCCCTATGAAGCGGGTCGTGCCATGGCGGCGACGAAGGCCCGCTCGACGTCGGCGGTGGACAGGACGCCGTAGATCTCGCCCGTCTCCTCCACCACCAGGTACTCGGTGGCGGGTGTGGCGCGCAGGGTGTCCAGGAGCTCCTCGCCCGACAGCTCGGCGGAGACCCGCATGCCCGGCTTGAGTTCCTGGGCGAGCCCGCTGACCGCCACCCAGGGGCGGCGGTGTTCCGGGACGCCCGCGATGCCCGCCTCGCGGACGACCGCGGTGGGCTTGCCCTGTCCGTCGACCACGACGAGCGCGCGGGCCCCTGCCTCGTTCGCCCGGCGCAGCGCCTCGGAGAGCGGGGTGTCGGACTGGACGGGCACGGCGCGCCGGGTCAGGGCACGGGCCCGGAGCTCGGGCAGGTGCTCGCGGAGCCTGGCCATGCGCAGGCTGTTGCCGGCGCCGGTCCAGATGATCGCGGCGAGGATGGCGGCCAGCAGGGCGTCCGTGATCGTGTCCACGCCGCCGAGGTCCTCGGCGGCCCTGCCGAGAGCGCCGGTCTGGGTGAGCAGCGGCAGGCCGACGAGGACGGCCACGGCCAGCGCCCGGCCGGTCCAGGCGGCGGCGACGGTCCCGGTCATGGGCTTGCCGCTGATCTTCCAGACGACGGCGCGCAGCATCCGGCCGCCGTCCAGGGGCAGTCCGGGCAGCAGGTTGAAGGCGGCGACGATCAGATTGGAGACCATCAGGCCCGCGAGCAGGACGCCGGGGACGGTGCCGGGCTCGACGGCCTGCAGGGCGAGGTAGAAGACGCCGGAGAGGACCAGCGAGAGCAGCGGGCCGACGAAGGCGAGGACGAACTCCCTGCCGGGTGTCTCGGACTCCTTCTCGATCTCCGAGACACCGCCGAAGAACTGCAGCTGGATACGGCGCACCGGCAGCTTGAAGCGGAGCGCGGCGACCGTGTGGGCCAGTTCGTGGACGAGCACCGAACCGTAGAAGGCCACCGCGAAGAACAGCGAGACGAGGTAGCGGACGCCTCCCAGTTCGGGCAGGACGCGTTCCAGCTGGCCGCCGAAGACCCAGGTGATGAGCGCGGCTACGAGGAACCAGCTGGGGGCGACGTAGACCGGCACGCCGAAGGGGCGGCCCATGAGAATGCCGCCGCCGCTCTCGCGGGGGCGCTGCGGCTTCCCGCCCTCGCCGCTGTCGTCCACGGTGTCCGGTGTCCCCTCGTGTGAATCCGCCCGTTCCGTCCTCGCTCCGCTGCGCGTCCGCTTCGTGCGGCTTCGTGCAATCCCACGATCATGCGGCGCGAGGGCGTCTGACGTCGATGGTATGCGGCCGGATGTCAGTGGCGGGCCATAGGGTCGAAGGCCATGGGAACCAGCACCGAGAAGTCCGGCACGGAAACCCCCGGCGAGGAGCCCGGCGGCGGGAAGCCCGGCGAGGAGCCGGGCGGCGGAGGCAGCGCCGCCGCGCGGCCGTCGTCGCTGTCGCCGTCCCGCGCGAGCGACTTCATGACCTGCCCGCTGCTCTACCGGTTCCGGGTGATCGACCGGCTGCCGGAGAAGCCGAGCGAGGCGGCGACGCGCGGCACGCTGGTGCATGCGGTGCTGGAGCGGCTCTTCGACGACCCCGCGGTGGAGCGCACCGCGCAGCGTGCCCGGTCCATGGTCGCGGGCGAGTGGGAGCGGCTGCTGGCGGCCCGCCCGGAGCTCGCGGAGCTGTTCGCCGAAGGCGACGGGGCGGACGGGGAGAACAGGCAGGACGGGGAGGAGAGGACGCCCGCGGCCGAGCGTCTGGTGCGGTGGCTGAGCGAGGCCGAGCAGCTCGTGGCGCGGTGGTTCACGCTCGAGGACCCGTCGCGTCTCGAGCCGGCGGAGCGCGAGCTGTTCGTCGAGACCAAGCTGGAGTCAGGGCTCACCCTGCGCGGCATCATCGACCGGGTCGACGTGGCGCCGACGGGCGACGTGCGGATCGTCGACTACAAGACGGGCAAGGCCCCGCGGCCCGAGTACGCCTCCGGGGCCCTGTTCCAGATGAAGTTCTACGCCCTGGTGCTGTGGCGGCTGCGCGGGACCGTGCCGCGCCGCCTCCAGCTCGTCTACCTCGGCAGCGGCGATGTGCTGACGTACGACCCGATGGAGGACGACCTGCGGGGCGTGGAGCGCAAGCTGCACGCGCTGTGGGACGCCATCCGGCGCGCGACGGAGACCGGCGACTGGCGCCCGCGCCGCAGCAGGCTGTGCAACTGGTGTGACCACCAGTCGTTCTGCCCGGAGTTCGGCGGCACTCCCCCGCCCTACCCGCTTCCGGTGATCCCGGCCCAGGGCAGAATGGGCCAGGTCCAGTGAAGCCCGCCGACGAAGTCCCGGCCGACGAATACGAGGTGCCTTGTGGCGATCCGCGTCCTACTGGTCGACGACCAGCCACTGCTGCGCACCGGCTTCCGGATGATCCTGGAGGCCGAGCAGGACCTGGCCGTGGTCGGCGAGGCCGGCGACGGGCTGCAGGCCCTGGACCAGGTGCGGGCGCTGCAGCCGGACGTGGTGCTGATGGACATCCGGATGCCGCGCATGGACGGGGTCGAGGCGACCCGGCAGATCACGGGTCCTGGCCGGGACGGGCCCGCGAAGGTCCTGGTCCTGACCACCTTCGACCTGGACGAGTACGTGGTGGAGGCGCTGCGGGCGGGAGCCAGCGGCTTCCTGCTCAAGGACGCCCCCGCCCATGAGCTCGTACAGGCGATCCGGGTGGTCGCGGCGGGCGAGGCGATGCTCGCGCCGAGCATCACGCGGCGGCTGCTCGACAAGTACGCGGGAAAGCTGCCGTCCGGCGAGGAGCCGGTGCCCGACACCCTGCACACCCTGACCGAGCGCGAGGTAGAGGTGCTCAAGCTGGTCGCCCGGGGGCTGTCGAACGCGGAGATCGCGGCGGATCTGTTCGTGAGCGAGACGACGGTCAAGACGCACGTCGGGCACGTTCTGACGAAGCTGGGCCTGCGGGACCGGGTGCAGGCCGCGGTCTACGCATACGAGAGCGGACTGGTGCGGCCCGGTACGCATTAGAGCGCCCGGGCCGCAGCGGTACCGTACGGGACGCCGGCCCGTCCCGGCTACACCTCGGAGCCACAGGTTCCGGTTTCTCCTCGAAGCCGCCGGTTCCTCCGGAAGCCACCGGTTCTTCCGGAGAAGCCACCGGCTACTCCTCGGTGCTCTTGCTGATTTCCCAGAAGCGGAACACCGTTGACGCGTCAAGGGTCCACTCGAGACCGGAGATGTTCTCGCGGGCAACCGCGTACTGCTTGCCCTGCCACAGCGGCAGCATCGGCAGCTCGTCGGCCACGATGTTCTGCAGCTCGTGGAAGCTGGCGTCGGTGGCCGCCCGGTTGGACTCGGCCGCGGTCGTCGGGATCAGCTGCTTGATGATCCGCTCGGAGTCGTAGTGATTGGCCAGCACGTTGCCGTGGCCGAAGAACGGGGCGGTGAAGTTGTCCGGGTCCGGGTAGTCCGGAACCCAGCCCTTGACGTAGACCCCATACTTCCCCCGCTCGATGCCCTTCTCGTACTTCTCCAGGCCCGCGCTCTCGACCGTGGCGTCGAACAGCCCGCTGGCGTTCAGCTGCTGCGCGATCTCCTTGAACGCGGGCACGGTTCCGGGGCCGTAGCGCACGGGGGTGGCCCAGAGGGTGAGCTTCACCTTGTCGTAGATGCCCGCGGAGCGCAGCGCCGCCTCGGCCTTGTCGCGCTGCGGCCGGTCCCCGTAGGTGTCGAAGAAGGCCGTGTTGTGGCCGGTGATCCCGGCCGGGACGATCGAGTAGAGGGGCTTGGCGGTGCGCTCGTACACATCGCGGACCAGTGCCTGACGGTCGATCAGGAAGGCGAGGGCCTTGCGCACGGCGAGCTTCCCGGCCACCGGGTGCTTGACGTTGAAGACCAGGTGCTGGACCTCGGCGCTGGTGCCCTCGACGACCTCGATGCCCTGCTTGTCGTCCGTGGTCGCGGCCTCCAGATCGGCGATGTCCTTCATGGCGAGGCCGCGGTAGGCGAGGTCCACGGAGCCGTCCTCGACAGCCTTCTTGAGACCCCGCTGGTCGCCCTGGAAGAACTTCATCGTCATTCCGGAGTTCTGAACCTCTGCGGGGCCCTTGTAGTCCGGGTTGACCGAGAACTTCGCTTCCTTCTCGGGGTCGAAGGAGTCCATCCGGTACACGCCCGAGCCGACGGCCTTGCCGTCGGTGCGCAGTTCGTCCGCCTTGTACTCGCGGTGGTCCACGATCGAGCCGGCGCCGGAGGCGATCTTCATGGGGAAGGTCGCGTCGGGGGTCTTGAGGCGGAAGACGACGGTCTTCTCGTCCGGAGTCCGGATGTCCTTGATCGACGACAGCATCACCGCGGGGCCGGCCTTGTCGTTGATCTTCAAGGTGCGGCGGAAGGAGAACGCGACGTCCTCGGAGGTGAGGGGGTTGCCGTTGGTGAACCTGAGCCCGTCCTGGAGCTCGCACTTGTAGACCCGGCTGCTGCTGTCCTGGAAACTGCAGCGCTTGGCCGCCTCGGGCTCCGGGGTCGTACCGCCCCGTGGGAAACTCATGAGCGACTGGAAGACGTTGTTGAACACCAGCCATGAGCCCGGGTCGTAACCGGAGGCCGGGTCGGTCGCCAGGACCTCGTCCGTCATCCCCATGACGATCGGCTGCCCCGTAGCGGCCGCGTCCGCGTCATCCGATCCGCATCCGGCCAGCAGGCCTGCCGCGAGTCCTGCCCCGAGCAGGGCGGCGAGCCACTGATGACGTTTCCTTGCGCGCACGTTCCTCACACATCTCTTGTTGGACGGTCCTGCGGGTTTGCGTCAGGCGTCGGCGTCGGGCGTCGGTGGCAGGCGTCAGCCGGAGATACCGCGCCCCAGTTCCCAGAGCTGGAGCACGGAGGACGAGTTCAGCGCCCACTCCACGCCGGTGACGTCGTCACGCGCGGCGACGTACTGCTTGCCCTGCCAGAGCGGCAGGACGGGCACGTCATTGGCCACGATGTCCTGCGCCCGCTCGAAGTCCTTTGCCGCGGCGGTGCGCTGGGCCTGCTGCCGGGTCTGCGGTATCAGCTGGGTGCGGATCGTGTCATTGCGGTACGGGCTGTTGAGGAAGTTGTCCTTGGCGAAGAACGGGTCGATGAAGTTGTCCGGGTCCGGGAAGTCGGGGAACCAGCCCATGCCGTAGACCGCGTAGTCGCGGTTGGACTGGGCCGGGCGGAAGTCCTTCCACGGCACGCCCTCGATGGACACGTTGAACAGCCCACTGCGGTTGAGCTGCGCCTGCAGGGCCTTGAACTCCTTGGCGGTGGCGGGGCCGTAGTGGTCGGTCGTGTAGTGGAGGGTGAACCGCACCGGGGTCTCGACGCCCGCCGCGCGCAGCGTCTTGCGCGCCTCCGTCACATCCGGTTCGCCGTACTTGTTGAAGAACGAGTTCACATGCGAGCCGACGCTGGACGGGACGATCGAGTAGAGCGGCTCCGCGGTGCGCTCGTACACGTCGCGCACCAGCGCCTGACGGTCGATGACCTGCGCCACGGCCTGGCGCACGGCCGTCTTGCCCGCCGTCGAGTCATCGGTGTCGAAGCCCAGGTAGCGGATCTCCTGGCCCGGCATCTCGACAAGCTCGATGCTCTTGGAGTCGCCGCGCTCCAGCCGGGCGACCTGGTCCGGCGCCATGGTGCGCGTCATCAGGTCGATCTCGCCCTTCTGCAGGGCCTCTTCCATGGCGTCGGAGTCCTTGAAGAAGCGCATCTCGACCTCGTCGTTCTTCAGCTTCAGGCTGCCCTCGTAGTTGGGGTTCCTGCTGAAGACGGCGGAGACGACCTGGCCGTTCTTCTCCTCGGTCTGGAGGGTGTACGGGCCGGAGCCGTCGGTCTGGAAGCCGTCACGGAGCTTGGTCCCGTCGTAGGCCTCGCTGTCGACGATGGCCGCGGCGGGGGTGGCCAGCTTGTGCGGGAAGGTCGCGTCAGGCGACTTGAGGTGGAAGACGATCTCGGAGTCGCTGGGGGTCTCCACCGCGTCGATGTTCGACAGCAGCCCGACCGGGCCGTTCGGGTTCTTGATCGCCAGGGTACGCTCGATGGAGAACTTCACGTCCTCGGCGGTGAGGGCGTGGCCGTTGGCGAACTGCATGCCGCTGTGCAGGGTGCAGCGGTACGACTCGTTCTTCTGGTCGGAGAAGCTGCACTTCTCGGCCGCCTCGGGCGTCGGGTCACCACCGGAGCGGGGCAGCGCCATGAGTGTCTGGAAGGTGTTCCGGAGGATGTTCCACGCGCCCGCCTCGTACGCGAGCGCCGGGTCGAAGGGGGCCGGGTAGTCCGCCGTCGTCACGAAGGCGTCCGTGGTCCCGACGACGATGGGCTCGCCGCCGTCGCCCGCCTCGTCCGAACCACCGCAAGCTGCGAGAAGGGTAGCTAGCAGGCCCACTACGGCCGGCAGCACCAGGGTCTTGCGATTCATCGTCGGCGGTCTCCTGCGGAAGCGTCGATCCCGGGACCATACCGAGGAGGGGCTGCTGGTCACAGGGGTGCGGCAAAAGTTCTCGCCACGAGATTAGTAGGCAGTCACAGACGCGCCGGAACACAACGAAGTTGAGGCGATGTCACGCACCGATAACGGCCCTCGGTTGTCCGGCATCCGGGCCCGGAGCGATTCGGCCAGCTGGCCATCTATACGGACATAGGGGTGCACGTTCAGCCCTTGGAGGACACCTCCGAACAGATCGTTTTCTGGGCTGTCGACGGGCCGGTGCGTGAGAAACGTCACTTTCGACTTCGTCTCAGGGCATCCCGTTGATGAGCCCGCGGAGGAAGGCGAGGTCGACTTCTTCGAGCGAGCCCACGACGAGGCGCCCCTCGGCGGGCTCGATCGGCACGACGGAGGGGACGGCCACCACCCGGCATCCGGCGGCCTCCGCCGCCGCCACGCCGGTCGCCGTGTCCTCCACGACGGCGCAGCGGGCAGGCTCGGCGCCCAGGCCCACCGCGGCCAGCAGGTACGGGTCGGGGTGCGGCTTGGTGCGCGCCACCTCGTCCCCCGCGACGGTGAGCGCGAAGTGATCGGGGCCGATCGACTTGAGCACCCGGTCGATGATGCGGCGGTGCGAGGCGGAGACCAGGGCGGTCGGGACCTCGTGGGCAGCCAGCTCGGTGAGCAGCCTGGCGGCCCCGGGCATCAGCGGCACGCCGCGGTCCACAAGCTCCTCGAACCGGGCGTTGAGCAGGGAGGACAGGGCGGGGAGCGTGATGTCGGCGCCGGTGGCGTGGATCAGGTAGGACGCGCTGCGCGTCATCGGGCCGCCGACCACGACCTCGCGGTGCTCCTCGCCGAGCTCGTGGCCCAGCTCGGCGAAGATCTCGACCTCGGCGTCCCACCAGAAGCCCTCTGTGTCGACGAGGGTGCCGTCCATGTCGAGGAGCACCGCCTGGAGGGCCGAGCCCTCGGCCGTACGGGTGTCGAGTGCGGGGATGATGCTGGTCATCCGTGCTCCTCTCGTCAGGCTGCCCCTTAAGGGACAAAGGGGCCGGCCGAAGCCCCCGGAAGGGCACCGACCGGCCTGTACCGGACCGTCTAGTGTACGACGATCCCGATCACCGAGCGTTGAAGTACTTGGCTTCGGGGTGGTGGATCACGATCGCGTCCGTGGACTGCTCGGGGTGGAGCTGGAACTCCTCGGAGAGCTGGACGCCGATCCGCTCCGGCTCGAGCAGCTCGGCGATCTTCGCCCGGTCCTCCAGGTCGGGGCAGGCGCCATAGCCCAGGGAGAACCGCGCGCCGCGGTACTTCAGGGCGAACATGTCCTCCATCTCCTCCGGGTCCTCGCCGGAGAAGCCCAGCTCGCCGCGCACGCGCGCGTGCCAGTACTCGGCGAGGGCCTCGGCCAGCTGGACCGACAGGCCGTGCAGCTCGAGGTAGTCGCGGTAGGAGTCGGCGGCGAACAGCTCGGCCGTGGCCTCGCCGATCTTCGACCCGACGGTGACGACCTGGAGGCCGACCACATCGGTCTGGCCGGATTCCTCCGGCCGGAAGAAGTCGGCCAGGCACAGGCGGCGGCCGCGGCGCTGGCGCGGGAAGGTGAAGCGGGTCCGCTCGGAGCCGTCCTCGCCCAGCAGGATGAGGTCGTCGCCCTTGGAGTGGCAGGGGAAGTAGCCGTAGACGACGGCGGCCTCCAGCAGGTTCTGGGTCTGGAGCTTGTCCAGCCAGCCGCGCAGCCGGGGGCGCCCTTCGGACTCCACCAGCTCCTCGTACGAGGGGCCGTCGCCGGTACGGGCCTGCTTCAGCCCCCACTGGCCCTTGAACAGGGCGCCCTCGTCCAGCCACGAGGCGTAGTCGGCGAGCTGGATGCCCTTGACCACGCGGGTGCCCCAGAACGGGGGCTCCGGGACGGGGTTGTCGGTGGCCACGTCGGAGCGTACGGCGCCCTGGGACGGCTCCGGCTCGGTGACCTGAACGTCCCGCTTGGGCACGCGGCGCTGCTTGAGCTCGGGCAGGGTCGCGCCGGGGACACCGCGCTTGACCGCGATGAGGGCGTCCATCAGGCGCAGGCCCTCGAAGGCGTCGCGGGCGTAGCGGACCTCGCCCTCGTAGATCTCGTGCAGGTCCTGCTCGACGTAGGCGCGGGTGAGGGCCGCACCGCCGAGGATCACCGGGAAATCGGCCGCCAGCTTGCGCTGGTTGAGCTCCTCCAGGTTCTCCTTCATGATCACGGTGGACTTGACCAGCAGCCCGGACATGCCGATGACGTCGGCCCTGTGCTCCTCGGCGGCCTCCAGGATCGCGGAGACCGGCTGCTTGATGCCCAGGTTCACGACGTTGTAGCCGTTGTTGGACAGGATGATGTCGACCAGGTTCTTGCCGATGTCGTGGACGTCTCCGCGCACCGTGGCCAGCACGATCGTGCCCTTGCCCTCGTCGTCGGACTTCTCCATGTGCGGCTCGAGGTAGGCGACCGCGGTCTTCATGACCTCGGCCGACTGGAGGACGAACGGCAGCTGCATCTGGCCGGACCCGAACAGCTCGCCGACCACCTTCATGCCTGCGAGCAGCGTCTCGTTGACGATGTCCAGGGCGGGCCGGTCCTGGAGCGCCTCGTCCAGGTCGGCCTCCAGGCCGTTGCGCTCGCCGTCGATGATCCGGCGCTGCAGCCGCTCGTCCAGCGGGAGGGCGGCCAGCTCCTCGGCCTTGCCCGCCTTGAGCGACTTGGCGGTGGCGCCCTCGAAGAGCTCCATGAGCTTCTGCAGCGGATCGTAGCCCTCGCTGCGCCGGTCGTAGATCAGGTCCAGGGCAACCTTGACCTGCTCCTCCTCCAGCCGGGCGATCGGCAGGATCTTCGAGGCGTGCACGATCGCCGAGTCCAGCCCGGCCTTGACGCACTCGTCGAGGAAGACCGAGTTCAAAACGATGCGCGCGGCCGGGTTGAGACCGAAGGAGATGTTGGACAGGCCGAGCGTGGTCTGGACGTCCGGATGGCGGCGCTTGAGTTCACGGATCGCCTCGATGGTGGCGATGCCGTCGCGCCGGGACTCCTCCTGGCCGGTGCAGATGGTGAAGGTCAGACAGTCGATGAGAATGTCCGACTCGTGCACGCCCCAGTTGGTGGTGAGATCCGTGATCAGGCGCTCGGCGATGGCCACCTTGTTCTCGACGGTACGGGCCTGGCCCTCCTCGTCGATGGTCAGCGCGATCAGCGCGGCGCCGTGCTCGACCGCCAGCTTCGTGACCTTGGCGAACCGCGACTCGGGCCCGTCCCCGTCCTCGTAGTTGACCGAGTTGATGACCGCGCGGCCGCCCAGCTTCTCCAGTCCGGCGCGGATCACGTCCACCTCGGTGGAGTCCAGCACGATGGGGAGGGTGGAGGCGGTGGCGAAGCGGCCGGCCAGCTCCTCCATGTCGGCGACGCCGTTCCGGCCCACGTAGTCCACGCACAGGTCGAGCATGTGGGCGCCCTCGCGGATCTGGTCGCGCGCCATCTCCACGCAGTCCTCCCAGCGACCCTCCAGCATCGCCTCGCGGAACTTCCTGGACCCGTTGGCGTTCGTCCGCTCGCCGATGGCCAGGTACGAGGTGTCCTGGCGGAACGGGACGGTCTGGTAGAGCGAGGCTGCGCCGGGCTCGGGGCGCGGCTCGCGCTCGGTGGGCCGCAGGTCACGGACGCGCTCGACGACCTGGCGCAGGTGCTCGGGCGTCGTACCGCAGCAGCCGCCGACCAGCGAGAGGCCGTACTCGCGGACGAAGGTCTCCTGGGCGTCCGCCAGCTCGCCGGGGGTCAGCGGGTAGTGCGCGCCGTCCTTGCCCAGTACGGGCAGGCCCGCGTTGGGCATGCAGGACAGCGACACCCGCGAGTGGCGGGAGAGGTAGCGCAGGTGCTCGCTCATCTCCGCGGGACCGGTCGCGCAGTTGAGCCCGATCATGTCGATGCCCAGCGGCTCCAGCGCGGTCAGCGCGGCGCCGATCTCGGAGCCCAGCAGCATCGTGCCGGTCGTCTCGACGGTCACCGAGCAGATCAGCGGCAGGTCCGCGCCCGTGGCGTCCAGGGCGCGGCGCACGCCCAGGACCGCGGCCTTGGTCTGCAGCAGGTCCTGGGTGGTCTCCACGAGCAGCGCGTCCGCGCCGCCGGCGATCAGGCCCTCGGCGTTCTGCTGGTAGGCGTCGCGCAGCGCGGTGTACGGGGCGTGGCCGAGGGTCGGCAGCTTGGTGCCGGGGCCGATGGAGCCCAGCACCCAGCGGTGGCGGCCGTCCCCGGCCGTGAACTCATCGGCCGCCTCGCGGGCGATACGGGCACCGGATTCGGAGAGCTCGAAGATCCGGTCGGCGATGTCGTACTCCCCCAGCGCCGCGAAGTTGGCGCCGAAGGTGTTGGTCTCCACGCAGTCCACGCCCACCGCGAAGTACTCCTCGTGGACCGAGCGCACGATGTCGGGGCGGGTGACGTTAAGGATCTCGTTGCAGCCCTCCAGCTGCTGGAAATCGTCCAGGCTCGGATCCTGCGCCTGGAGCATGGTGCCCATGGCCCCATCGGCCACGACCACTCGGGAGGCGAGCGCCTCCCGGAGTGCGGAGGCCCGGTCGGTGTCGGCGGACGATGGCTCGTACGAGGCCATGGAGACGCTCCCTGGGATGCGACGGCTGTCGGCTTTGCGCCTTCCTTCGGAGGGCGCACCCGGCCAGGGTAACCTTCGGCGCCGTTGCCGGCCCGGGGTGTTCCACGGGCCGGACAGTTGCGGTAGGGCGCGGGCGGGGACGACGGGACACGAACGGCGAACTTCCAGGGTGGTACCCCCGCGGTCGGCAAAGGCCGATAGTGTTCAGCATTGTCGAACCCTGTGGGTGGAGGAGGTTGCCCGATGGCCCGCACGATCCAGTCGCTCGAGCGAGCGGCTGCGATGCTGAGGCTGCTCGCCGGCGGCGAGCGCAGGCTCGGTCTGTCGGATGTGTCGGCCGCACTGGGGCTGGCGAAGGGCACAGCGCACGGCATACTGCGCACCCTTCAGCAGGAAGGCTTCGTCGAGCAGGACCCGGTCTCCGGGCGCTACCAGTTGGGCGCGGAGCTCCTGCGCCTGGGCAACAGCTATCTGGACGTGCACGAGCTGCGGGCCCGCGCCCTGGTGTGGACGGACGACCTGGCACGGTCCAGCGGCGAGAGCGTCTACCTGGGGGTCCTGCACCAGCAGGGCGTACTGATCGTGCACCACGTCTTCCGGCCCGACGACAGCCGCCAGGTGCTGGAGGTCGGCGCCATGCAGCCGCTGCACAGCACGGCCCTGGGCAAGGTCCTCTCGGCGTACGACCCGGTGGCGCACAGCGAGGTCGCCGAAGGCAACAGGAAGTCGTTCACGACCCGAACGGTGACCGCGCTCGAGGAGTTCGAGGGCGTCCTGGACCTCACACGCGCGCGTGGCTGGGCCGCCGACGTGGAGGAGACCTGGGAGGGCGTCGCCTCGGTCGCGGCCCCCATCCACGACCGGCACCGCATGCCGGTGGGCGCGGTCGCCATCACCGGTGCCGTGGAGCGGGTGTGTGAGAACGGCGACCTTCGGTCCGCCCTCGTGGCGGCGGTCCGGGACTGCGCCCGCGCGGTGTCGCGGGACCTCGGCGTCACCCGCTTCTGACCCTCCGCCGACCCTCGTACACGCTCCGCCACCAGGCGTTTGGGCTGCCCGTAGTCACGCTTGGACAACGGTGCGAATTAACCGCGGCACCCCTATTGACGCAGTCGTAACGGTGAAGAAAACTGCCGTTCGCCGGTCGGCATTGTCGAACACCTGCCGATAACTTCGCTATGGTGTCCGACGCAGCGGACCGGTAGCCGCCCTCACCCGAGGGCGCGGGCGTACGGGAGGGACCCCGTGGCCCGCCTTCCCCTGGATGACTGACAAAGGAGTCGCGGGTGTCCAGCTCCGACATCTTCCTCGGCGAGACCATTGGTACCGCCGTACTCATTCTGCTCGGTGCCGGCGTTGTCGCCGGCGTCGTCCTGAAGCGCTCGAAGGCGCTCAACGCCGGCTGGGTCGCCATCACCTTCGGGTGGGGCTTCGCTGTCCTGACCGCCGCCTACATATCCGTCCCGCTCTCCGGTGCGCACCTCAACCCGGCCGTCACGCTCGGCGTCGCCATCACCAGCGGCGAATGGGGCAACGTTCCGGTCTACTTCGCCGGCCAGATGCTCGGCGCCATGATCGGAGCCACGCTCGCCTGGCTCGCGTACCAGGGCCAGTTCCAGGCCCACCTCACCGACCCCGAGATCATCGGGAAGAAGGACGAGGAAGGCCTGGTCGACAAGTCGGCCGCCCCCGCCGCTGGCCCCGTGCTCGGCGTCTTCTCCACCGGCCCGGAGGTCCGGAACGCGGTGCAGAACCTGATGACCGAGATCATCGGCACCGCCACGCTCGTTCTCCTGATCCTCACCCTGGGTCTCACCAAGGGCCTGGCCGTCTCCGGCACCGGAGTGCTGATCGTTGCCCTCACGGTGGTCGGCATCGGCCTCTCGCTCGGCGGCCCGACCGGCTACGCCATCAACCCGGCCCGCGACCTCGGCCCCCGTATCGTCCACGCGCTGCTGCCGCTGCCGAACAAGGGCGGCTCCGACTGGGGCTACGCCTGGATCCCGGTCGTCGGCCCGCTGATCGGCGGCGCCCTCGCGGGCGGCCTGTACGAGCTCGCCTTCGCCTGAGCCCCTTCCCAACCCCTCCAGACCCCAGGAGCACACCGTGACCGACGCCCACACCGCCGGCCCGTTCATCGCCGCTATCGACCAGGGCACCACCTCCAGCCGCTGCATCGTCTTCGACACCGACGGCCGGATCGTCGCCGTCGACCAGAAGGAGCACGAGCAGATCTTCCCCAAGCCGGGCTGGGTGGAGCACAACGCCGCCGAGATCTGGACCAACGTCCAGGAAGTCGTCGCCGGGGCCCTCAGCAAGGCGGGGCTCACCCGCAGCGACATCCGGGCCATCGGCATCACCAACCAGCGCGAGACCACCGTCCTGTGGGACAAGGCGACCGGTGAGCCGGTACACAACGCCATCGTCTGGCAGGACACCCGCACCGACGCCCTCTGCAAGGAGCTGGGCCGCAACGTCGGCCAGGACCGCTTCCGCCGCGAGACGGGCCTCCCCCTCGCCTCGTACTTCGCGGGACCGAAGATCCGCTGGCTGCTCGACAACGTCGAGGGCCTGCGCGAGCGCGCCGAGCGCGGCGAGATCCTCTTCGGGACCATGGACTCCTGGGTGATCTGGAACCTGACCGGCGGCACCGAAGGCGGCGTGCACGTCACCGACGTCACCAACGCCTCGCGCACCATGCTGATGAACCTGCACAGCATGGAGTGGGACGACAAGATCCTCGAGTCGATGGAGGTCCCGGCGGCCGTGCTGCCGGAGATCCGCTCCTCGGCCGAGGTGTACGGCACCGCGAAGGGCGTTCTCGAGGGCGTGCCGGTCGCCTCCGCGCTCGGCGACCAGCAGGCGGCGCTGTTCGGCCAGACCTGTTTCTCCGAGGGTGAGGCCAAGTCCACCTACGGCACCGGCACCTTCCTGCTGATGAACACCGCTGACAAGGTCATCAACTCCTACAGCGGGCTGATCACCACCGTCGGCTACCGCATCGGCAACGACAAGCCGGTCTACGCGCTGGAGGGCTCCATCGCGGTCACCGGCTCGCTGGTGCAGTGGATGCGCGACCAGATGGGCCTGATCAGCACGGCAGCGGAGATCGAGACCCTCGCCAGCTCGGTCGAGGACAACGGTGGCGCGTACTTCGTCCCCGCCTTCTCCGGCCTGTTCGCCCCGTACTGGCAATCCGACGCCCGCGGCGTCATCGCCGGCCTCACCCGCTACGTGACGAAGGCGCACCTCGCCCGCGCCGTTCTCGAGGCCACCGCCTGGCAGACCCGCGAGATCGTCGATGCGATGCACAAGGACTCCGGCGTCGAGCTGACCGCTCTCAAGGTCGACGGCGGCATGACCTCCAACAACCTGCTGATGCAGACCATGGCCGACTTCCTCGACGCACCCGTGGTGCGGCCGATGGTTGCCGAGACCACCTGCCTCGGCGCCGCCTACGCCGCCGGCCTGGCCGTCGGCTTCTGGCCCGACACCGACGCCCTGCGCGCCAACTGGCGCCGGGCCGCCGAGTGGACCCCCCAGATGGACGCGGATGTCCGCGACCGCGAGTACAAGAGCTGGCTCAAGGCCGTCGAGCGGACCATGGGCTGGATCGACGACGAGGAGTAAATATGAGCACCCTGCAGAGCGTTCCGACTCTCGGGACGCACCCGGCTGCCGGTTCGAATCCGGACCGCGCCGAAACCCGGGAACGGCTCTCGAAGGCCACGTACGACCTCCTGGTGATCGGCGGCGGCATCCTGGGCACCTCGGTGGCCTGGCACGCCGCGCAATCCGGGCTGCGGGTGGCAATGGTGGACGCCGGCGACTTCGCCGGCGCCACCTCCTCCGCCTCCTCCAAGCTCGTCCACGGCGGTCTGCGCTACCTGCAGACCGGCGCGGTCAAGCTGGTGGCGGAGAACCACCACGAGCGGCGGGTGCTGGCCAAGGACGTGGCCCCGCACCTGGTCAACCCGCTCACCTTCTACCTGCCGGTCTACAAGGGCGGGCCGGTCGGCGCCGCCAAGCTGGGCGCGGGCGTCTTCGCCTACTCGGCGCTGTCCGCCTTCGGCGACGGCGTCGGCAAGGTGATATCCCCGGCCAAGGCGGTGGCCGGGAACCCGGCGCTGCGCACGGACAACCTCAAGGCCGTCGCGGTCTACTACGACCACCAGATGAACGACTCGCGGGTGGCCGTCATGACGGTCCGCGCCGCCGTCGAGTCGGGCGCCGTGGTGCTCAACCACGCCGAGGTCACCGGGCTGCGCTTCACCCGCGGCCGGGTCACCGGCGCGGAGCTCAAGGACCGTCTGGACGGCAGCGAGTTCGGTGTCGACGCGCGCGTGGTGCTCAACGCCACCGGACCGTGGGTGGACCACCTGCGGAAGCTGGAGGACAAGGGCGCCGACCCGAGCATCCGGCTCTCCAAGGGCGCGCACATCGTGCTCAAGCGCAAGGCGCCCTGGAAGGCCGCGATGGCCACGCCGATCGACAAGTACCGCATCACCTTCGCGCTGCCGTGGGAGGACCAGCTCCTGCTGGGCACCACGGACGAGGTGTACGAGGGCGACCCGGCCGATGTGCGGGCCACCGAGTCCGACATCCAGCAGATCCTGGACGAGGCGGCCTTCTCGGTGCGCGGCGAGCACCTCGACCGTGACCTGATGACCTACGCCTTCGCGGGCCTGCGGGTACTGCCCGGCGGCCCCGGCGGCGTGGAGAAGGCGAAGCGCGAGACGGTCGTGACCGAGGGCCGCGGCGGGATGCTGTCGGTCGCGGGCGGCAAGTGGACCACGTACCGGCACATCGGCCGCACGGTCATGAACAAGCTGGCGGAGCTGCCCGGTTCGCCGCTGACCGAGGACATGGAGCCGGTCTCCAGCCTGGTCCGCCGGGTGCCGCTGCCCGGTATCGCCAACCCCAACGCGGTCGCGCACCGGCTGCTGGTGGACCGCGAGCCGGGGGTCCGGATGGACCCGCTGACGGCCCGTCACCTGGCCACGCACTACGGATCGCTGTCCTTCGACATCGCGCGCCTGGTGAACGAGGACCCGGCGCTGGGCGAGCCGATCCACCCGGACGGTCCCGAGATCTGGGCGCAGGTCGTCTACGCCCGGGACCACGAGTGGGCCGAGACGGTGGACGACGTGCTGCGCCGCCGTACGACGCTGACGGTCCGCGGCCTGGACACCGAGGACGTGCGGACGCGGGTGAAGGACCTGCTGGACCGGAAGAACTGACGCCGGACTGGCTCCAAAGGGCCAAGGCCAAGGGATAAGGGGCAAGGGGTAAGGCGTAAGGGGCGGCTCTCCTGGGAGCCGCCCCTTACGCGTACGCTCTCCGCCCTCTGGGCCTGAGCGTTGTCCGGCTCAGGTAGTGTTGCCGTATCCAGCAGTGGACGGAACGAGGAGGTGAGACCCATTACCGCTGTAACAGGCTGGGTGCTCTCACCTCACGGCCGTACGGTCCCTGCCGCGTAGACGCAGACGCAGGTGACCGCGAGAGCGCCCTCGGCATTCCGAAAGGCTCTCATGTCGGTTTCCCCGTCACCTCTCCCCCTTCCTCTCCCTCGATCCGTCGTCGTCACCAGGCTGCGGGCCGCAGGCTGCGTCTTCGCCGAGGACGAGGCGCAGTTGCTCACCACCACGGCACGGACGCCGGCCGAGCTCGCCGCCATGGTGGACCGGCGAGCCGCGGGCCTGCCCCTCGAACACGTCCTCGGCTGGGCGGAGTTCTGCGGCCTGCGGATCGCCGTGGACCCGGGGGTCTTCGTCCCCCGCCGCCGCACCGAGTTCCTCGTCCGCCAGGCCGCCGCCCTCGCCCCGCCGCGAGCTGTCGTCGTCGACCTGTGCTGCGGCTCCGGTGCGGTGGGCGCCGCGCTGGGCGCGGCCCTCGACCGCGCCGAGCTGTACGCCGTCGACATCGACCCCGCCGCGGTACGGTGCGCCCGCCGCAACGTCGCAGCCGCCGGTGGCCAGGTGTACGAAGGCGACCTCTACGAGCCGCTGCCCGCCGCGCTGCGGGGCCGGGTCGACGTCCTGCTCGCCAACGTGCCCTATGTGCCGACCGACCAGATCGAGCTGCTCCCCCCGGAGGCCCGCGTCCACGAGCCGCGGGTGGCACTCGACGGCGGCTCGGACGGGCTCGACGTGCTCCGGCGGGTGACCGCCGCGGCGTCACTGTGGCTGGCACCGGGCGGCCACCTGCTCTTCGAGACGAGCGAGCGCCAGGCTCAGGAGGCCGTCGCTGCCGTCGCCCGTTGTGGGCTGACCCCGCGGGTGGCCGTTTTCGACGAGCTGAACGCCACCATCGTCATTGGCACCGGGCCCGCTGCGCCGCCCTCTCCCTATGAGAACGCCGTGCACGGGGCATAATGAGCCCAGACATCGGAGGTCTCGGCCCGGAGGGTCGGCCCGGGAAGAGGAGGCGCTCATGGCCGTGACCGACGCGGCGATCGAGCGGATCAAGGGCATGATCGTCTCCGGTGCGCTGCGGCCCGGCGACCGGCTGCCGAAGGAGAGCGAACTGGCAGCGGAGCTGGGGCTTTCGCGCAACTCCCTGCGCGAGGCCGTGCGCGCCCTGTCCCTCATCCGCATTCTGGACGTGCGCCAGGGCGACGGTACGTACGTCACCAGCCTCGATCCGCAACTGCTGCTGGAGGCGCTGAGTTTCGTGGTGGACTTCCACCGCGACGACACCGCGCTGGAGTTCCTCGCCGTCCGCCGGATCCTGGAACCCGCGGCGACGGCGCTGGCCAGCGCGCGGATCAGCACCGCCGAGCTGGACGCGCTGGGCGAGCAACTGGACACGCTGGGCCCCGCGCCCTCGGTGGAGGAACTGGTCGCCGCCGACCTGGAGTTCCACCGCCGGATCGTTCAGGCGGGCGGCAACTCCGTGCTGTGCTCCCTGCTGGACGGGCTGTCGGGGCCGACCACCCGCGCCCGGATCTGGCGCGGGCTCACCCAGGAGGACGCGGTGAGCAGGACGCTGCAGGAGCACCGGGCGATCCTGGCGGCTCTCCGCGACCGCGACGCGGACGCGGCCCGCTCCTGGGCCACGGTCCACATCGCGAGCGTGGAGCAGTGGCTCCGCTCCACGCTCTGACACCGCTCGCCGCAGGCGGCCTTCGGTCCTGCCCCCGCGCCCGCGCCGGACCCGGGGGCAGGCCCCTCAGTCCTGCTTCTCGCCGCCCGCGAAGCGGGAGATCGCCAGGGCGATGATGATGGTAAGTCGACGGCCCCGGACTGCAGCAGCTGCGTGAAGACGACGTTGGCGACGTGCGCCGGTCGCCACCTTGACCGGCTGCCCCGCGCGTACGGCGGCGTGGCCGAAACGTCGTCGGGGCTGGTCGGCTCCTCGATCCAGTGCGGTTCGTACGGGGCCAGGGCGCCGCATCCAGCGCGGCGCGTCCGCCACGTCCCAGCGCGGTTGGCGTCGAGGCGATGCGCACATCGGGCCCCACGGCCTCGCGGGCAAGCCGCAGCCCCAGCCCCAGCTCCAGTCCCAGCCGCCGTACGTCGTCGCCGAGATCGCCGCCGACTTGAGCTTGATCTGGCCGAAGCCGTAGGCGACGGCCTGCTTGGCGAGCGTCACGAGCTTGGCGTCGTCGTAACCGAGCCAGCCGGGCGAGGCGGTGTAGGCGGGGTATCCCTCGGCGCGCCCGTGTACCGCGGCCGTGTCCGTCTGCGTGGCCGCTCGCGGTGTCGTCCAGGGCGGGGGCGTCGGTGTGCAGCACGACGTACGCCGCCGGGTAGTCCGGCTCGGGTTCATGGCGTCCGAGCCGTCGAGCTGCTCCGAGGTGGGGAACCGGATGTCGTGGACCTCGAGCCCCGTGACGGTCGAACCCATGCGCGCCCCACGAAAGAACATCGGACCTCTTCTGGTCATCCGATGTATAGCCGCGATCAAGTCCGGACCTCCAGGGATCTGCTGGAACGTTCCGGTGGACAGCTCGGATGAATCCGCAGCCAGGTCTGCGCGGGGGCTGCGGGCGGGCCGGGGTGAAGCCGTAGGCTGGGGGCGCACGCAACGGAACAGCAGCCGGGGGCGGACCGAAACACGCCCACCGGTCGGAAGGAGGCGCTGGGTGATCGAGCTCGAGGGGGTTCCCGAGCTGATCGACCCGGTCATGGTGGCCGCGTTCGAAGGCTGGAACGACGCCGGCGACGCCGCCTCCACCGCGGTCGGGCACTTGGACCGGGAATGGAAGGGTGAGGTCTTCGCGGCGCTGGACGCCGAGGACTACTACGACTTCCAGGTCAACCGGCCGACCGTCTTCCTGGAAGACGGGGTCCGGAAAATCACCTGGCCGACCACGCGCCTCTCGGTGGCCCGGGTCGGCGGGCCCAAGCCGCGCGACCTCGTACTCGTGCGGGGCATAGAGCCGAGCATGCGCTGGCGCTCCTTCTGCAACGAGATCCTCGGCTTCGCTCACGAACTGGGTGTGGAGATGGTGGTGATCCTGGGCGCGCTGCTCGGCGACACCCCGCACACCCGCCCCGTCCCGGTCAGCGGCGTCACCTCCGATCCGGACCTGGCCAGGACCATGGACCTGGAGGAGACCCGGTACGAGGGGCCGACCGGCATCGTCGGCATCCTGCAGGAGGCGTGCACGCACGCGGGCGTGCCGGCGGTCAGCCTGTGGGCCGCGGTCCCGCACTACGTATCGCAGCCGCCCAACCCCAAGGCGACGCTCGCGCTGCTCAACCGGCTGGAGGACCTGATCGGGATCCGCATCCCGCTCGGCGAGCTCCCCGAGGACGCGCGGGCCTGGCAGCTGGGCGTGGACCAGCTGGCGGCCGAGGACAGCGAGGTCGCAGAGTACGTGCAGTCGCTGGAGGAGGCGCGCGACACGGCCGAGCTGCCGGAGGCGTCGGGCGAGGCCATCGCCCGCGAGTTCGAGCGCTACCTGCGGCGCCGCGACGGCCAGCCGGGCTCCGGCCCGGCTCCCGGGCCGGGACAGCCGGGCGGGCACGCGACCGAGGGCGGCTCGACGGGGGACGGCCGGGACAGCGGCTCGTATTTCCGCGACGCCTCCAGCGGCCGCACCCGCCCGTCGAAGCCCCCTGCCAAGGACGACGAGGACGACACGGATCCCGGAACCGATACCTCCGCTCCCGGCACCGGCGACGAGTAGCCCCACCGCCGTGCGCATGGCCCACCCGCCCGTCCCCCGATGAGGTGCGGGCGGGCATGCCATCCGGCACACGGCGCCGGGACCACTGACCGCTAGCGGACCTGCCGGACGGCCACCGCGTCGTATTCCGTCGTCGGCGTCGGCTCGACATCGAAGCGGGCGTTGGGCAGATGGAGCCGCCTGCCGAACGCGGCCGCGGTCGTCGGGATCGGTCACCGTCCGGCCCCAGCGGCAGCGCGTACCAGCTGGGCGTTGAAGGAGTCCGTGAACCAGGCCGCGCGTGGCGTCAGGATGACGTCGTTCACCATCGTCGTGTCCGTGCCGACCGGGTAGGTGGCCAGGATCTCGCCGCTGCGGGAGCCGACGACCCGGATCTCCCTGCTGTAGCCACCGCCGATGAACAGCCGGCCGCGGTCGTCGATCTTGAGACCGACCGACATGTTGCCCGTGCCCTGGGAGATGACCTCGCCCTGGCCGGTCGCCAGGCTCGCCCGGTAGATCGATCCGTCGGCGAGCGAGCCGAAGTACGCGTACGGGGCTGCTCCGATCGCGATGCCCTCGGGCTGGAAGCCGTTGGGCCGGGGAAGGGTCGTGGGCCCACCGCTCGGCGCCGGCGCCGCGGCCGTCGGCGCGGGCCGTGCCGCCCAGCGGCCCCAGGAGCGCGGCGCCGAGATCGGCCCCGGCAGGGCAGTCTTCGCCGTGCGAAGGAACGTTCCATGCTGTGCGTCCTTCCGAAAGAGCATCAGCCGACGCACTCGCCTCAGCACATCTCACCCGCCAACGCGCGCCGAACCCGGGCCCGTACAAGGGAATTGGGGCGCTCCTTCGGCGAAGGAGCGCCCCGTTCGGAGTGGAGCGGGTCAGGCGCAATCAGCGCGTCAGCGCGTCAGAGTGCGATACCGAGCAGCGCGTCGACGGCGCGCGATACGAGTCCGGGCGCGCCCTCGTCCGTACCGCCTTCCGACTCCTGGACGGCGGCCCAGCGATCGACGGCCGCCAGCGCGGCGGGCGCGTCGAGGTCGTTCGCGAGTGCCTCGCGGATCTCCTCGACCACGGCATCGGCCGGTGGCCCGTCGGGCCGGGAGACCGCGGAGCGCCAGCGCGCCAGCCGCTCGGCCGCCTCCTCGAGCACGGCATCGGTCCACTCCCAGTTGTCGCGGTAGTGGTGCGCCAGAAGGGCGAGCCGTATGGCCACCGGGTCCACGCCGTCGCGGCGCAGCGCGGAGACGAAGACGAGGTTGCCCTTGGACTTGGACATCTTCTCGCCATGGAGAGCGACCATTCCGGCGTGCACATAGGCCTTGGCGAAGGGGTATTCGCCGGTGAGGGTCTGGGCGTGCGAAGCACCCATCTCGTGGTGCGGGAAGGCCAGGTCGGAGCCGCCGCCCTGGACGTCGAAGCCCATGCCGAGGTGGTCGAGGGCGATGGCGACGCACTCGATGTGCCAGCCGGGGCGGCCAGGGCCGAGGGAGCCGCCGTCCCAGCTCGGCTCGCCCTCGCGGGCGGCCAGCCACAGCATCGGGTCCAGCGGGTTCTTCTTGCCGGGGCGCTCCGGGTCGCCGCCGCGCTCGGCGAAGAGCCGCCGCATCGTCGCGGCGTCGAGCCCCGAGACCTTGCCGAAGGCCGGGTCGGACTCGACGGAGTAGTAGATGTCCCCCTCGAGCTCGTACGCGGCCCCGCAGTCGCGGAGCCGTTCGATGAGCGGGACGATGCCGGGTATCGCCTCCACCGCGCCGATGTAGTGCTGCGGCGGAAGCATCCGCAGGGCGGTCATGTCCTCGCGGAAGAGCGCGGTCTCGCGCTCGGCGAGCTCCGTCCAGTCCTGCCCGTCCCGCTCGGCCCGCTCGAGGAGCGGATCGTCGACGTCCGTCACGTTCTGGACGTAGTGAACCTGCCGCTTCGTGTCGAGCCACACGCGCTGGACGAGGTCGAACGCGTTGTAGGTCGCCGCGTGCCCCAGGTGGGTGGCGTCGTACGGGGTGATGCCGCAGACGTAGATGCGGGCGACGGGACCGGGGTCGAGGGTGATCGGGCCCCCGGTCGCGGTGTCGTGGATCCGGAGGTCACGGCCACTGCCGGGCAGGGCGGGAACCTCAGAAGCGGGCCAGGCATACATGCCTTGAGCGTAACCGGATGCGTGATCGTCACACGAACCGGACCTTCAGGGTTGGCCGGAGTGGTGCTCTTGCGGATTCGCCGCATGCGTGGTCGCAGGTCCGCCGCATGGGGCCCCTCAGACCGGGGGCCAGGGGATGGCGGGCCACTGGCCGCTCGGCTCGGGGTGGCGGCCCTTCGAGATCAGCGCGGCCACCCGGTCCCGCAGCGCCTCCAGCTCGTCCGCGGTGATCAGCTCCGCGAGCCTGGCGGCGAGGGAGCCGCCCTCCGCGAGGTCCTCCGAGATCCGGCGGAGCACGCCCAGAGCCTCGTCGGTGAGCGGTTCGGCCGCCCAGCCCCACAGCAGCGTGCGCAGCTTGTCCTCGGCGTTGAACGTCACCCCGTGATCGATCGCGTACAGCTTCCCGTCCACCGTGGGCAGCAGGTGCCCGCCCTTGCGGTCCGCGTTGTTCATCACGGCGTCGAGGACGGCGAGCCGCCGCAGCCGCGGATCGTCCGCGTGCACCAGCAGCGCCGTGCCGCCGCCGCCCACCTCGGCGAATCCGATGGCCTTCCAGCCCGGCCCCGGCTCCTCCCCCTCGACGAGCGCCAGCAGCTCGACCGCCGGGTCCGCCTCGATCCACAGCTGGCACATCCCCTCGCCGTACGGGCCGTCGCGCAGCACCGTCGGCGGGACGAGGTCCCAGCCGGTCGCGCGCGAGAGCTCGTACGCCGCCACCTCGCGCTGCGCCAGCGTCCCGTCCGGGAAGTCCCACAGCGGCCGCTCCCCGGCGACCGGTTTGTAAATGCAGGTCCCGCTCCGCCCGTCGAGCTCGACGGAGCAGTAGAGCACCGCGTTCGACGCCTCGCGGATCCGTCCGCGTACGGTCAGCTCACCCTCGGCGAGCAGCTCGCACACGGCGGAGTCGTCAGCCGGGGCGGCCGGGCCGGCCGGGTCGGCGGCCGGGCCGGTCAGGCCGCTCCGCGGCGGTATCCGTTCTGGCGCGGGCATACGTGTCCCTCCGGGTCGAGCGGCAGGCTGCACAGCGGGCACGGCGGGCGTCCGGCGTTCACCACTTCGAGCGCCCGCTTGGCGAACGCCCTGGCCATCGGCCCGGTGAGCCGCACCCGCAGCATCGGCGGGCCGTTCTCCTCGTCCTGCAGCAGCCGCTCCTCCGCCTCCGCGAGGTCCTCCTCGGTCTCCGCGTCGAGCTCGACGAGCGCCTGCGCCTCGACGATCATGCGCTGTTCCTCGCCGTCCCACGCGAGCGCCATGGTCCCGACCCGGAACTCCTCCTCGACGGGGACCTCGAGCGGCTCGGCGTCGGCGAGTTCGGCGGGGGCGACGGCCGGCACCGGCGCGTTGCCCCCGGTGCGCCGCACCACCTCGTCCAGCAGCTCGTCGATCCGCTCGGCGAGCGCGGCCACCTGGGTCTTCTCAAGGGCGACGGTGGTCGTCCGGCCTGCCGCACTGGCCTGGAGGAAGAACGTCCGGCGGCCAGGCAGCCCGACCGTACCGGCGACGAAGCGGTCCGGTGGGTCGTACAGGAACACCTGACGGGCCACGTCCTGCTCCCTTTGTCATCGCTGCGGAATCTGGAAACTGGCGAATCGCTGCGATCCGCACGGTCTGAACGGGTTGCGCGCGGGTCCCCCGTACCCCGGGCCGCGGCCCGTCCACCCTACTGCGCGAGGCGATCACGGTGCGCCCGTGGCACCGCCCACGGGCGCATCGCCCTCGGCGCGCGGCGTACCGCCCCCGTCCGGCGCCAGCGCGCTGAACTCCCCGGTGTCGCCGAGCCGGAGCAGAAAGGGGCGGAGCGGGGTGTAGCGGATCGCGGTGACCGAGCAGGGCTCGACCGAGATCCGCTGGAAGAGGTCCAGGTGCAGCCCGAGGGCGTCGGCGACCAGCGACTTGATGATGTCGCCGTGCGAGCACATCAGGAAGACGGCGTCGGCGCCGTGCCCGGCCTCGATCCGGGCGTTCCAGTCCCGTACGGCGTCCACGGCGCGCGCCTGCATCGCCCGTACGGACTCGCCCTCGGGCCCCGGGAACTCGGCGGCCGACGGGTACCGCTGCACGGTGGTCCACAGCGGCTCGTCGGCCAGCTCCTTGAGCTTGCGCCCGGTCCAGTCGCCGTAGTGGCACTCTCCGATCCGCTCGTCCGCGTACAGCGGCACCTCCGGGCGGGCGTCGAGCAGCGGCCGCAGCGTCTCCTGGCAGCGCTGCAGCGGGCTGGTCACGGCGGCAGCCAGCGGCAGTCCCGCCAGCCGCCCGGGCAGCGCGGCGGCCTGCGCGGCCCCGCGCTCGTCGAGGGCGACCCCGGGCGTCCAGCCCGCAAGCACCCCCGCGGTGTTGGCGGTGGAACGGCCGTGCCGTACGAGGATCAGCGTGGGCATGTCTGCAACCCTACGGGCTCGCGCAACCCGCCTCCCCTGCGCATCCCTCCGGACGGAGGGAGAATGCGCAGCGTGATCGTGGACTGCGCCATCTACCGGAACGGGCGCCGCACCGAGGGTCCCGCCGACTTCTCCGAAGCCCTCGCGGAGGCGCGCGCCACCGGTGAGGGCTTCCTGTGGATCGGTCTCCACGAGCCGACCGAGGGCGAGTTCGACCTAGTGACCAGCGAGTTCGGACTGCACCCGCTGGCCGTGGAGGACGCGCTCAAGGCCCACCAGCGGCCGAAATTGGAGGTCTACGACGACTCCCTCTTCCTGGTCCTCAAGCCGGTCCTCTACGACGAGACGACCGGCACGGTGACGACCGGCGAGCTGATGCTGTTCGTGGGCGACTCCTTCGTCGTCACGGTCCGGCACGGCGAGGGGGCCCCGCTCGCCCAGGTGCGCCGCCGCCTGGAGGAGGACCCCGAGGTTCTCCGGCACGGCCCGACCGCCGTGATGTACGCGGTGAGCGACGCGGTCGTGGACGGCTATCTCGTGGTGGCGGCGCAGCTCGAAACCGACCTGGACGAGCTGGAGGCAGAGGTCTTCGCGCCGACGGGCGGCGACACGGGCAACACCGCGGCGGGGATCTACCACTTCAAGCGCCAGGTGGTCGAGTTCCGGCGCGCGGTCGGCCCGCTGGCCGAGCCGGTCGCGCGGCTGGCCGGGGCCGGCGTGCCGTTCGTGCACGCGCACGCGCAGCCCTTCTTCCGCGACGTCGCCGACCATCTGACGCGCGCGGGCGAGTACGCCGAGGCCTTCGACCGGCTGCTCTCCGACATCCTGGCGGCGCATCTGTCGCAGGTGGGCGTACGGCAGAACAACGACCTGCGGAAGATCTCGGCGTGGGCGGCGATGGTCGCGGTGCCCACGATGATCGCCGGGGTCTACGGCATGAACTTCGCGCACATGCCGGAGCTGACGACCGTATGGGGCTATCCGGCGGTGATCGCGGTCATGGCCGCGGCCGTGCTCGGCCTGCACCGCATGTTCAAGCGACGCGGCTGGCTGTAGGACGGGATGAACGGGACGTGGATCAGGCGAACTCGGGGGCGGCCGATGCGGGACCGCCCAGCGCGTCCAGCCGCTCCGGCATCCTCAGGCTGACCATCCGCCGCCAGCCGCCGAGCCGCTCGTACACGTACACCGCGTGGATTCCGGCCGCGAGCATCGCCATCTTGGCCTTCGACCAGCCCAGGATGCGACCCATCTGCGCCATGAAGACGAGGCTGACATCGCGGTAGACCCGGATCTCGGCCAGCGCGCTCTCCCGCAGGATCCGGTGGATCGTCCGGGCGTGGCCGGCGGCGGCCAGGCGCAACAGCTCCTCGTGGCAGTACGCGAGGTGGTTGTCCTCGTCGTTGGAGATCATCTTCACCGCGCGGCCGAGGTCGGGGTGGTCGGCGAAGTGCTTGCGCAGCAGCTGCATCTGCTCGGAGGCGCGCTGCTCGGTGACGCGGCTGTGGGCCAGGTAGGCGACGATGTCGTACTCGGTCAGCGGCTCGTCGGCGCGGAGCTTGTCGTGGGCCAGGCCGATCCCCTGCCGCTCCAGCAGCATCGTGTAGTCGGCGTCCTGGGGGACGTCGACCGGCTCGAGCCCGCGCTTGCGCAGCAGGGCGTTGAAGATCCGCCCGTGCTTGTCCTCGTCCGCGCCGTGCCGGACGATCTTGGGGCCGAGACCTCGCTGGGACTCGGGGACGAGTGCGGCGATCCGGCCGTTCTCCCAGCCGCCCTGTGCCTCGCCGCTTGCCGCGATGGAGCAGAACAGCCGGAACGAGTTGTCGTTGTCGAGGATCTCCTGGAACAGGCTTCGGGCCGAGAGCATCACTGCCACCTCCGTACGAGCGTCCGCAAAGGGAAAGTCAAAAGGGACATGCCCCGTCCGGCAACAGCACGGTCGGTCAACTCCGCCGAACGGAGGAGCAACAGGAGCTCTCCCGGCGCGTAACCACCGGGGCCGCCCCGCGTTGTGCTGGGTGACGGCCGTGGCGGGGAAGACCCCCGAGCCCCCACCACGGCCGCAGAAAACCTCTCAGTCTCTCCCCGGCCACCTCTGGGTAGGGTGATTCCGAGCCTGGAGGGGGTTGTGAGACGGGTGGGCAAGTTCAGCAGAGCGGCGAAGAGCCGCCCCGCGCCCCGGCGGCTGGGACCCGCGAGCTCGGACTGGTCGCCGTACGAACGCCTGGACGACGCGGCGCGCGCCTACTTTCTGCATGCGGATGTCGCGCTCGAAGCTATTGCCGGGGTCCTGGGGCGGCACCGCGTGCGGGGCTTCACCCTGGAGCGGGTGGTGGACCTGACCGAGGCGGGCGCCTCGGTGTGGCAGGAGGCCGCGGTCTGCGACGGGCGGCGGCTGATCCTGTGGCACAGCGAGGAACTGGCGGACGACAACGCCCCGGAGGGCACGGTCCTCGATTCGTCGGTGCAGGTGCTGCCGCTGGGCTCGATCCGGCATGTGGGCATGCGGACCCTGGTCGGGCGGGACGAGTCGGGCCGCCGGGTCGACCGCGGGGTGCATCTGGTGCTGGCGACGGGCACGCCGCACGAGCTCAACACGGTGCCGGGCGGCGACCCTGACGCGCCGCTGACGTCGGCCCGCTTCCGGCCCGAGGCCTTCCGGTTCAGCAAGTCGCTGGACGACGGCGGGCCGGGCCAGACAGCCAGGCTGATCGCCTTCGGGCAGCTGATGGGACGGCTGGTGCCGGGCTGAGATCCCGGGCACCAGCCGCGCCCTCGTCCGCGATGCGCGTACGGATGGTCGGTACGTGTCTTGGTACGTGTCGTGGGCGGGACTACTCGCCGACGCCCGAGCGCTCCAGCGCCTCCACGCCCGCGCGCAGCGACGCGAGACGCTCTTCGAGCGTGAAGCCCGCCGGGGTGAGGGACAGGGTGGTGACGCCCGCCTCGGCGTAGGCCTGCATGCGGTCGGAGATGCGGTCCACGGGCCCGAGGAGGGTCGTGGAGTCGATGAGCTCCTTCGGTACGGCGGCGGCCGCGCCGTCCTTGTCGCCGGCGAGGTACTTCTCCTGGATCTCGGCGGCTTCCTTCTCGTAGCCCATGCGCTGGGCGAGCCTGTTGTAGAAGTTCTGCTTCGCGCTGCCCATGCCGCCGACATAGAGGGCGGTGTAGGGGCGGAAGAGGTCGGCGAGGGCGTCCACGTCGTCGCCGACGGCCATCGGGACGGTCGGGACGAGATCGAAGCCCTCGAGGGTCTTGCCCGCCTTCTCGCGGCCCGCGCGGATCGAGCCGATCGTGGTCTCCTCGGCGTGCTCGGGGGCGAAGAAGATGACCAGCGCGCCGTCGGCGATCTCGCCGGTCTGCTCGAGGTTCTTGGGGCCGATGGCGGCGATGTAGAGCGGGATGTACTCGCGGACCGGGTGGACGGTGAGTTTGAGCGGCTTGCCGGGGCCGCCGGGCAGCGGCAGCGTCCAGTGCTCGCCCTCGTGGCTGAGGCGCTCGCGGGACATCGCCTTGCGGATGATCTCCACGTACTCGCGGGTGCGGGCCAGCGGCTTGTCGAACTTGACGCCGTACCAGCCCTCGGAGACCTGCGGGCCCGAGACGCCGAGTCCGAGGCGGAACCGGCCGCCGGAGAGCGAGTCGAGGGTGGCGGCCGTCATGGCCGTCATGGCCGGGGTGCGGGCCGGGATCTGGAAGATGGCGGAGCCGACGTCGATGCGCTCGGTCTGGGCCGCGACCCAGGAGAGCACGGTGGCGGCGTCGGAGCCGTACGCCTCCGCCGCCCAGCAGACGGAGTAGCCGAGCTTGTCGGCCTCGCGCGCGACCGCGAGATTGTCGGCGTCCATTCCGGCGCCCCAGTAGCCGAGGTTGATCCCGAGCCGCATAGCCGCTCCCCTTACCGATCAGTAACGTGCCTGTCCTGCGGACTCTAGCGTGCGAGGGCGGGATCCGTCAGTGCCGGGTTGGTGGAGGGTTATCCACAGCCCACCGCTCGCGGAGGCCTGGCCAGTAATCTCAGGGCCCATGGAGCAGAGGCACCTCGGCCGTACGGGTCTTCGGGTATCGCGGATCGGGCTCGGCACCCTGACCTGGGGCCGGGACACCGGCGAGCACGACGCCGCCGACCAGCTCAAGGCCTTCTGGGAGGCCGGCGGGACGCTCGTGGACACGGCGGATGTATACGCGGACGGGGGCGCCGAGTATCTGCTCGGGCAGCTCGTCGAGGACCTCGTGCCGCGCCGGGACCTCGTCATCGCGACGAAGGCGGGCAGCATCCCCGACCCCGACCGCCGCTTCGACGGCTCGCGCGGCCACCTGCTCGCCGCGCTGGACGCCTCCCTGGAGCGGCTCGGCACGGACCATGTCGATCTCTGGCAGGTCCACGCCTTCGACTACGCGACGCCGCTGGACGAGACGCTGCAGGCACTCGACATCGCGGTCAGCAGCGGGCGGGCGCGCTATGTGGGCGTCTCCAACTTCTGCGGCTGGCAGCTCGCCAAGGCCGCCACCTGGCAGCTGGCCGCCCCCGGGGCCCACACGCGGCTGGCGAGCACGCAGATGGAGTACTCGCTGCTGCAGCGGGGCGTCGAGCGGGAGGTGCTGCCCGCCGCGCTGGACCTGGGGGTGGGGCTGCTGCCGTCGTCGCCGCTGGGGCGCGGGGTGCTCACGGGGAAGTACCGGCACGCGACCCCCACCGACTCGCGGGGCGCCTCCCCGGACCTCGCGGCCTTCGTCGCCCCCTACCTGGACGACGCGGCGAGCCGCATCGTCGACGCGGTCGCCACGGCGGCCGACGGCCTGGCCACCACTCCGCTCCAGGTGGCCCTCGCGTGGATTCGCGACCGGCCAGGTGTGGCGGCCCCGATCGTCGGCGCGCGCAACGCGCAGCAGCTCATAGAGGCGTTGTCAGTGGAGGCGCTTACGCTTCCCGACGAGATCTGCCAGGCGCTGGACGACGTATCGGCGCCCCTGCACCGCTATCCCGACCAGGACTGGAGCACCCTGTGACCACGGACCGCCCCGCCGGCGAGCCCACACCTGACGACGCGCGGACGGCGCCGACCGGCCCGGACACAGGCTCCGGCTCCGGCCCTGCTGGTGACAGGGCGGCAGGGGCCGAGGGAGTGGCCGGCGAAGGCGACGACGCGACGGCCGGCAGCGGCGGCTCGGGAGCGAAGGCGGGAGTAGGGCGGTCGGCAGCCGCGGAGGCGCTTGCGGCAGCCGTGCGGGCCGTGGAGAGCGGTGAGCGGTCCGCGGCGTCGTTCTTCACCGAGCAGAGCCGTCCGGCCGCCGTGCCCGGCGCGGCCGGGCGGGCGAACGCTCCTACGGGGCCTGGCCCCACGGCGGGCGGCAGCCCGAGCGCCGGTCCTGCCGCCTCCGGACCGGGTACCGGGAGCGGTGGCCCGGGCGCGTACGGCCAGGGGCGGAGCGACGCGGCGCACGGTCTGGCAGGCGGGGGACCGGTCGGCGCGCCGGGCGGACCGGCGGCCGCCGGGGGCTCCCGTCGCGGGCTGTCCGGTCTGCCGCCGACGGAGCGGCAGGCGCGGAGTGCGACCGTGCGGGAGGTCCTGGGCGCGGGCGGGGCGCCCGAGGCGCTGGCGGACAAGGTGCTCGACGTGTTCGGGGACCGCGCCGCGCAGGCGCTGCGCGAGGATCCATGGCAACTCCTCGCCGTGCCCGGCGTGCGCCCCGAGCAGGCCGACGGCTTCGCCCGGGCCCTGCTCGGCGCGGAGTGCGGTCCTGCCGACGAGCGGCGGGCCCGGGCCCTGGTCCAGTGGCTGCTGGAGCGCGCCGCCCTCGAAGGGCACACGGCTCTGGAACCCGCGACCCTGAGCTCCGCACTCGCGCAGCGATCGGTGCCGGACGCGGAGGCCGCGCTGCGGACTGCCATCGCGGACGGCGCGGTGCTGGTCTTCCGGGACGCCCTTGACGCCCCCGGCTCCGGCCCGATGTCAGCGTCGTCTTCCTCGGCGGCGTCGGAAGGCGACGAGGAGAACGAGGAACAGCCCGTACGGGTGCTGGTGGGACTCGACCGTTACGCGCTGGCCGAGGAGAGCCTCGCGGACGGGCTCGCGCGGCTGGTCAACACCTTTGATCCGGAGAGCGGTTCGGCCTCCGCGCCCGGCGTCGCCGCGGTCCGCGGCGCGGACGGCGAGCAGCAGGGCGCCGACGCCCAGGCCGCGGAAGGCTCCGCGACTGTGTCCGGGCCTTCCGCCGCGACAGCGCCGTCCGCCGCCGACTGGCGGGCCGCGGCCGAGGCCGCGCCGTCCCCGTCGGCCGCGGAACTGATCAGCGCCGTGGCCGGGAGTGGCCTCGTGGCCCACACCGGCGGCGAGGCCGCCCGGGCGGAGCCCGCCGCCATGGTGGCCGCGGCCCGCGCGCTGGGCCTGCGCGCGTACGCCGCGGCGCACAGCGAGGACGGCCGTCAGCGGCTGGCGGCCATGTTCGGCACGGCCGCGTCCGCCGGTTCGGCGATCGGAGGCCCCGCCCCGGCCGCCGCCGGGCAGCACGGCGCGAGTGCCGACGAGGCACCGGGCGGCACGACGGATAGCACGACGGACGGCCGGACGCGGGAGTCCGGCGAGGCGGCCGGAGACAGCGGCCCGAGCGGCGGCGTGGACAGTGAAGGCGGCGGCCCGCCGGAAGGCGCCGGCCGCGCGGCGCCGGGAGTCGGCGGAGCCGAAACCGCGCCCTCGTCCGCGGGCGGCCTCGGCCCCGCGGCCGTGACCGTGGCCGGGCTGTTGGCGGGCGTGGAGGGCCCGGGCCGGGACGCCGAGGGGGCGCTCGCGGTCGATGTGCTCGCCGTGCTGGACGCGCCGCAGCTCGACGTCGAGACCGCCGCCATGCTCGTCGAGTCGCTGCCGGACGGCGCGCGCCTGGTCCTGAGCGGAGACCCCGGTGTCCTCTGGTCGGCCGGTCCCGGGAAGGTCTTCGCCGACCTGCTCGCCGCCCGCACCTGCCCGCAGGTCGCATCCCGAACACCCGACCCCGGCCCCATCGGCGAGCTGGTCTCCGGCATCGGGATCGGCGAGCTGAGCCAGGTGGATGCGCCCGGCAAGGAAGTGGTGATCGTTCCGGTGCGGGACGCCGGTGAGGCGGTGCACCGCACCGTGCAGCTGGTCGCCGACTCGGTGCCGCGCGCGATCGGCGTACCCGCGGACCATACGCAGGTCATCACGCCGGGGCACGGCGGCGCCGCGGGGACTCGGGCGCTGAACGCCGCACTGAAGGACCGGATCAACCCGGGCCCCGGCCGCTTCGGCGGCTTCGACCCGGGCGACCGGGTGGCATACGTACCGGCCCCGGGCCGGTCCCTGCCGGGCACGGTGGTCTCGGCCGACGCCGAAGGCCTGCATCTGGACTGCGCGGGCGCGGGCGTCATCATCGTGCCGCGCGACCGCGTGAGCGAGACCGTACGGCACGGCTGGGCGCTCACCGCCCATCAGGCCGCAGGAATGCGCTGGCCGGCGGCGGTAGTGGTGCTGCCGGGCGATGCGGTGCAGGCGCTGACCCGGTCCTGGGTCTACACCGCCTTCAGCCGTGGCGAGCGGCATCTGTCCGTGGTGCACGGCGCGGACCAGGCGCTGCCGCGAGCGGTCGCGGAAGTACCGGTGAAGGAGCGCACGACCCGGCTGCGGACTCTGCTGCGGAGCAGCGCGCCGCCGGACGGGTGAGCCCCGGCCGGCGGCGGTGGTGATCGGTCCGCGGGATCAGCGAGTTCCGCGAGACCAGTAAGAAACGGACGAGAGGGCGTTCACCGCTCCGAGTCGAGCGGCTCGAGCTCGTCGTCGTCCTCGTCGTCCACTTCCTCTTCTTCGCCCTCGTCCTCGTCCTCGAGCTCCTCGTCGTCGAGCTCCTCGTCGAATACGGCGCTGACGTCGAAGCGGCAGATGACCCGCTCCGGATCCGCCTGGTCGAACGGCGCATTCAGCCACTCCCCCGGCTCCGCGGGTTCGTCGGCAGCCGTCACCCACAGCGTGGAGTCACCTTCCTCCAGGCCGAACTCCTTGTGCCGGGAGGCGATCTCGTCCGGTTCGTACTCCCCGAACAGCACGCCGAGTGCCGCGTGAACGCCGACGCCGGTCCCGGCCTCGGCGCCGTTCAGCCCTGGGCCGCCGAGCTCCACATCCGGATCGAGGTCGGCCACCCGCTGTGCCTGGGAGAGCAGTCGCTGCGATTCCGTGACCGTGTAGTCGCGGCGGATGAGCACGCTGAGCGCGTGCGGCTCCTCGGGGCCGGTGTAGGCGGGCATCGTGCCGTCGCCCGGGATCTCGAAGGGCGTGACCTCGTCGTAGACCTCGTACAGCAGCTCGTCGTACGCCTCGGCCGCCGCGGCCAGCTCGTTGAACGCGGTGTAGACGGCCGGGTCGTCCTCTCCCGACCGCCTCTCGACCGCGTCGAGGTGGCGGTCGAGCGCGGCTTTGACCGCCTCGGCGGCGGCGCGTACCTCGGCAGCGGATGGCTGCGCAGCATCAGACATAGTGCAGACGCTATCCGTAGTGGGGCACTACCCGCACAATAGATGCGATGCCGGAATATGAATTTCGCGACGTGTACGTGCCACGAGGGGTCTCCCGCAGCGCCGCCACACGTCTGCTGACCGACCATGCAGAGTACGGGCACTGGGAGTTGGACCGACTGCGGCTCAACCCGGATGGGAGCCGCCGGGTGCGGCTGCGGCGCCGGATCATTCGCCAGCCGCGCGCTACGTGGTGAGACGATGCGGTGACACAAGGTGAAGACGGAGCGGGCCCCGCGACTGCGAGGCCCGCTCCGCCGTGCGCCGTTCCGTGCCTGTCCTGGACTTACGACCTGGACGCGGCCCGGGAGCGGCGGTAGAGCACGGCGCCCCCGAGCAGCAGTGCGGCGCTCGTGGCTCCGGCGGCGCCCAGCATGCCCGCGCCGGTCTCGGCGAGCTCCTCCTCGCCCTCGGGCGCGGTGACGGCCTGCGGCCTGTGCTCCACCGCGGGCTTCACCTCGGAGTCGTCCTCGTGGCCGGGCTTGACGTGGCCGTTGCCCTTGCCCTCGTCCTTGCCCTTGTCCTCGTCATCGGGCTTGCTCGGGTTGTCCGGGTTGTTCGGGCGGTCCGGGTCGTGCGGGCGCTCCGGCTCGTGCGGGTACCCCGGCGTGCCCTGAGAGACATTCGCGCACTTGTTGCCGTTGGTGGCGTTCCCGACACCGATCTCGTTGACGCTGTTGCCGCAGGCGTTGATCGGCACATCGATCGGTACCTGCACGATGTTCCCCGAGACCACACCCCCCGAATTGCCGCTCCCGGCACGAGCGGACGAGCCGTCGTTGCCACCCGACCCGTGCCCGCCGCCGGACACGTTGGCACAGTTGTTGCCCATGGCCGGATTGAACAGGCCAACGGCGTTGACCGTGTTGCCGCACAGGTTCACCGGCACGTGTACGGGCACTTGGACCGTATTGCCGGACCCAACGCCCGGCGAGTTCCCGGAAATTGCTCCCGCGTCCGCGTCCGCGTACGCATAGCCTCCGGTCACGGCGAGCACACCGCTCGCAGCCGCAACCGTGATCAGGCTCTTTCTCGCGACCTGTCGCATAGGTTCGCTCCCCTGCTGCCTATCGCCTTTCGACATGCTCACGGGCGATTGCCCGCTCGCCAATTCCCGGGCCCCGGAGTGCATGGCGCGCACTCCGGGGCCCGGGATCACACCCTCATGGGTTGCGGTACAACGTCTCGCGTTGACACACGTGTTGCCGAAGGGAAGGTCGAGCATCCCGATCACGCCTCCCCTGCCGGCCATGCGGTCTCAGCCGAGACTGCACAGCCGTAACGAGGAAGGGGGAATCCGAGCCACGGGGCTGTCCGGGTGTTTCACTCTTTCCGGCTAAGTGCGTTCGATCCCCGTATCAGCGGCTGCCGTGTCATCCCCAAGGGTCTTCACCAGCAGGGGCCTTCACCAGCAGGGGCCTTCACCAGCAGGGGCCTTCATCAGCACTGGTCGAGGAATCGGTCCAGCACCCGGACGCCGAACTTCAGCCCGTCCACCGGCACCCGCTCGTCGACCCCGTGGAACATGCCCGCGAAGTCCAGCTCGGGCGGCAGCTTGAGCGGTGCGAAGCCGAAGCAGCGGATGCCGAGATCGTCGAAGGACTTGGCGTCCGTCCCGCCGGACAGCATGTACGGCACCGCGTGCGCGATCGGGTCCTCCGCCTTGAGCGCGGACTGCATGGCGTCGACCAGCGCGCCGTCGAAGCTGGTCTCCAGCGCCTTGTCGGCGTGCACGTCCTCGCGCTTCACGCGGGGACCGAGGATCCGGTCGAGGTCGGCGAGGAACTCCTCCTCGTGCCCCGGCAGGAAACGGCCGTCGACGTGTGCGGTCGCCTGCCCCGGGATCACATTGACCTTGTATCCCGCGCCCAGCATCGTCGGGGCCGCGGTGTTGCGCAGCGTCGCCCCGATGATCTTCGCGATACCGCCGAGTTTGGTGAGCGTCGCGTCCATGTCCTCCGGGTCGAGCGGGGTGCCGAGCGCGTCCGACAGCTCGTCGAGGAAGGACCGTACGGTCTTGGTGACCCGGACCGGGAACTCGTGGCGGCCCAGCCGTCCGACGGCCTCGCACAGTTCGGTGATCGCGTTGTCGGTGTTGGTCATCGAGCCGTGTCCCGCGGTGCCGTCAACGGTCAGACGCATCCAGTGCATGCCCTTTTGGGCGGTTTCAACCAGATAGAGCCGCAGGTTCTCGTTGACGGTGAAAGAGAAGCCGCCGACCTCGCCGATCGCCTCGGTCACGCCCTCGAAGAGGCCTGGGTGGTTGTCGACCAGGTGCCGCGCGCCGTAGACGCCGCCCGCCTCCTCGTCGGCGAGGAAGGCGAGGACGATGTCCCGCGGGGGCTTCCGGCCGCTGCGCAGCCGTTCCCGTACGACGGCGAGGGTCATCGCGTCCATGTCCTTCATATCGACAGCGCCGCGGCCCCAGACGCAGTCGTCAACGATCTCGCCGGAGAACGGGTGGTGCGTCCAGTCGACGGCGTTGGCCGGTACGACGTCGGTGTGGCCGTGGATGAGCAGCGCGGGCCGGGACGGGTCCTCGCCCGCGACGCGCGCGACCGTCGAGGCGCGGCCCGGGCGCGACTCGAAGATCTGCGGCTCGAGCCCCACCTCCGCGAGCTTCTCGGCCACATACTCGGCGGCGGCGCGCTCACCGGGGCCCGAGTGGTCGCCGTAGTTGCTGGTGTCGATCCGGATCAGGTCCCGGCACAGGTCGACGACCTCGTCCTCACCGGTAGGGGCCGGCTTCGACTCGCTCACGCTGCCTCCTCGTGGTTCGCTGCCACGGACTGCCCGGGTCGGGCCGGCGCCCGGGGCGGGGGGTCCAGTGCCATCCTCCCGCGCCCGGCGCCGCAGCCCAAGGCCTCAAGGCTGCCGACACACGGTCGTCACGGCCCGCGGTCGTACGGTCGTGTGATCGGGCACGGCCGGATGTTTGCTATGGTTTTCCCCGCCGGAACGGCCACGGGCCGAGCGGCGGACACCTTGTCCGGGTGGCGGAATGGCAGACGCGCTAGCTTGAGGTGCTAGTGCCCTTTATCGGGCGTGGGGGTTCAAGTCCCCCCTCGGACACGACGTTCGGGACGTTCACGAGATCGTCCCGCTTCCGTTCACGAGTTACCGGTCGGGCCATAAGGCTCGCCGGTGATTCGTCGTTCGTGGGGCCTTTGGGCCCTGGGCTCGGCGCCGTGAGGCGGTGCTGCTGTGACGATCAAGCCTCAGTGGCGCCCACCGGTTTCTGTGCGATGGCCGCAGAGGCGGAGCCCTTCGCAGCGGTCTTCTTGCGTGGCACGAAGGCGCTGTCCCGCCGGAAGCGCCTGACCGCCCGGAGATTCGCGATGCAGATGATCACCGCTACGAGCAGGGTCTGCGCGACGCGTCCGCGGGGCAGACGTTTCTGGGGCACGGCCACGCTGTCCAGGACCTCTTTCTTCAGGTTCCCGTTGCCGCCTTCATTCCGGCTGCGCAGGCCGGACCATGCTCCTGCCACTTGCCGCTGAACAGGCTGTACTTTTGGCGCCACTTCGCGAGGACGGTCCCCGGGACGGTGACGCTGTCCTTTGTGCAGATGTCCGGGTAGGGGCCGGTGTCACGCCCCGGTTTGAGGGTGTCACCTCGCACGTCCGGCGGCAGGACCACAACGACTTCTCCCACCAGGACCCCGGCTTCGTCGACCACGTCCTGAACAAGTCCCCCGAGGTCGTACGGGTCTACCTCCCGCCGGACACCAACACCCTGCTCTCGGTCGCCGACCACGTCCTGCACAGCCGCGACTACGTCAACGTCGTCGTCGCCGGCAAGCAGCCCTGCTTCGACTGGCTGACCATCGACCAGGCCCACGCCTACTGCGCACGCGGCGCCGGGGTCTGGGAGTGGGCCGGAACGGAGACCGGCAGCGGCGAACCGGATGTGGTGCTGGCCTGCGCGGGCGACGTCGCGACCCCCTTCGACATGGTCGTACGCAACGACCTCGATCGGTACCGCCTGGTCATGGACGTCACCGACCGCGTCCCGGGCCTCGCCGTACGGCCGCGCCGGTCCGCCAGGGCGATGGAGGACACCCGCCTGCGCCACCACGCATGGATCCGCGAGCACGGCACCGACCTCCCCGATGTCGCCGACTGGACCTGGACCGCGTGAACGGAGGCCTGACGGCGGAACGGCTCACGCACCCGGATCCCCGTACCAGTTCAGCTTGCTCGCGCTCAGGCCGCTCAGGCGGCGACGAGGAGTCGTTCGAGGAGATGCGCGGCGGTGATCACTCCGAGCAGCCGGGCGTCGCCGTGGTTCCGGCCCTTGGGGTGTTCGACCACGGCGACCAGCGGGCTGCGCTCGCGCGCCATGAGTGCGGCCACTTCCAGCGCGGTGTCGTCGGGGTCCGCGACCGGCGGTGTCTGGCGCTCCTTGGGCAGGCAGTCGGACACCGGCCGGCCCGCCAGCGCCTTGCACAGCTGGTCGGCGTGGCGCTCGTCGACCACACTCGCGAGCGTCGGGTCTTCGATCACGTAGGCGGGAACCAGCAGCTTGACCAGTCGTGAGGCCGGCAGAACCGCGTACGGCTCGGGGCCCTTGTCCATCACCAGCACCCCGGGCAGTCGCTGCTCGGCAAGCAACCGGGCCGCATCCAGCGCATCGCTGTCCAGGCTTACCGACGGGTACTCCTCCGCCAGGTCACGCGCGCGCATGGCTGCCTCCTCGGTGCACTGCAGCGGGCCGAGTCGCCCGTGCGGCCTTCTTCCATTTTCGTCTTTCGGAGGACTGCGCGGGTCATCGGCCCCGAAGCGACGAGTGGCCCTGGTGAAGGGTTGCTCTGCGGAGCGATTCGGTACAGGCAGTACACGCAGCCACTTTGGGTTCTCGACGGGGCTGACCGGACCTCGCCCGGGCCGAGCCCTACAGGCTTGCCCCTCTGGTCAGGGGCGAGCCGTGTTGTTCCCGGCCCTGCGGCGTGCGCGCTTTTCCGTAACGTCCGAGACCGCGACGAACAGTGCGCCCGCTACGGCGCAGGCAGCCCCCACAACCGTCGCTGCCATGACGACCTCGTAGGACGCTCCCATCGCGCGCAGTACGGCGTTGACCGCTGCGGAGCCGTAGAGCAGCAGCACTGCCGCACCACGGTTGCGGATGCTCCGAGGCGTGAGCCGTCTGCGTACCCATCCGGGCGCCCAGCCGCGCAGCATCGCGATGCACAGCGGCAGCAGGATCACCGAGAAGATGGCGAGCGTGGACAAATGGATCACGGGGTTCCCGTGCATGCCCCTCCCCTTCACAGGGCCGACATGCGGGTGCCGCGGCGGGCCCTGGCGCGAACACTACCGCTCCGACCGGGGCGGTTGAGGCGTCAGGATTCCGTTGTGACCGCGTAACGATCCGGTAAGGTGCCTTGCGGAGTGCCGGGAAGCCTGGTCGGCGATCAAGAGAGAGCTCTCTTCACCGATCGGGGAATTCCTGTGGCGCTCATTGTCGTCTTCGGCGTCGCGCTGCTGATCGCAGTGCTGCTGTCGGGCCTGGCGGCCCGGTCCGTACTCTCCACCTCCCTCCTCTTCCTCGTCGGCGGGGCGCTGGTCAGCGACGGCTTCCTCGGCCTGATCCACATCACCCCGGACAGCTCGATCGTCGTCGTGACCGCGGATCTCGCGCTGTTCGCGGTGCTCTTCACCGACGGGATGCACGTCTCCTTCCCCGCGCTGAAGGCCGCCTGGCGAAACCCGGCCCGGGCGCTCGGGCTCGGCATGCCGCTGGCCTTCGCCGGGATGGCGCTGATCACCCACTACCTGGTGGGCCTGGACTGGACGACATCCTTCCTGATCGGCGCGGTGCTGGCGCCCACCGATCCGGTGTTCGCCTCCGCGATCGTGGGCCGCAAGGAAGTCCCGGCGCGGCTGCGGCAGTTGCTGAACGTCGAGAGCGGCATCAACGACGGTCTGGCGCTGCCGGTCGTCCTGCTGTTCATCGCGGCCGCCGGACCGGCGGCGCATTCCGCGGAAGCGCCGATCGGCGAGATCGGACTCGAGTTGCTGCTCGGTCTCGTCTTCGGCGTCGCCGCCCCGCTGATCGTCAGCCGATTGGTCCGTTTCCGGCTGCTGGGCGCGGAGCCCAGGCTGCAGCCGCTGCTGCCGCTCGCCGTCGGCGTGATCCTCTACGCGGTCTGCCACCTCACCCACGCCAACCCCTACCTGGCCGCCTTTTCCGCGGGCGCGGTCCTGGCGTCGGTCCAGAGGGAGGCGAAGGAGGCGTTCGAGCCGTTGGGGGAGGCGCTGGCGGAGCTGAGCAAGTTCGCGGCGCTGCTGGTCTTCGGCGCGCTGCTGACCCCGCAGTTGTTCGGCGACCTGTCGCTCGGGGGTTACGCGTCCGTGGTCCTGGCCATCGTGCTGATCCGCCCGGCTTCGCTGCTGATCTCGCTGATCGGTACGCGCTTCAGCCGCCGCGAGAAGCTCGCGGCGGCCTGGTCCGGGCCCAAGGGCTTCGCCTCCGTGGTCTACGGACTGCTCGTGCTGCAGTCCGGGATCCCGCGGGCCGAGGAGGCCTTCACCCTCATCGCCGTGTGCATCGCGTTCTCCATCGCCGCGCACAGCAGCTCCGACGTGCCCGTGGCCCGCATGTTCCATGTCGACGACCTTGTCGGCATTCCAGGCGAGCAGAACCGACCCGTACCGCCCACCGATGTGCCCACGCAGTCATCCCCGGCAGACACCCGAGGCAAGGAGACCCGCGGTGCTCGCACGTGACCTGGCCGAGCCCTACCCCTTCGTGTCCGCGGACAGCGACGCGCTGGACGCCGTGCGCCTGGTGGCACGTCAGAAGCTGCCCGCACTGCTGGTCGTCGACGCCGACGAGCAGCCGTACGCCGTGCTCCCCGGCTCCCAGGTCGCTGCAGCCCTGATCCCCGAGTACGTGGTCAAGGATCCTGCCCAGGCCGCCGTGCTCGATGAACAGCAGGCCTACCGGCCACCGGAGATGCTTGCCGACCTGTCGGTTGCCGAGTGGCTGCCCAAGGGGAGGGCCGTGCCGCCGGTCATCGGCCCCGACAGCACGGTCTTGCAAGCGGCTGCTCTGATGGCTCGCTGCCGGAGCCCGCTCGTGCCCGTGGTCGAACACGACGGCACCCGCGCCCGGGTCATCGGCGCGATCACCGCTGCCCGCCTGCTGGACCACCTCATGGGACTGTCGTGAACGACTGGCACAGCTGGGCGGCCCTCGTCGTCTTCGTCGGCGCCTACATCCTGATCATCAGCGAGCGGATCCACCGCACTGCTGCCGCCCTCGGCGGAGCCGGGCTCATGCTGGTGATCCAGGCGACCGATGACGCCTCCGCCTTCTACTCCGAGCACAGCGGCATTGACTGGAACGTCATCTTCCTTCTCCTCGGGATGATGATCATCGTCGGGGTCCTCAAGAAGACCGGCATGTTCGAGTACCTGGCCATCTGGGCGGTCAAGCGCGCCCGGGCGAAGCCCTTCCGCGTGATGGCCATGCTGAGCGTCATCACCGCCGTCGCCTCCGCCGCACTGGACAACGTCACGACCGTCCTATTGATCGCCCCGGTCACCCTGCTGGTGTGCGAGCGGCTCGCCCTGCCCGTCGCCCCGTACCTCATCGCCGAGGTCCTGGCCTCGAACATCGGTGGCACCGCCACCCTCGTCGGCGACCCGCCCAACATCATCATCGCCAGCCGCGGCGGGCTGACCTTCAACGACTTCCTCGTCCACCTCGCCCCGATCAGCGCGATCCTGATAGTGGTCCTGGTCGCGCTATGCCGCTTCTTGTTCCGCAAGTCCTTCGTCCATGACGAGAAGCGGGCTGAGGAAGTCATGGCTCTCGAGGAGCGGGAGGCGATCCACGACCCGAAGCTGCTCATCCAGGGTCTGATCGTGCTGACCCTGGTCGTCGCGGGCTTCGTGCTGCACCCCGTCCTTCACTACGAGCCCAGTATCGTCGCGCTGCTGGGCGCGGGCCTCCTGGTCGCCATTTCCTCGGCGGATACCGGAGAGGTCCTGGGCGAGGTCGAGTGGCCGACCCTGGCCTTCTTCGCGGGCCTGTTCATCATGGTCGGCAGCCTGATCGAAACCGGCGTGATCTCCGAGGTCTCCCAGTCCCTCGCCAACGTGATCGGAGAAAACGAACTCGGTGGCTCCATGGTGCTGTTGTGGGCCTCCGCTGTGCTCTCCGGCATCGTCGACAACATTCCGTACGTGGCCACGATGGCGCCCATCACGAGCGACCTGGTGGAGAACATGGGCGGCTCCGGCAACCACGTGCTGTGGTGGGCCCTCGCCCTCGGCGCCGACCTCGGCGGCAACGCCACCGCCATTGGCGCCTCCGCCAACGTCGTCGTCCTGGGCATCGCCGAACGCAACCGAACACCCATCAGCTTCTGGCAGTTCACCAAGTACGGGCTGGTCGTGACAGCTGTGACGGTGGCCCTGGCAGCGGGCTACATCTGGCTGCGCTACTTCGCCCTCGCATGATCGGGAGCGGTGGTCGATGGCGCGGTCACAGGCGAATTTGTCACGCCCCTCAGGACTGGCGGATTTTTCCCGGCGTATTGGCCGCGAGGAAGGAGAACACCGACTCCGCCGGAGCCTGAATTTGTGGACCCAGCCGCGCATGTCACGGCTGTCGCCAGGAACGCCGGTCCTGGGTCGGGCGCCATGCCCGTACCTATGCGCGTGTCAGCTCGGCGGCACCGAAGGAGACGTCGAAGCGGTCGCACTGGATGCTGACGCTCGTGTACCGGGAGAGGCCGATGCCGTCCGGGAGCCGGTAGTTCTGGTTGCCTTGTTGCCTTTGAGTTTTGGTTGGCCGAGGCGGTCGGCACCGCGGAGTGGACGGGTGTGCCGCTGCGGCTGCTGCTCGGCGAGGCGGGGGTGGAGTCCGGGGCCGCGGAAGTCGTCTTCACGGGTGCCGACCATGGTGTGGAGCGCGGTGTCGAGCAGGAGTACCAGCGCGCCTTGCGCCTGGATACGGCTACCGGGGGTGAGCCCGAGGTCCTGGTGGCGGCCAAGATGAACGGCGCTCCGCTGCGCCTCAACACGGTTATCCACTGCGGTTGGATCCGGCCTGATTCACCTCAGGCCGGACCGCCCGATGGTGTCGCCGTCACAGGCGTACCGGCTGCGCGGCACGCGTCCGCGTCATGAACGATGACTCGTCCGACGGTTGAATGTCGCGGCGATCCTCTGCGTACTCCACGGTGCGTGCCGTGCCAGCCGTAGCTCTCCCGGCGATACGACGAAACAGTCCCCATTGCCAACGGGAGGCATCATGAACCCCCATCGACGGGCCTTGCGGCCCAAGGACCGGACGCGTACGGCCGTCATAGCGCTCGCGATGATGGCCGCCGTCGCGGTCATCGCCTTGGTGATCTCCCTTCAGGGCGGGAGCAGCGGGGCTTCAACGGAGTCCGTGGCGGGCAGTGTTCCGCAGCACAACGGCGGTCACCTCGGCGGATCGGACACCTCGAATCAATCCGTCTCCACCGCGGGCCGCTCGGGGTCGGGACCGCAGCCCGTGACCGAAGTGGACAAGACATTCCTGGTCAAGGTCCGGCAGGCGGGCCTGTGGGAGATCCCGGCTGGTCGGCTGGCGCAGAGCAACAGCTCGAATGAGGTCGTAAAACGCGCTGGATTGCATCTGATCGATGGTCACAGCAAGCTCGACCAGCTGGTGCGCGAGGACGCCAAGATCCTCGGTGTCGGGTTGCCGGATGAGGCCACTGCGGAACAGCAGGGCTGGGTCAACCAGTTGAAGAACGCTCATGGTGCCGAGTTCGACCGCCTCTTTGCCAACCTGCTGCGGGCCTCGCACGGCAAGATCTTCGCCACCATCGGAGAAGTGAGGGCCTCCACTCAGAACGACCTCATCCGCCGGCACGCCCGCCAGGCCAACCAGACGGTGCTGGATCACCTGGAGGTCCTGGAGGACACCGGACTGGTGGACAGTAAGACCTTCAAGGAAGTCGAAGCAGACGTCGCCCCCAAGTGAACTGCCAGGGCGGCTGTCAGCGAGCGCTGCCAGGCGGCGTACCACGGTGAACGTGCTGCGCCGTCCGGCGCGGGCGGACTGGAGCCGGGCGACTTGGGATTTTGTCTCGGGTGAAGACGGTGCGCGGGTCCTTGACAACAATCTTTTGCACTGTGCAATGATTGCCGGGCAGGGGCCCCGGCCGCGGCCTGTCGGGAGCGGCGCTGGCACGGTGACGTAGCTCGACAGTGCACGCAAGCCGCCGGTCGGGGCTCCTCAGAGTCTTCCCGGGTCCATTTCGTTGCCCAAGCCCTATGTCTCTTTCGCGAGCTTCGCTTTGATAACGGCGAAACAGCCGTGATGCTCAGAACGCCGAGAACGTTGCATAGTCTTAAGAGGAGTGGCCTTGGACAGCGCCGATGGCCCGGGGACGCTTCACTGTACGGGGCAACGTGTCAGCGGGAGTCGGAGCGCACATGGGCGAGAAAAGGCAACCGAGTTCCCGGTTGCTGCGCGCCCTTCCGTACGCCGTGATGGCGGTCGTCGTCGCCGTGGACATCACCGCCGGCCCCAACGTTGGGTTCCTGCCGCTCGTGTCGCTGGGACCTGCCTTCGCAGGTCTGGTCGGCGGATGGCGCCGCACCTCACTGATCGGCCTCCTCGCGCTGATTCTGTGCTTCGTGCTCGGCGTGTTCAATGGACTGGTCGACGAGCGGCGGGGGTTCACCGCCATGATCTCCGTCGCGGGAGTCACGGCCGCGGGCCTAGCGGCGGCTGTCATGCGGCAGCGCCGAGAAGCAGAACTCGCCAGCGTCCGCTCCATTGCGGAAGTGGCGCAGCGGGTCCTGCTGCGTCCGGTCCCCCGGAGCGCGGGGAACCTCCGTGTCGCCGTTTCGTACACCTCCGCCGTCGCCGAGGCGCGCATCGGCGGTGACCTGTACGAGGTGGTGACCTCGCCCGCCGGGGTCCGGGTGATCGTGGGCGATGTGCAGGGCAAGGGGCTGGAGGCGGTGGAGACGGCCGCGGTGGTCCTGGGCGCCTTCCGGGAGGCCGCGCACGACGAGCCGGACCTCGTGGCTGTCGGCGAGCGGCTGGAGAGAGCGCTGGGCCGCCACCTGTGCGGGGAGAAGTTCGTGACCGCGGTGCTCGCCGAGGTGGGCGCGGAGCCGATGGTGACCATGCTCAACTACGGTCACCCCGCCCCCCTGTCCGTACGCTCCGATGGTGCTGTCCGCTTCGCGGTACCGCCCGAGCGTGCGTTGCCGCTCGGGCTCGGGGCGCACGACGGGCCTGCGGCGCAGCCGTTCCGGGTCCCCTTCGATCCCGGTGATCAGTTGCTCTTCTACACCGACGGTGTCACCGAGGCACGGGACCATGCCGGCTGTTTCTATCCGCTCGAGGAGCGGGCCCGCTTCCTCAAGGACCCGGATCCGGAGGCCGCTTTGGCGGCGATCCGCCAAGATCTCATGGCCCATGTGGAGACGCCTCTGCACGACGATGCGGCCATGCTCCTGCTGCGCTACCGAAGCCGCAGCCCCGGGACGGATTCGCCTCGGCGTGTGCCGCACCCGGCTCAGCCGATAGAACTTACGTCATGGACGAGCGCAAGCGGCCCCGGGGTGGGGCGGATGACGTGGATGAGGTGACCCGCGCGGTACTGACCGCTTCCCGCCTTCTGGTCGCCGTGTCGGCGCGATCGCTGGCGGCCGTCGAGGACCGGGTGACGCTGGCCCAGTTCCGGATGCTGGTGGTGCTCTCCGTCGAGGGGGCCGTCAAGTTGGTAACCCTGGCCGATCGGCTCGGCGTCAGCCCGTCCACGGCGATGCGCATGAATGACAGGCTGGTGGCCGCGGGCCTCATGGACCGCCGGGTCAACCCGGAGAACCGACGGGAGAACGTGCTGAGCCTGACGCCCGCGGGACACCGCCTCGTCCAGGAGGTCACCGCACGCCGACGGGACGAGATCGCGGCGATCGTCGAGCGGATGGCCCCGGAGCAGCGCGGGGCGCTGATCACCGCGCTCACCGCGTTCGCCGAGGCCGGAGGGGAACCGGCGGTGACCGAGGGGCGCGACGCGTACCCGCTGGGATGGGCGGACCTGCCGGACCGTACCGCTTCCTGACCCCGATCTCAGCTGCCTGGGGAGTGCTCGGCGAGCGGAGCACTCCCTGGTGCGTGATCCGGCCAAAGAGGCGGGTTCTGTCGTGGTTCAGTACGGGCGGACCGGTGCCTGGAGCTTCGACAGGTGGCGGCGTGGGCGGAGCGAGCTGTGGCGTGGTCCGCAGGAGTACGCGGCACACTCCGGCGGTTCACGAGCCGACGACAGGTCCTGCTGTACGTGGGGCTTCGTCGGCGCGCGGCCGTCGCGGCGTGCGAGGTCTTCGAATTCTGCCCAGTCGGGTGCGGCTGCCTTGAGTTCGTCGGGCCGGCCCTCGGCGATGTCGGTAGCCCATTGCGCCATTGGCGCGTCATGTTGGCGAAGTCTGCGAGGGGGCGCCCGATGAGGGCGAGTTGGGCGGCCCGTTCGGGAGGCGGCCCGTTCGGGAGGCGCCCCGTCCGGCAAGGTAGTCGACGGCGACGGCCGCGTGCTCACCTGGGCGGTTTGCCTCTCGACCCGCCCATGCAGTGGAACTGGTGCAACGCGCCCTGTGGGTCCACGGCCTGAACATCCTCGGGGAATACGTGGCGGAGATGGGCCCCGCACCGTGGGACAAAGCAACCCTTAGGAGCAACCAGGCCGGCATGGGCGAAAACCTCCCTCATGGCTCAAGTGTCTCCCACAGCCGGTAGCGTGAGCGCGGGCAGCCGACGGGGTAGGTGACCGGACCGGGAGGACGCGCGGAGATGGGCGGGGAGGAGACGGTGTCGCGGATGCCGCAGCTGCGGCTCGACGAGCTGCTGGAAGAGCTGCAGGCACGCATCGATGCCGCCCGTGGCACGCGCGACCGGGTGCACCACTTGCTCGAGGCCGTGCTCTCGGTGGGCCGTGAGCTGGACCTCACCCAGGCGCTGCGCCGCATCGTGGAGGCCGCCGCCGCCCTGGTCGACGCCCAGTACGCGGCACTTGGTGTGATCGGTCCCGACGGCCGTACCCTGTCTCAGTTCCTCACCGTCGGGCTGACGGACGAGGAGATCGCCGAGATCGGGCCCTTCCCGACGGGCAAAGGCATCCTGGGCGAGCTGATCCAGCACCCCGAACCGCTGCGGCTGACCGACCTGTCCACGCACCCGTCCTCGTACGGCTTCCCGGCCCACCACCCGCCGATGCGCACCTTCCTCGGCGTCCCGGTCCGGGTGCGTGACCAGGTCTTCGGCAATCTGTATCTGACGGACAAGCGCGGCGGTGCGGAGTTCGACGCCGAGGACGAGGCGGTGATCTCCACTCTGGCGGTCGCGGCGGGCGTGGCGATCGACAACGCCCGGCTGTACGAGGAGGGAAAGCGGCAGCAGGGCTGGCTGCGGGCCAACGGGGAGATCACACGGGCCCTGCTGTCGGGAAGCCCGCGGCTGGACGTCATCGGGCTGATCGCCCAGCGGGCGCGCGAGATGACCGGCGCGGAGGTGGCGGACGTGTCCGTACCGCTCCCCGGCGCCCACCATCTGAGGGTCGAACTCGCCCTCGGTGGCGACGCGTCCGCCCGGCTGGGGCTGACCGTGCCGGCCGAGGGCACCCTGTCGGGGGCAGCATGCGCGGCGGCTTCACCGGTGACCACCACCGACTTGAACGGCGATCCGCGCTTCACGGCAGGTCCGCCCCGGTTCGAAGGACTGGGCCCCGCGGTCGCCGTGCCGCTGGGAATCGCGGCGGGCGAGGTCAAAGGCGTATTGCTCCTGGCCCGGCCCGCCGGCGGGCAGGCCTTCACCGATGAGGAGATCGGCCCGCTGCTCGGCTTCGCCGACCAGGCGGCCCTCGCCCTGGAGCTGGGCGACCGCCGTCGCGACGCCGAGCAGCTGGCGCTGCTGGAGGACCGGGACCGCATCGCCCGGGACCTGCACGACCTCGCCATCCAGCGGCTGTTCGCCACCGGCATGACCCTGCAGAGCGCAGCCCGCTTCATCCAGCACCCGGGCGCGAACGACCGCGTCGGGCGAGCGGTCGAGGATCTCGACGAGACTATCAAGATCATCCGTTCAACGATCTTCGGGCTCCGCGCCCGTGAAGAGGAGACCGGGCACAGCCTGCGCGCGCGGGTGGCCCGGGCCGTCGGCGAAGCGCAGTCGACGCTGGGCTTCGCACCACGGCTGAGCATGGAAGGGCTACTGGATACCGATGTGCCCCCGTCGGTGGCAGAGCACGTGATGGCGGTGCTCAACGAGGCCCTGAGCAACGCGGCCCGGCACTCACGCGCCGGCCGGGTGGAGGTGATCCTCCAGGCGACCACCAAAGAGGTCGCGCTCACCGTGACCGACAACGGCGTCGGGATTCCCGCCGAGGGGCGGCGCAGCGGTCTGCGCAACATCGCCAAGCGGGCCGAAGAACTCGGCGGGAAGCTGGATCTGCAGAGACCGGATGAAGGCGGTACCCGGCTGGTGTGGACGGCGCCGCGGGGCCGGCCGTAGACCGAGAGTTGGGGTTCAATGGCGTAGGCGTCCCCTGCCGGGTCCGGAGCGTGAATCCGCCTGCTGGTCGTGCGCAGCCAGTGCCTGCGTGGCGATCACCGCGGCCTGAACACGGCGCTCCACGCCCAGCTTGGCCAGCAGCCGGGAGATGTGGTTCTTGACCGTCTTCTCCGCCAGGAAGAGCCGCTTCCCGATCTCACGGTTCGTCAGGCCCTCGCCCACCAGGGTCAGAATCTCCCGCTCCCGGTCGGTCAGGGCGTCCAACACCTCGGGCTTCTCCTGGCCCGGGGCATCGCCGCGCAGCCGGGCCATCAATCGGGTCGTGGCACCCGGATCGAGCATGGACTGCCCCGAGCCCACCGTGCGCACTGCCGTGACGAGGTCGGTGCCGCTGATCTGCTTCAGCACATAGCCCGACGCACCGGCCATGATCGCGTCCAGCAGCGCCTCCTCGTCATCGAACGAGGTGAGCATCAGGCAGGCCAGCTCCGGCATCCGCGAGCGCAGTTCCCGGCACACGCTCACGCCGTCCCCGTCCGGCAGCCGTACGTCCAGCACCGCGACGTCAGGACGCAGCGCGGGCACGCGCACCAGCGCCTGCTCGGCGGTGCCCGCCTCGCCGACCACCGTCAGATCGGGCTCGGCGTCCATCAGGTCGTGCACACCGCGCCGTACCACCTCGTGGTCATCGAGAAGGAACACCGTCACCGGAGCCCTCTCCTCCGCCTGCGTGCCGTCCGACATCACATATCTCCATTGTCCGGGAATCGCCCCCCGCGCTGCAGGGGAGGGCAACTGCATCATCATGCCTGCCGACAAGTCGTCACACCTAGGGCCGGACGGCCCTATTGGCCGTCCCAGGCCGCGGCAGGACCGATACGCCAGCCGGTGACGAGGTCGGTGGTGATCCGCACCGCATACTCCATCTCTCCGCCGATCCAAGGGCGGAGGAGATCGCAGTACCGCTGCTGCTCCGCATAGTCCCGCACCAGCGTCGCCACTCCAGTGATGGCGACACTCCATCCTGAGCGGCGTACCGGATCGAGCTCGTCTGCCTGATAGGCGACCACAGCACCGTCCTGGGCCGGGCCGAGGAGGGCGGCTCCGGAATGAGTCCGGATGATGACGCAGTCGTCGTCGACGATGTGGTTGACCGGCCGGACGGCCGGCAGCGCCTCGTGACTGAAGACGACGCGCCCGATCGGCACACTGCCGAGCAGCATCAGCGCCTCCGCTCTGGACAGTTCGGCTGGGCGCGGGGGCCCGTGATCTGCGGTCCGGTCATGCCGGTCATGCCGGTTGTCCGTTGAGTTCGAGGTGTCCGCCATGGAGCACAGTGAAAGCACGGCCGGTGGCGGCACACCAGGGGCGAAGGTCCCTGACCTGCTCCGCCCCGGCTCAACCGGCCCCATGCAGCAGAGAATCGGGGCCCACTCGGCCCAATCCTCGGCGCCTGGGGCTGCGGCACTGGGGCCGGGTGGCCGATCTCCGAGGACCATCGGGGCCTGGGACCTCCGGCCGCCGCGCACGCGCGCGGCTCGGACACGTGGCTCACGCGGCGCTCCACCACGCCGCCTGCCCCGTCGCGGTCGTCCCCCGCGACTGACATCGCGTGGTCCCGCGGGGGCTCCCGCGACGGTGCAACGAAGGGGCCGGCCCGCCGCACCTTGGTCTGAGGCCGTGGGCGAGGTGGTCGGGGCCGGGGTCGGCGTGACCGGCGGCGATCGGGGCCGGGAGAACAGCGCGGGGAGGTCGAGACCGAGACCGGGCGTGGCCGGCGGCGGTCGGGGCCGGGCCGATCGGGCCCCGGTGTGCACCGCGCAGCTCCGCCCGGCAGGATCATCGTCGTCGACCTCGCACGGCCCGGCTGAAGGCAGCCGAGCACCTCGGAGCCGATGCCGTCGTCGGAGCGGCCGAGGACTTGGCACGGCCTGACCGAGGACCTGTCGTGCGGCCTCGGCGCGGACACTGGGTACCTGAAGGTCGTGCTCAACGCCACTGATGACGATGACGGCGGAGCCGGCCCGGAGGCGGTCCTTCGCCGTGACCCGCCATCCTGATCCCATCCGGCCGGTACGGTGAGGGAGGCGAGAAGGGTGCCTGGCAAGAACAAGAAGCGGACGACGGGCGGCGGGCCGAAGAGGGAGGGCGGGTCCAGCGGCCTCCCCCGAGCTCGCTACGAAGAGGAGCTGCTCCGGCTGCAGACCGAGCTGGTCAGAGTCCAGGAGTGGGTGCGGGCCGAGGGCGCGCGGCTGGTCGTCGTCTTCGAGGGGCGCGACGCCGCGGGCAAGGGCGGCACGATCAAGCGCGTCACCGAGCACCTCAACCCACGCGTCACCCGCATCGTCGCCCTCCCGGTGCCGACCGAGCGCGAGCGCACCCAGTGGTACTTCCAGCGCTACGTCGAGCAGCTGCCCGCCGCGGGCGAGATCGTGCTGTTCGACCGCAGCTGGTACAACCGCGCCGGCATCGAGCGCGTCATGGGCTACTGCACCGCGGAGGAGTACCAGCGCTTCCTCCACCAGTGCCCCATCGTCGAGAGGATGCTGGTCGAGGACGGGATCCTGCTGCGCAAGTACTGGTTCTCGGTCAGCGACGCCGAACAGGAACGGCGGTTCCGCAAGCGACTGAACGACCCCACTCGGCGCTGGAAACTCTCCGCGATGGACCTGGAGTCCATCACCCGGTGGGAGGCGTACTCCCGGGCCAAGGACGAGATGTTCGTGCACACCGACATCCCCGAGGCGCCCTGGTATGTGGTGGAGAGCGACGACAAGCGCTCCGCCCGTATCAACATGATCGCCCACCTGCTCTCGACCGTCCCCTACAGCGACGTGCGGCAGCCGGACCTCCATCTGCCGCCCCGCCCGCCGTCCACCGGCTACGAGCGCCCGCCGAAGCGGCTCCAGACCCACGTGCCGGACCACGCCGCGACGCTGGTGAAAAACCAGGACCCACCGGCGTCATAGCGGGACCACGACGCAGTACGGCCCGGCCCGCCCGCAGGACCGGGCCGAGGCGCAGCCGAGCGGCACCGGATGCCGGAGGCCGCCGCGCGCCCCCGCACCGAGGCCCTCAAGGTGACGCTGCACAGAGAGTGAGCCGACTCAGTCGTGCGGGACCACCGCGACGGGTGCGGAGGAACGGTGCAGCACCGCATGGGTGACGGGACCGATGTGGGTGCCGACCGGTGAGCGACGGTTCCTCCGGCCGACGACCATCACTCCGGCGTCGGCCGAGGCGTCCACCAAGTGGTGGGCGGGTCGGCCGATCATGGCCTGTTCGATCACCTCAACCCCGGGGAACTTGGCGCGCCACGGACGCAGAGCGTCGGACAGGGCACGGTCCTGCCGTGCACCGAAGTCGTCGTCGGGCTCAGGGGCGATCGCTTCCGGGCCGTAGCCGTGGATGGGCGGCAGGCTCCAGCCGTGGACGACCCGCAGTACGGCCGCGCGCCGGGCGGCGGCATCGAAGGCGAACTCGATCACCTCATCGCACGGCCGCGTCAGATCCAGCCCGAGAACCACATCGCGGTACGGAGTCGTGGTCGACGGGAGCCCTTGGGAGTCCGGCTGATGCTCGTCCTCGGCCACCTCCCCGGCCCGTACGAGGACGACGGGGCCCCTGGCGCGGGCCACGGTCGCCAAGGCCACGGAACCGACGAGGAAGCCCGCGACGCCGCTCAGACCCCGCGAGCCGAGGACCAGCAGCTCGGCGTCCTCGGCAGCCGCAGACAGGACAGCCGCGGTCTCTCCGGCGATCTGATCCGCGGTGATCTCCACTCCGGGGTACTGCTGCCGCAGAGCAGCGACGGCCTCGCGCGGAATGCGCTCGGACCAGTGGCGCTGCGCGATCGGCCCCACAAGAGGGTCGGTGACGTAGGGCTGCGCTTCCCAGGCGTGTACGAGTCGCAGTGGCAGACCGCGACGCCGTGCTTCGCGGGCGGCCCACGCGGCAGCGGCCAGACTCTCGCGCGAGCCGTCCAGTCCGGCGGTGACGGTGCGGGACATCGATGCCTCCAAGTCCATGGATCAGGGGGTGCGTCCAGCCTGCTGGCCCCGGGCCGCGGAGAAGAGGGGCCGCAGGACCTCCGTACGGGGACCGGAAGGCCCATGGGGCGCCATGACCCGTTTCGACGACCGTTGGCGTCAGAGCATCCCGGAGGCGGAAGTCCGGAAAGGCGAGGCGGACATGATGACTCGTTACGTGCTGGCCGGGATCGACGGTTCCCGACCGAGCCTGGTGGCCGCCGCATGGGCCGCACAGGAGGCCGCATCCCGTGGCATGCCCCTGCGTCCCGTTCACGCCGAGCCCCTGGCACCACACCTCCTGCCCACCGTGCAGGGCATCGGTGGTTGGCAGGGGATGGGTGGATTCGACGGTCTGCGACTCGAGTCCGTGGCCTTGGAGTTGGCGGGCCGGGCACCCTGCTTGGTGGCGCTGGTACCGGCATCCAGTACGGCTGAAGGAGGGCATCCTCGACGTCGCCCTCGATGTCGTCCTTTCGGGCACGGAAGGATGCAGCACAGCGACCGAACAGGGCCGTGTCCCGCACCCGCGACTTCGACTTCCGGCTCAACGGCCTGATGGGACGTGACTTCCACGGCCGCACGGCCGGCATCCTGGGGACCGGAAAGATCGGCACCGCGTTCGCCCGCATTGCTACGGGCTTCGGCATGCGTCTGCTGGGCTGCGACATCGCGCGGAGCTCCGACTGCCTGGCGCTGGGTATGGATTACGTCGACCGCGACCGCCCGTTCGCCGAGTCCGATCTGATAAGCCTTCATGTCCCGCTCCTGCCGGAGACGCACCAGCTCGTCCGGATGACCCTTCCGGCGGCTGCCTGCTCCGATCGTTGAGGACGATCGAGCGCAGCCGAAAGCGTTGGCCGGCTCAGTCGATGTCGAGCACCTCACGCACGGGGCGGCGTGGGCTCTTGATGCCCGGGGGCCCGTATCCGAGACGGAGCACCATCTGCACGTATCCCACGGACGTCTGCGGGTCGCGTACGAGCCAGCGCAGATCGGACCATTCGAGGGCATGGGAGGTGAGCGAAGTGGCCAGCCCGTTCACGGTGGCCAGGAGCAGGACGCGTTCCATCGCCTGGCCTGCGCGCAGCCAGTCCTCCGGCCGATCGCCCGCAGAACCCAGCAAGGCCAGGTGAGGGGTGTGCTCGAAGGTCGCGGAACCGCGGCCTGCCACGGGTCGGCGGCCTGCGAAATCGCGCACCGGAGCCTTGCCGTCCCGCTTGCGGGGCCCGAAGGCGTACTCCGGGATTCCGTCGGGCGTCGTCTCGACGCTGTCGACACCGAGACGGGTCCAGCGAGCCAGATCCTCGGAGCGCTCCGGGTCGACGGCATCGCGCCCCTCCGCGTCGTGCACCAGCTCCAGCAGCGTCTGCACATGCCACGGGCCGGGAAAGACGAGCTCTGCTCCTTCCCGTCCAGCGGCGTCGCGGAGGTCGTCCTGCACGGCAGGAGGTATCTCGCGTTCGGAGAAGGGATCACGGCTGGTGTGGCGGTGGTGGATGGCGGGGTACAGGGGCCGGAGGGGGCTGCGGGGCAGCGCCAGGTCGGTCAGCCGCACGCGTGCGAGGAGTTGCGGGTCCGCCGGGTCGGGCAGCAACTCGGTGACCGGCTCCAGGCCCGCGTGGACCGCGGCGACGCGAAGGTTGAACAGGGCGGCGCCGCAGCCGAGATGAAGGCCGCGATTGTCGGGATCGGAGCGCGGAATGGCGCGCTCGAGATCCGCGTGCAGGTGAAATGCGCTGCTGTCACGAAGGAAGCGGAACCGCCATGGCTGCGCATTGTGCATGGACGGAGCGGCAGTGGCGTCCTCCACGAGGGCCGTCACGGTCTTCGGGCCGAGCCGTTGCACCGGCACCGGGAACCTCCCTCGGCGCTCAGACGGGCCTGCTCGGGGAACGCGGTCCGTCTCCTCCCCTCCACTATTCCACCGAGGTCCGGACGCACAGCGACGACAGCAGAGGCGAGGTTCCGCTTGTACATCCTGGGCTGACGGCTCGTGCGACGCCGACCGCCGGGCCGAGACCTCAGCGCGATCACCCAGGGCGGCGCCTGTGGTCAGGGTCAGGGCATCGCCTCGAGGTCTCAGGTGTCTCATCAATCGAAGGTGGCATCGCCATCCCGGCACGATTCCTCAGGCTTGGATGGATCCCTCTCAATCAATATGCGGGCTCGCGCCGCGGGGCGGAGAGCGACACTTGTAGTGGATCACCGATTTCCCTTCCGGCGGGAGGCGGCGATGAGCGGCTCGGTCAGGATCGGACGTGTCTTCGGGGTGCCCCTGCGGATGCACTGGAGCGTGCCGGTGCTCGTGATACTGCTCGCGTACGGACTGGGCCGCCGGACCCTTCCCACCTGGACGCCCGGCCACTCGGACTCTGTGTACGTCCTCGCCAGTGCAGTAGGGGCGGTGCTCCTCATGGGGAGCCTGCTCCTGCACGAGGCGGCGCATGCCGTCGCCGCCCGCAGAAAGGGCGTCCCGGTGGAGGACGTCACGCTGTGGGCGCTGGGCGGCGTGACGAAGATGGGCAGGCCGCGGACCGCTGCCGTGGCGCTGCTGGTCGCGCTCAGCGGGCCGCTCACGAGCCTGGCCATCGGAGGTGCCGCGCTCGGGGCGGGGATCGGCTTCCATGCGCTGTCCGGGGCGGCCGTGCCCACGGCCGTACTGGTGTGGCTGGGGTGGGCCAACCTGTTCCTGGGCGTGTTCAACCTGCTGCCCGCCGCCCCACTGGACGGAGGACGCGTCGTCCAGGCGTTCCTGTGGTGGCGAACCGGGGACCGGGACCGGGCCGAGCGGGCTGCGGGCCGCAGCGGCCAGGTTCTCGGAGTTCTGCTGATGGCCGGCGGCTGGGTGGCGTTCCTGCGCGGGAACACGGGCGGCCTCTGGCTCATGCTCATCGGCCTCTTCGTCGTGATCACCGCGAGCGCCGAGCGGCAGCGCGCCAGGCTGGCTACGGCCCTGCGGGGCGTGCGGGTGTCCGATGCGATGTCCAGTCCGGCGGTCACCGGCCCAGACTGGCTCACCGTCGCCCGGTTCATCGACGAGGTGGCCGCGCAGGCCGGCCATTCCGCCCTTCCGCTGCTGGACTTCGAGGGCCGGCCCAGCGGCCTCGTGGACGTGCGCAGGCTCGCCGCAGTGCCCAGCGAGCGCCGGGAGGCCCTGCGCGTCCGCGAGGTGGCGACCCCGCTGTCGCAGTGCACGACCGCCGCCCCGGACGACCTGCTCAACGACGTCCTCGACCGCACCCGTACCTCGGCCGGCATACGGATCCTGGTCATGGACAACAGCCACTTGCAGGGAATCATCACCGCCCACGACGTGTCCCGACTCCTCCAGCGCCATACCTTGGCAGGTCGGACGGGCAGCTGAGTGCAACCTGGCCCTGCTGAGCACGGCCCGCGACGGGCCGGAGGACTGGATGCGGGCCGACGAGGCCATGGCGCGGGTCCTGCTACTGGCCACCCTCGAGGGCCTGGTCGCCTCGCCCACCACCCAGGCGGTCGAGTGGCCCGACCTGCGCCGTCCGCTGCGCGATCCGGTCTTCGGCATGGGCTCCACGCAGATCGTGCTGCGCCTCGGATACGGGCCTCAGGGCCCCGCCACACCACGACGCCCGGTACGGGACGTCCTCGACATCGAGCCCTGAGTAACCGTGAGTGGTGCCCTTCCCAGGCTGATGGGAGCGTGGACATATGAGCGGTTCCGGACTTTTCCTGACGCGGTTCCTTCTGGCTCTGGGCGTCACGACAGGTTTCTACGGCGCGGTCGTACGGCCCCGGCTCCTTCGCTGGGGAGCGACCGGCGACGAAGCGGCCCGCACCTACCCCGGAGACGAGCTCATCCCCTACGCCGACGACCAGTCGACGATGGCCGCCACCCTCCCGGCGCCGCCCGAAGAGGTCTGGCCCTGGTTGCAGCAGATGGGCTACGACCGGGCGGGCTGGTACAGCTGGGATCTGCTCGACCACTTCGGCCGGCCGAGTGCCGAGACCATCATGCCGCAGTGGCAGGACCTCAAGGAGGGGGACCACCTCGACACGGTGCCGGACGGCAAGGCCTGGTTCACAGCGGCAAAGGTGGATCCACCCAGGACGCTCGTCCTGCTCGCCGAACTCCAGCTGCCCTCCGGCCGCCCCTTCGACCCGCACCGTTGGCCGCTGCCGCACGCCTACACCAGCGGTGTCTGGGGATTCCATCTGGAGCCCACCCCTGCGGACGGAACCCGTGTCGTCGTCCGCACGCGCGGCCGCGCCAGGCCGCGGCCTCTCATGTCGGTCGTCGGCGTCGTGTTCGGCGAGCCCGCCCACCTCATCATGCAGATCCGGCAGTTCCAGAATCTGCGCACGCGCGTCGTGCGCGAACGCGTCTCCCCGAGTGCGGCGGCCGGCCCCGGCCTGGTCATCTCCCGCTGCATCGCCGCTCTTTGACGCTGCGGGAGCCAGGAGGCCGACACCTCTTCCGCCCGCACCGGGGGCGTGAAGGAGATGATCAAGGTGACCTCCGCACCGTTCTTCCCGTACCCGGTTCGCGTTGAGGCCTCGCTCGACCCTCGACTGTCCCGGTGGCTGTGGCTGGTGAAATGGCTCCTCGCGATCCCGCACTACATCGTGCTGGTCTTCCTGTGGATCGCGCTCGTACTCCTGACCATCGGCGCCTTCTTCGCCATCCTGTTCACCGGCCGCTACCCGCGCCCCCTCTTCGACTTCAATGTCGGCGTCCTCCGGTGGAACTGGCGCGTCAGCTACTACGCACTTTCCGGCCTCGGCACCGACAAGTACCCGCCGTTCGCGCTGGCCGACGTGCCCGACTATCCCGCTCGCCTCGAGGTCGCCTACCCCGAGCGCCTCTCCCGAGGTCTGGTCCTGGTGAAGTGGTGGCTGCTCGCGATCCCGCACTACATCACCATCGGCTTCTTCGTCGGCGGCTACCAGTGGTCGGGGAGTCTCGGGCTCATCGGCTACCTCAGCTTGGTCGCGGTGATCGTGCTGGCTGCCACCGGCCGCTACCCGCTCTCAGTCTTCGACTTCGTGCTCGGCCTGGTTCGCTGGGTGGTGCGGGTCAGCGCCTACGCGGCCCTGATGACCGACGAGTACCCGCCGTTCAGGCTGGACATGGGCGGGCGTGAACCCGACAGGACCGAGCTCACTCGACCGTGAGGTGGCTCTGGACGTCCACGACGCCCTCTATGGCGCGGACAAGGCGCGCGGCCACCGAGATGAGCGAGGTGTCCCGGATATGTCCGCTGAGTGTGACGACCCCCTCGTTCACGCTGACGCGAACCGTCTGGTCGCCGCTCCCGCCTTGGCCGGATCGGAGAGGCGTCGCAGCTGCTCGCCTCGGCTTTCGGGTCGCGGCCGCGGAACTCCTCCCTCGAGGCGGACCTGCTGTCCAAAACCGGGGTATCGGGGGGTGCCGCAGTCCGTTAATGCCTCGCGAGGGATGGGCTCGGACCAGTAGCGCTGCGATTCGGTTCGCACGAAGGGCTCGGGGGCTAGGACGGCGAGTCCCCAGACGTGTAAGAGGCGCAGACGCAGTCCGCGGCGCAGGGCTTCGCGCACGGCCCGCGCAGCAGCGGCCAGGCTTTCGCGGGAGCCGTCCAAGCCGGGCGGTGACAGGGCGGGACATGGGCGTACCTCCAGGGTCGAGGGCATCGGGGCGATGCCCTCAGGGTGACCGCCCGGGGACGCGGGTCAGAGAGGCCGCAGGTCCTCCATCCGGGACCGACGACATGAACCGGGCGCCGGCCGCGAACGACGCCATGGACATCGCCGGGATCGGTGAGAAGCCCGCTACCCGGTCCGGACCGTACGCCTTGATGGTGTGCACGTGGGCGGCGGCGATCAGCTCGCTCACCTCGTCCCAGTCGGCCCGCACCAGGCCGCCCTTGCCGCGCGCCCGCTTGTAGGCCCGCGCCTTCGCCGGATCACCGGTGATCTCCGCCCATGCCGCCACCGGGTCGCCGAGCCGCCGCCGCGCCTCCCGCCACAACGTCAGCAATGCGCCCCGCACATACGGGTAGCGGACCCGGCTGGGCGAGTAGGTGTACCAGGAGAACGACGCCCCGCGCGGGCAGCCGCGCGGCTCGTACTCGGGACAGTCCGCACCGATCGACGGATAGTCGGTGGCCTGGTGCTCCCAGGTGATGATCCCGTCCTTGACGTACACCATCCACGAGCAGGACCCCGTGCAGTTGACGCCATGAGTGGAGCGCACCACCTTGTCGTGCGCCCAGCGGTCCCGGTAGAAGCTCTCCCACTTGGGGTCGCCCTCCCCGAACACGCCCGTCCGTCGTCCGACACCTCACGGCGGGTCAGCAGCCGCCGGGCAGCGAGCGGCCAGCGGTGTGCGTCGCGGGTGCCGGATGGACCCGCGGCCTTGTTCTTCTCCATCAGATCGAACGCTAAGCGGCGCCTGCCGTAGGCCCCTTGGGCCGAACGTCCCGGGTGTAGCGACCACCCGGCCCGGATGCCCCGCCGGAACCGTGCCTGTCAGCACGCAGCGAGCGCCTGCTCGGCCCCGGCCGTCCCCAACCGCCGCAGCACGCGCGGCGCACGTGCCCGTCCGGTCATGGTCCGGCCGCCTGTCACACCCGTCCTGATGACCAGCGGCCGGACGCATGCGGGCCTGGTTAGGGCCGGGGTGCGCCCGGCGACGAAGCCATTCGGCCTCTGTCGTGGATCTCCCACGGGGGCCATGAGTCCCTTTCCCATGGGCCGTTGGGCCCGACCTTCACAGACTGTGCCGAATTGTCTCGAAATTGTGGGCTCTCGGATTGCTATACAGGATTCGCCGCCGACGCGATCTGCGCCCCCATTCCCATCCTCATCCCGTCCCTGGGAGGTTTCATGCTGTCCGCTGAATCCGCGGCCGTAGTGCGTGCCACGCTGCCCGTCGTGGCCGAGTCACTCGACGCGATCACCACGAGCTTCTACGGCGCGATGTTCCGCGACCGGCCGGAACTGCTCGACGGAATGTTCAACCGCGGCAACCAGGCCAGTGGGGCCCAGCGGCGCGCCCTGGCCGGTTCCATCGCCGGCTTCGCGAGCGCCCTGCTCGCCAACCCCGACGCACGGCCGGACGCGCTGCTGGACCGGATCGCCCACAAGCACACCGCCGTCGGGGTCACCGACGACCAGTACACGATCGTGCACAAGTACCTGTTCGGCGCGATCGCCGAGGTGCTGGGCGACGCGCTCACCCCCGAGGTGGCCGCCGCCTGGGACGAGGTGTACTGGCTGATGGCCGGCGGCCTCATCGGCCGGGAGGCGCGCCTCTATCGGGAGGCGGGGGTGCGGCCCGGGCAGATCTGGCGGCAGTGGACGGTCGTCGACCGCCGCGAGGAGACCACGGACACGGTGTCCTTCCTGCTGCGCCCGGCCGACCGCGAGCCGGCGCCCCCGGCCCGCGCGGGCCAATACGTGAGCGTGCGGGTGCGGATGCCGGACGGCGTGCACCAACTCCGCCAGTACAGCCTGTCCTCTGCGCCCGACAGGACTCTGCGCCGTATCACCGTCAAGCGCGTCGCCGGTGACGACGGCGCCCCCGAGGGCGAGGTGTCCAACCTGCTCCACGAGGCCGTGCGCGCCGGGGACGAGCTCACCCTCTCCACGCCCTTCGGCGACGTCGTGCTCGATGACGAGGACACCCCGCTCGTCCTGGTCTCCGCCGGCATCGGCTGTACGCCCATGGCAGGCATGCTCGACCACCTCGCCACCACCGGATCCAGCCGCCCGGTGCTGGTGCTGCACGCGGACAACTCCCCTGCGGAGCACGCCCTGCGCACCGAGATACGCGAGTTGGCGGACCGGCTGCCGGGGGCCTGCACCGTCTTCTGGTACCAGCGCCCGGGCCCGGAGGAGGCCGAGGCCCGCACCGGGCTGATGGACCTCACGGGAGTCGGCATTCCTGCGGAAGCCACCGTGTACCTGTGCGGACCGCTGCCGTTCATGCGCGCCGTACGCGGCCAGTTGCTGCAGGCCGGGGTCCCCGCACGGCACATCCGATACGAGGTTTTCGGCCCCGACCTGTGGCTGCCCGACGCGGCCTGACCGAGCTCGAGCACACCTGCGGGAAGAGTCCGTAGGACGACACGAGTGGGAGGGAACAGCCGCGATGCTCCAGCCAGGCGGGAATCTTGCGAGGTGGCGGCCCAGACAGCGCCTGCTTGGTGTGTGGCGCACAACCCAGGCCGTTCGCCACCCCCAGCTGCGAGAATCCAGCCCCGAAGAGTGCTGGACCGGCTGTCCGGCCACGGCGTGGGGCAGGTGTCGGTGTCGACACCCGACGGCCCGGCGGCCGTCCCCCGTCAACTACGAGGTCATCGACAGCGCCATCGTCTTCCGGACCGCCCCGGATGCCGCCCCGGCGGCGGCCGTCGGAACCGAAGTCGCCTTCGAGGACGGCCACCCTTCGGCCACGTCCACGTGGGATGGCGCGGCTGAAGGACTGCCAGTTCGGCTCGGTTCCTGTCAGTCCGGCTCGATGCCGCGCAACTGCCCGCTGCCGTAGGGCCCGTAGAGGTCGAGCAGCCGCGTACGAGCAGCCATCAGCCGGTTCGCGATCACCGTGGCGACGTAGGTGCACAGCGCGTGGTCCAGCACCGGAGCCTCCTGGCACAGCCCGCGAACTGCCTCCGCGTCGAACTCGAGCGCACGCACAGGGCTGGTCGCCTCCGCCCCCAGATGCCAGCGTCCGGGCGGGATCAGCCAGGACCAGCCGAGCAGTTCTCCGGCACCGATGGTCTCCACGACCGCGGCGCGCCGGCCCGGCACGTGAAGATCGAGGGCGACGGTGCCCGTGTGGATGATCCAGAAGCGGTCGGCCTTGCCGCCCTCATGGAAGATGCGGGCGCCCATCGGGAACGAGACTTCACGGGCAAGAGCCATGAGCTGATCGCGGTGGTCTTCGGGCAGGGCTCCGAAAACTCCAGATCTCGTGGTCATGATGAACGCTCCCTCACAGCGCTGCTGCGCAAGTTGTCATCGATACCGGCGGCGGTGCTCGGTCGGCCGGGTGCCGGAATCGTCATAGCGGTATGTCAGCTTGTCGATGACCGAGACCACGCCGTCCACCTGCTGGGTCAGCCGGACCGCGATCGGGATCTTGCCGATCTTGCTCTGCTTCATTGCTGGCTCCCTCCGGCGGGTGCAGGGGCTCTCGTCGTGCGTCTCCAGCGTCCGACGGGAGGAGTCCGCCGCCCAGGGCCTGAAGGGGCACAGGGTGGGGCCGACCGGCCCGGGTGCACGCCGTCGCGGCCCGCTCGGGCCGAAGGTGATGTGGTCGAGGGCCCGGCGCACGAGGTGCTCCTGGACGCATCGGCCGGGGCCGATCTGCTGGTCGTCGGCGCCGTGCGAGGTCATGACCACTTCGGCCTGCAGCTCGGCCGCGTCAGCCACGCCGTTCTGCATCACTCCCACTGCCCCGTTGCCGTCATCCAGCAGCGGGCATGAGCTCCGGCACGTGTGCCGCGCCGCACTGTCATCTGGCCCCGCTCAAGGGGCCTGACGCATGAAAGTACGTTCAGGAATCGCTCAAGGGAGACATCGCCGACCTGCTGGGCGGAACGACCGGGGAAGGTATCCACCTCGGCGCCATGGCCGGCACCCTCGACCTGGTACAGCGCGGCCTGACTAGCCGGGAGACCCGAGGCGACGCGCGACCGTGCCCGATTCGGAGAAGTCCCGATCCGCGCCGTCCTGCCGGACCGCGCAGTCACCATCGCACCGGGAGGAAACGGCGAGTCTGCGTTCGCCTGTGTGGTCTTCGGCCCAGGCTCCGAGCGCGGGCCGACATCGGGCGTCGCGTAGCCCCTTGGCCTTCGCTGCACGGGTCGCCCCGACGGCTCAGGCAGGTTGGGAGCCGACCACCCGGCTGCTGCCCGACCCGGCGGACACGGAACTGCTCGCCACGGTCGAGCTGGCCGGCCCCGTACGCCCCGAGACCGACCTCGCCCTGCTGTATCCCGCCATTCCACCGTCGGCACACCAGCCGCCAGCCGTTCAGCGACGAGGAGATACCCCCAGCGATACAGGACGGCCTGTCGGCGCCGCCCGCTGGGAAGGAGCACGGCTGGTCTTTCCCGCAGCGGCCCATGTGGAGGAAGTGCTGGACCTGGTCGGGGACGCCGAGGGGCGTGACTCCCTGGATCCGGCCATGTTCGAGGACGTCGTCCGCTGGACCCGTATCGGCTCCGACGCCGCCGCATCGTCCGACGGGATCCCGGACTACGCCTTCGGGCCCCGCAAGCGAGGCGGCAAGGCTCCGGTGTGCGACTTCGCAGGCCGCCGCCCGGTGGCCGACCGCGATGCCGCCAGGACTGGCTGAATGCGGGGGCAGGCATTGGAGCGGGTCCTGCTTCAGGCCACCCTGGACGGGCTGGCGACCTCGCTGACGTCACACGCCCTCGAATGGCCCGAACTGCGCTGGGTCGTCCACGACCCGCAGTCGGCCATGGGATTCGTGCAGATGGTGCTGCGCCTCGGATACGGCGAGCGCGTCCCGGCGACACCCCGCAGACCGGTGGAAGAGGTACTCGAGATCGAGTGAGCCACAGAGGCGCGGTCAGGAGGCCCCGGGCGACGGGCCGCCGACCCACCGGCACCGAACCGCTCCTCGTGCTCGCCTCCGCTCCAGCCCGAGCTCGCGGACCTGCCGGGCCCGAGCTAGCGCCGCGAGCAGCTGCACCGCGACGTCGATGTGACTGAGCGCTTCAGTCGGCGGGTTTCGCCAAGCACCGCGCTCAGGACGTGGCCGGAAGATCAATTCGGTCTGTCCCTTCAGGAAGCAGTATCTGCGCCGACTGCTTGTTGTCCGCTTCTTCTTCGTCGAGCCGGTCGACAAGGAGCATCGCCGCATCGTCCGCCAGGTGGCCCCCAGCGTGACGGATCAATGCCTGGTGCAGGTGTTCCAGGAACTGCGGCGGGGTGCAGGTGTGCACCGCTTCCATGGCCTCGGGCAAAGCGAAGAAATCGTTGTCAGGATTGCGGGCCTCGATCACGCCGTCGGTGTGCAGCAGCAGACGGTCACCGGGTGCGAGCGGATAGCTCTCCGCCTTGGCGGGAGGACAGGTTATGAAGTCGTCCAGGCCCAGGGGTGGCAGTGGTGAGCTGGGCATCAGGGCGTGAACCCTGCCCTCGTGCAGCAGCAGCGGAGGCGGATGGCCGCGATTGACCACCTGGACCTCGAAGCCGTCGGGCACCTGAGCTACGAGCGCAGTGACGAAATCCTCCGCCTGGTCTTTCCTCTCGTCCTGGTCGACCGCACCCGGCGCGGCTTGCTCCCGGTGCAGCGCAGCCGCGCAGTGGTTCACCACCTCCACGAGGTCGTCCTCATAGTGCACGGCCTCCCGGAAGGCGCCCAGCACGGCTGCCGCCAAACGCACAGCAGGCAGCCCTTTGCCCCGGACGTCCCCCACGATCATCCGGACCCCATACCGGGTCTGTACGGCCTCGTACAGGTCGCCGCCGATCTGCGCTCCGGTCTCAGCCGCAAGGTACATGCTGGCCGCCCGTACCGGGCCCAGCCTGGCCGGTGTAGGCCGCAGCAGGACTCTTTGTGCTGCCACGGCGACCCGGCGGACCTGGGTGAGCTCGCTCTGCCTGCGCGTGCGCACAGCTTTACTCGTGATGACACTGGCCACGGACACCACGAGGAGGCCCAGGAGGTTGCTGTAGATCAGCATGCCACCCCACGCCTCGTGCAGGGTGGTGGTGATCAGGCTGACGGCCAGGGCTCCAGCTGCTGCCGAGAGGGTGCCTTTCGGGCCCATCGTCAGCGAAGCCAGCGCCGGCATCGCGACGAGGAGAGGGCCGGTGTAGATATCGTGCGCAGGCGAGAGCTCGATCCCCAGCCCGAGCAGTATGATCACGAACGGCACGCACTGCGCGACTCGGAAAAGGGCCCGGCTGTGACCGCCCGCTCCCGGCGTAGGAGCTGGGCGGAAGAGCGTCCGCATGGGTACAGCTTGCCTCGCTGAAGTTGCGTGTTCCACTCATCGCTCCCGCGGCCTCCCGGGGCATCCGGGGACCCCTGGCCGACACCTCCCCCAGCGCTACCGTGCCCGTTGCGCTCAGGCTCGCCAACTCAGCCGCTGACCCGGCAACTGAAGCGCTCAGTTCCTGGCCGAGGCCGCCCGTACCCCGGTGAACCTGCTGGTGCTGATCCTGGTGCCGGTGGTGTTCGTGGTGGTGGCTGCCGAGCCGATGGCGGATGCTGCCGAGCTGCTCGGCGGCCCCGGCGGGCCGGCGGTGCAGACCGCCACCGCCGGCTGGGCCGCCGGTTCATCGCCGCGATCGCCATGTACTTCCAGATGCGCGCTGCCCGCGCGGTCGACCGCCGCCTGGTCCTGGCCGGGCTGGCGCCCTCCCGGCTGGTAGCCGCCCGCACTGGCCACCGGCCTGGTACTCGCGCTGCTTGCCACGGCCGCAGCCCTGCTGGCCCTGACCGCGCGAAATCGCCGCCAGTGTGCTGATCGCCCTCACCTACGCCCTCATCGGCATCCTCCTCGGCCTGCTCTTCGGCCGCGTGGGCGGCCTTCTCATCGCCTTCCAGGTGCCGAGGTAGCCGGGTTGCCGTCCCCATGGGGACTCCTGGTCGCGAGGATGGGGAATTACGTGACGCTCAGTCTCCTAGAGCCGGGGAATTGCGTGATCGTCGACAACTGTCCTCGGACGGTGGCTCTCCGCACAACGGCGCTTGTCTCCTTTCTTGTCTCCTTTGGGGCGTAGACGACGAAGGGCACCGCCGAGCCGAGGCCGGGCCCATTCCCGGGGTGGAGCCGCGTCGGCGAAGGAGCCAAGGCGTACTTGCGTCTGGTCATGGGCCGCCTGCGCTCGACATGGTTGGCCGACCTCTTCGAAGCTCGTCTTCCGATCACGGTCATCCAGGCAGCCGCAGGCGTCCGCACCCTCCACGGCCTGTCCCGCATCCTGCCCTTCCTCACGGATGTCCCGGCCGAGAAAGCGGCATCACTTCTGCGAGGCGACTCATGACTGCGACGAGCGACCGTCATGCGCGGCTGGCAGCCATGCGGGCCGTGCGGGAGCTGATCGGCCAGGAATGGGTTGAGCCCGCCTCGAAGCGCGAACAGCCGTCGACATTCGCGGGAGTCTCCAGTCAGATGGCCGATCTTTCCTTGGCAATTTCGACTGCGATTCCGCGTGCCCAGGCGCGGATGCGCTCCGGGTCACGGAAGTCGCCGCCCTTGCCGGACCTGACAATCTGACGGGCGATCCAGCCCTTGGCCCCCTCCTGGAGCCTGCCGCCGAAAGTGATGTGCTCACGGGCGTCCAGCCGCTTGACGATCCGGGCCACGCCCCGTGCCGGAGGGATGTCGCGCTCGTTGGCCGACGAGTCCAGTGGGCCGCTGCTGAACAGCCACACCGGACGCGTGGCGAGAGCCTTGTGGTGACGGCGGGCGAAGCGAGTCGCATCCCGCTGCCAACGGCCCGCGTAGAGGCCCCCGCCCAGAACGACGACGTCGTAACCTTCGAGATCGCGGACCTCGGCCGCGGACCGCACCTCGGTATCCAGGCCGGACTCACGCAGCGACTCACCGATCCACTCGGCGATCTCAGCAGTGGAACCGCTCTTCGTGCCGTACGCGACGAGCACACGCTGCGGGTTCATGTCCACCTCCGCATGATGATCGGTGGCCGCCGCCGACGGGCGACGGCGGCCTCATCTCCTATCGTCGACCACCGCCGGGCCGGTCGCTCGGCGCCGATTCCAAAGGGGTTCCTCTGCTCTGCCTGACTCAGCGCAGTCGGCGCAGGTAGGGGTCGTGGGCGTGGCGCGGCAGGAGGCGGATCCCGACGTCGAGCGCCACGATGCCGTCCGGTCGGGCCACGACCGGGTTGAGGTCGGCCTCGGCGAGCTGCGGCAGATCGCAGGCCATCCGGGACAGTCGCAACAGCAGCTGCTCGAGGCCTTCCAGATCGACGGCGTCGGCAGCACCGCGGTGTCCGAAGAGCAGCGGGGCGCAGCGCGGTGACGTGATGAGTGCGTGCACGTCGCGGTCGGTGAGCGGGGCGAGCCGGGCCGCGTGGTCGGCGAGTACCTCGGTGGCGGTGCCGCCGAGGCCGAACAGCACCAAGGGGCCGAAGACTTCGTCCCGCACGACACCCGCGAACAGCTCGGTCCCGCGCCGCGCCATGGGCTGTACGAGAGCTCCGGTCATGACATCGCCGAAGCGGGTCCGCAGGTCCAGGTAGGCCTGGCGGACCTGATCCTCCCCTTCCAGGTCGAGGCGCAGCGCGCCCTGCTCGCTCTTGTGCACCAGGCCGGGCCAGTACGCCTTGAGGGCCACTCGCCCGTCGGGGCCTGCCAGGTTCCGGGCGGCCCGTGCGGCGGCGTCCTCGTCCTCGGCCCAGGCCCACGGCAGTTGCGGAATGCGGTAACGGCCGAGCAGCGCGGCGCAGGCCCGCGGATCGAGCCAGCCGCCCTCGGGGTGCGCCGCGAGGTACTCCTCGACGACCGCCGCCGCCCCTGCCAGGTCGATTTCCTGAAGCGGCGGGACGCTGCCAGGGGGTTCGGCGCGCCACGAGGCGTAGCGGGCAGCGTGTGCGAGGGCACGGGCGGCCTGCTGCGGCTCCGCGTAGGCGGGGATCGCCGGGCCGTCAGGGGTCGTGAGCAGCCGTACGGGAGTGTCCTGGTCGAGGAGGACCGCGGCCACGGGCCGGGTGCGCCGCCCTGACGCGCCGGTGAGGGCCTGCAGCGGGTCGTCGCCGCTTCCCGTGGCCAGCGCGGTGGGGACGAGCACCACCAGCACCGCGTCGACGGCTGCGTCGGCGGCGAGCCGGTCCACACAGGCGCGCATCTGCTCGGCGGTCACCGCGGGCGTGGCATCCACGGGGTTGGCCGCAGCAGCACCGGGCGGCAGGTCGGCGAGCAGCTCGCGGATGAGCTGGTCGTCGAAGCCAGGCACGGTCAGCCCCGCCTCGACGCACGCGTCCGCGGCGAGTACCCCGGCCCCGCCGGCGTTGCTGACCACTGCGATCCTCGGCCCCGCGGGGAGCGGCTGGGTACGCAACAAGGCGGCGGTGTCGACGAGTTCGCCGATGCTGCGGGTGGCGATGATCCCGGCCTGGGTGAACAGTGCCTGCCGGGTCATCGTCGGGGTGGCGGCCGCGGCCGTGTGGGAGGCGGCGGCGCGGCGTCCGGCGTCGGAACGGTCGGCGTCCACGGTGAGGACCGGCATGCTGCGGGCGACGCGTCGCGCCGTACGGGAGAAGGCCCGTGGATTGCCGAAGGACTCCAGGTGCAGCACGGCCAGGTCTGTGCCCGGGTCGGACTCCCACCACTGCAGCATGTCGTTGCCGCTGACGTCGTACTTCTCGCCGAGCGAGACGAAGCTGGAGACGCCGATGCCCAGCCGGGAGAACCGCTCGAGCAGCGCGATGCCCACGCCGCCGGACTGGACCGCGATGCCCGCCCTGCCGGGCAGCGGGCGGTGGGCGGCGAAGGTGGCGTTGAGCCGGACCGTGTCGTCCGTGTGGGCGATGCCCAGGCAGTTGGGGCCTACCAGGCGCATGCCGTAATGGCGGCAGGTGGCGAGCAGCGCCGCGCCCTGCTCGTGGTCGAGCCCGGCGGTCAGGACGACCAGCGCACGGACGCCCAGCTTGCCGCACTCCTCCGCCGTATCCGGCACGGCAGTTGCGGGCACGGCGAGTACGGCGAGGTCGGGCGTGAAGGGCAGGGAGCCGACCGAGGGATACGTCGGGGTGCGCTCGATGGCACGGGCATGCGGGTTGACCGCGTGCAGCCGTCCGCCGAAGCGGCCGGCGCGGAGATTTCTGAGCACGGCGCGTCCCACGGACCCCGGGCGCCGCCCGGCTCCGACCACCACGACGGAGTGCGGGCGCAGCAGCGGATACAAGCTCGCCACATCCGCGATCCGGCCGCGCTCGTCGACGGCCGAGAGGTAGTGCTCGTCCTCCTCCAGATGCACAGTGCAGCGGACCTCCGTGCCCTCGAAGTGGCGGGAGGTCCGCAGGCCCAGGTCGGCGAAGACCTGCAGGACCGCGTGGTTCTCGGCGAGCGCGTCGGCGGTGAAGGTCCGGATTCCCGCGTCGCGCGCGGCGTGCACCAGGTGCTCCAGCAGCAGCGTGCCGATGCCCTGCCCGTGCCGCCCCTCGGCGACGGCGAGTGCGATGTCAGCGGACGGCCACTCGTCCCTGCCCGCCGGATGGACGCTGTACTCCGCGACTCCGTCCACGCGCCCGTTCGCCACGGCGACAAGAGCGCAATAGCCGCTGCGTGCGGGCGCGCAGATACGTGCCGCCGCCTCGCGCGCATAGAGGGGATTCACTCCGAAGAACCGCAGCCGCAGATCCTCCTGCGACATCCCCTCGTGCATCCGCAGCACCTCGCCCCGGTCGTCGGGGCGTGCACGCCGGATCGCGACGGTGCTGCCGTCGGCAAGCAGAGCGTGGACCTCGCTCGGGGGGTGTGTCGTGGCTCCCATCGCCGCGTCCTCTCTGCGGGGGCGGGTACCCCTCTGTTTCCGGGCCTTGCACTTCCACGGTCGGTAAAGGCCGATCAGCCGCAGGGATTCCGGCCTGTACACGGAGAGGGGCGGCAGATTCCAGGCCCGTACGGCACGCAGCGGGGCCCGTCGCGCCGAGGCGGCGGCGAAAGCGAACTCAAGCAGCGAGTTCGCCGGCTCCCCCAGGTCATGGATCCCCACGACCACCTCGCCACCGGCGCGCTCGGATTCGCTTCGGCGTCGTGGCGAACCATCACCACCGGGTTCCTCGCCCGAGCAAGGACCTGCATACCGATGGAGCCCAGGAGAAATCCGGTCACGGCACCGTGTCCCCGCGAGCCGAGCACCAGCATCTCCGAGGTCCCGTTCCGGGCCAGGAGAGCCTCCACGGCAGTGTCCGGCGCCTGCTCGGCGGAGACGGCCAACTCCGGGTGCCGGGCCGTCAGGTCCGCTTCGGCCTCGCGGAGGATGTGCAGCGACCACTGCCTGCGCACCTCGGGTTCCTGAGCGACGCGTGCCGTCTGTGGCGGCAGCATCCAGGCGTGCACCAGGTGCAGCGGCAGGCGGCGCCGCATCGCCTCGTCGGCAGCCCAGTCGGCAGCGGCCAGGCTTTCGGGCGATCCGTCCAGACCGACGGTGATGGGGCGCGACATGGGGATACCTCCGTGTCCGACGCGGCAGATCGCAGCTTTCTGCTGCCCCTGGCACCCAGCGTGCCCCCGGGCGCGGTTGGGACCGAGAGGCCGATGGTCCCTTGCCCCGGCCATCCGGCCCCGTGTCCGCTGGACGTACACATCCGGCATCCCGGGGCTTCACCGCATCGATCCCACCGGACCAGGCCCCGACATGCGACCAGGAAACATGCGCATGCATATGCTCGGGGAGTGATCTTGCGACTGACGGGAAGTCCGTGATCGATTGGATGCGTTGTCCCTGGGCAGCGGATCTCGTGAACGACCCACGTTCCACGTTCCATATCCCCAACGTGTGCGGGCCGAGGCAAAGCCTCGGCCCGCGCGCGTTGCTGCCGGATCAGGCGTTCCTTGAAGAGGTCCAGGGTGTCCAGGAGATCCGGGATGACCTACGGCGCGCCGCCTCGCCCTCCGGCGCCGCCCGTTCGCGGGAGTGGCGGATCAGTGAATCGAGGGCCCAGCTGCCCGGTCCCAGGACGGCGATGAGCAGGAACGCCCAGCAGTACGTGGCCGCCGGCTCGCCGCCGTTGGCCAGGGGCAGCAGCGCAACCGGCTGGTGCACCACGAAGTAGGCGTAGGCCATCGAGCCGGATGCGATCGCCGCGTTGGTGCGGGTGAGGAGCCCCGCGAAGACGAACCCGCCGCAGACCAGCTGGATGAGCGCGGCCCACCAACTGGGCCAGGTGCCGAACTCGACCGCCTGCCCGCTCCCGCGGGCGCCGCCGAACAGGCCGAACAGCGAGGCCATTCCGTGGAGCAGGAAGAGAAAGCCCGTGACGATGCGGAACAGCGAGAGCACCGGTCCGCGGAGCTGATCCAGGTTCATGAGTGCACCTCTCGACGGTGGTGGTCGGTGGGGCGGGTCCGGTGGACCGCCGGGCCGCCCCCACCTCTTCGTCCGCGCGGATCAGTTCTCGGCCACCCAGCCGACCATGATCCCCATCACGCCGTCGTGCGAGTGACCGTTGATTTCGTACCTGCTCGTGATCTGCAGGACGTCACCCCGTTCGATCGTGCCCAGGGGCTCGCCGCTGCAGGGCGGCATGTCCGAGATCTCGGTGTGCCCGTGGGGATCGATGAACTCGGGGCTGCCGCCCTCCTCCGCCACGATGGTGCACAGCGGCTCGCCGGTGGTGAGGTTATCGGTCCACACGGAGTGGCCTGCGTGGTGGAGGTGGCCGCGCATGTGCACGAGATTCCCGGAAATCGTGGAGCGCCACCGCCGGGTCTTTTCACTGACGCCCTGGGGAGCGTCGTACACGCTGCCGAGGCAGCCGCCGGCGTCCATCCAGATCGGTGTGACCGGCTTGAGGCGGGAGCCGGTTGCGGACTCATGGGTGAACGTGATGGAGATGTAGACCGTCTTTTCCTGCGGCACGTGGTTCATCAGGTCGTAGATCATGTTCCACCGCTCGCGTCCGACCTTGAAGCCGTATCCGGACGGCAGAACGCTTTCCACCCGCTCATTGCCGGAGGCGAAAATCCGCTGAGGACCATTGCACACGACGTCGCGTGTCCTGTGGGTGCCCAGCACCACGTGGTGCAGCATCGGGCCGGTGTTGACGTTCGCGTTCGACCCGTCCGCGTAGACGAGGTTGGGCTTGAAGCCCGTGATGAAGCAGTTGTCGCACGGTTTCTGGATGTTGAACTTGATGCGGTTGTGGGTCGTGCCGTGGTCGTCCTCGGTCGCGGCGGGGATGGTGAACGGCCCGTACCGCACGGTGGTGGTCTGCGGGGCGGAGGCCTGCTGGGTCGGGGCGGTCTCCCGGTCGGCCGGCGCGGGGCCGGCGGCGCCGACGGCCTGTGGTGCGCCGACCGCTAATGCGGTGGCCATGGTGACGGAAATGAGCGGAAGGCTGCGCAGAGACACGGTTTTTCCTCCTTGCGGTTCAGGACGTCATGACGTGGGCTGTGCAGATGGGCTGTGCAGATCTGTTGGACCGGCGCGCGGAGGCGGGCGGCCCAAGGCGGTCCAAGCCTCAAGGCAACGGAAGGCGGAATGTGCTGCCATTCGGCTCGAGTTGCCGGAAGGTCACTTCGTCCGACCCGATAGCCGAATACGCCGAGGGCGTGCATTCCGTGCCGGTGCCGGGTTCCCATGTCGACGACGGCCGGTGGGCCGTGTCGAATGCTGCCGGGTCACCGACCTGCCCTTGCTTTGGTGCACCGCAGAGTGGCGTCCGGCGTTTCCCGTGTCAACAGACCTCAAATGGCAGGAGATTCAGGAAATACGCCGCTGAGTGGCTGACCTGCATTCTTTATTGCGCCATGGGCCGGCCTGGCCGCGACAACACTGGTGACTTCGCCGATCCGCGGCCGTGCCACCGGTGAGCGCCGTCGCTGTCCTGCAGCCGATCAGCGGTTAGACCCATGCGCGGCCAGGCCGGCGAACAGACGGTGCATGGAAGAGGCCCATGCGTTGCGGTCCGGACTCTTCACGTTCAGGGCCTCGAGAACGTCCACGCCTATGGACACACAGAGCACCATGCGGGCCAGGGCCGCCCCATCGATGTCAGCGGTGAACGAGCCGTCCCGTTGGGCACCTGCGACCAGCTCCGTGAGCTCGGTCTCCGCCCGGTGCAGAGCGGCGTGGACTCGGCGCGCGACCTCGCCGTCCCGCCGCCCGGCGGCGAGCGCTTCGCTCATCAGAGGCGCCCACATGCGCCGGTGTGGATCGGAGAGGCCGGTAGTGATCAGTTCGAGAACGTCGGCGGCGGCGGCACCGCGGTCCATTGCCTGGCCGAGCTTCCGCGACGCGGCCGCCAGGCCGTAGTCGACGGCCTCGGCGAGCAGGTCGGCCTTGTTGCGGAAGTTGCCGTAGATGGCTCCGGTCGAGAGCCCGGCGCGGCGGGCGATGTCCTGCACCCGGGCTCGGTCGTAACCCTGCTCGCCGAATTCCTGGACTGCCGCTTCGATCAGCCGGTCGCGGATCACAGGACTGGACGGCCTTGAGAGAGAATCGGGCTCTGCCACGGACCCAGCGTAGCCGGGCGGCGGTGACGGCTGCCCTCAGGCGGCGGGGGCTGCCGGGCTGCGGCCGTTGGGATGCCGCCCCCGGCCGAGGTGATTCCGTCCCAACGGTTGCACAGCAGCCGAAGAATAATCATTATTCTTGCCGGGGCGTCGAGTTGGAAGGCACGCGCTCGTGACGTACGGCACGGAGCAATCAGTCATCGGCAGACGCACCGAGTGCCGCCGGCTCGCGGACAGCGTCGAAGCCTGCCGCGGAGCACGCGGCGGTGCTCTGCTGCTGACCGGAGATCCGGGGATCGGCAAGACCGCCCTGATCCGGCACGCGTCCCGCCTGGCGCACGACTTCCACACGATCCGCGCCGACGGGGTGCGTACGGAGGAGACCCTGGCGTACGGAGTGGTACAGCGGCTGGTCCGGCCGCTGACCGCCTGCCTGCGCCGCCTCCCGCCGGTCTCCCGGGAGGCCTTGGAGCGGGTGCTGCTCGGGCGCATCCCACCGCCCCGCGAGCGGTTGCTCGTCGCCGACGCGGTGCTGGGGCTGCTGGTGAGCGCCGGTGACAGACGTCCCGTGCTGATCAGCGTCGACGACCTGCACTGGGCCGACGCCGAGTCCCGGTACGCCCTGGGTTTCGTGGCCCGCAGGATCAGCTCCGCGCGCGTACTGATCCTGGCCGGCACGGACGGCGAGGGGTCCGCGCTCCTGCCGGGTGTGCCGGTGGTGCACCTGACAGGCATGAGCGACCTCGACTGCCTGCGGTTGATCACGGAGCATCAGCCCTCGCCGGTCGCGCCCGCCGTACGCGAGGTCCTCGTCCATACGGCCGGAGGCAATCCCCTCGTCCTGCTGGAACTGTTACGGACACTGACCCCGGCGCAGCTGAGCCAGCCCGCCCAACTGCCCGATCCCCTGCCCCTCGTACCCCGGCTCACGGACATCCGGCTCGCTCGGTTCCGCCGGCTTCCCGGCGACTGCCGGCGGCTGCTGTTGCTGCTGGCTGCCGAACCGCACCTGAAGCCCATCTCCCTGTTCCGTATGGCCGGACGGGCGGGCATCGACCCGGCGGCGCTGCAACCCGCCGAGGACGCCGGGCTGGTCACGTTGTCGGCGACCTCGGTGCTCTTCCGTCACCCCGACCTCGGCCGGGCTGTCTATCACGGTGTCGGTCTGGCCGAACGGCACTGGGCCCACGAGGTTCTGGCGCGGGCGTTCGCCGAAGCCGACGACGATCGTCGTTGCTGGCACGAGGCGGCCCTGCTGTCGGAGACGAACGCCCGGCTGGCCGACGATCTGGAACGCCAGGCGGCCCGGGCCCGGCAGCACGGCGAACACGCGCGCGCCGCGGCACTGATGGAACGCTCGGCCGAACTGACCGGCGATGACGGCCGCCGGGGACGCCGCCTGGTCACCGCGGCGGACTGCAGCAGGCGGGCCGGGCGGCTGCGGCGCGCGGCCCGGCTGCTGGAGCGCGCGGGAACCCTGGTCGGTGCGGACCAGACGTCCCTGCGGGGACGCATGGCCTATCTGCAGGGCGTGATCTCCCTGCACCACACCGCGGCGTCCGATGCCTACGACCTGCTGGTGGCCGCCGCGGACACACTCGCCCGCGACAACCCATCGCTCGCCGTCAAAGCCCTCGTCGCCGCCGGGGAGGCGGGTCTGTACGCGGGAAGCGCCGCGTTGCCGATACGGGCAGGCAGGCGTGCGCTGGCCCTGCTCGACGGCACACCGGGGCCGGATCAGGCGGAGGTCGGGTTCGCCGCCGACTTTCTCCTCGGGGTCGCCGACTCCTTCCAGGGACGGCTGCCCTCAGGGGTGGCCCGGCTGCGCAAGGGACTTGACGCAGCCGCGCGGGTGAACGATCCGCTGCTCCTCGCCTGGGCTGCCCACGGTGCGCTGTTCGCCGCCGACGACACCCGCGCGCGTGCGCTCGCTTCACGCGCGGTGACGCTGGCGCGCGCGGCGGGCGACACTCCCACGATGGCGCACGCCATGCAGTACCTCGCCTACCCGGAGTGCTGGCTGAGCGGACCGGACACCGCAGCGCTCACCGCCACCGAGGCGCTGCGGCTCGCCCGCGAGACGGGCCAACTCAACTGCGCCCGCAACCTCATGGGCATGCTGATGCTCGCAGCCGGGCTCGCCGGTGACGCCGAGGTGTGCCAGCAGTACGCCGACCGTGTCATCGACGAAGCGGCGGCACACGGCGTGGGGCTCGCCTCCGCTCTCGGCCTGTGGGGCCTGGCCCAGCTCGACCTCGCCTCGGGAGACTGGGCCGAGGCGGCCGCCAAGCTGCACCGGCTCGCCCGTACCAGGCTGGGACACCCGGGCATTGCGATCGAGGCCGTGCCCACATACGTGGAGGCGGCCGTCCGGGCGGGCCACCGGTCCCGGGCCGAGCGGGCCGCGGCCACCTTCACGCGATGGGCCGAGGCGACCGGCCGGGAATGGCCGGCCGCCCTGGCGGCACGCTGCCGCGCGCTCCTGCAAGCCGACGACGCCGAAACACACTTCCGGCATGCCCTGCGCCTGCACCGGAGCGGGGATCGCGAACTCGAGCGGGCCCGTACCGCTCTGCTCTACGGCGAGTACCTCAACCGGGAGCGCCGGCGCGGGGACGCCCGGGTCCAACTCCGTGAGGCGGCAGAGGTCTTCCGGCGCTACCGGGCACGGCTGTGGCTGGACCGGACCCGAGCCGAACTACGGGCCGGAGGTGACGACGGGCGGGCCACGGGGCCGGACGGCCCTGAGCCGGTCGGCGCGGCACGCAGTCTGACCTCACGTCAACGCCAGATCGTACGGCTGGTGGCCGGGGGTGCGACGAACAAGGAGGTGGCCGCCCGGCTCTGCCTGAGCCCCCGCACCATCGACTACCACCTGCGCCGCATCTTCGAGCGGCTCGGCATGACCTCGCGCGCGGATCTGATCCGCTTGTTCGCGTCGGGGAACGGGCACGGCGAGTGAACCGTACGCGGGGAGGCGCGGCGCCGCGGACGGTCAGCGGCCGAGGGGTCGAGGTCGCGCGACACCTCGTCCGGGGCGGGTTGGAGGTGTCTGAGGGGCCTGTGCCTGAGGTGCCTGAGCCTGAGGTGCCTGAGCCTGAGGTGTCTGTGGTGCCTGTGGTGCCTGTGGTGCCTGAGCCGCCGACGGCTGGTGCGACAGGCCCGCGGAGTACGCGAGGATCGCCGCCTGGACGCGGTTGCTGAGGCGGAGCAGCCGGAGGATCCGGCTGACCTGGGTCTTGACCTGGGATTCGGTCAGGCCACGGCATGCGGCTATCTCGGCGTTGGAGCGGCCCTGGGCGAGCAGGGCGAGGATGGTGCGCTGCTCCTCGGGGAGGGCACGCAAACGGTCCTCGGAGCCGGAGACCTGCCGGGCGGCGGGGAGGGTGAAACGCTGGATCAGCGAGCGGGTCATCGACGGGGAGATGATCGCGTCGCCGCCCACGACGACTTTGACGGCGCTCAGCAGGTCGTGCGGCGAGACGTCCTTGACCAGGAAGCCGTCGGCGCCGGCTTCGAGGGCGGCGAAGAGGTACTCGTCCAGGGCGTAGGACGTCAGCATGATCACACGCGGCGGCCGCGGGAGCAGGACCAGTTCGCGGGCTGCGGCCAGCCCGTCCAACCCGGGCATACGGATGTCGACGATGGCGAGGTCCGGGTGGTGCCGGCGAGCGATGTCGACGGCCTGCGAGCCGTCGGTGGCCTCGGCGACGACGGCGATCTCGTCATCCGATTCCAGCACCAGACGGATGCCCTGACGCACCAGCAGCTCGTCGTCCGCCAGCAGGACCCGGATCATCGGGCTCTCCGGAAGGAACGGAACCTGGGAACTCCGCAACATTGGACTCCGCCGCGCCGGACTTCGCAGCACTCCACGAGCTGCCGGTCGCACCGGTGCTGGCGGTGGCGGCGAGAGCGGTGGCGGACTCGGCGGTCGGCCCAGCCGACGTTGCCGGCGTGGCCGGAATACGGGCGGTCAGGCTGAAGCCGCCTTGCGGCGTCGCATGCGCCCGCACGGCTCCCCCCAGCAGGGACACCCGCTCGCGTATCCCGATGAGGCCATGTCCGCCACCCGTTGTCGTCGACACGGACATCGGACCGCCCGGGGCACGCGGGTCGACCAGGGCACGCGGGTCGACCGGGGCGCGCGGCTCGACCGGGGCGCCCACTGGCTCGGCAGGCGGCCCGTTGCGGACGCTGATCTCCAGGCTCTGCGCGGACGCCGCGACCGACACACGGACCTCGGCGCCGGGCGCGTGCCGTACCGCGTTCGCGATCCCCTCCTGGATCACGCGGTAGGCGGCCCGCAGCGCCGCCGCGCCGGCTCTCTCGGGCTCTCCGCTGACCTGCCACGTTGCTAGTACGCCCGCGCGCCGGACTTCGTTCACCAGAGCGGCGACGTCTTTCCGCCACGCTTCCGCGCCTGTGGCTTCCGAAGCGGCCGACATCTCGCCCTCTCCCCCGCGGGGCCCGTCTCCGTACCCGTCGTGCCCCTGCCCGTCCTCGTAGCGCAGCACGTCCAGAAGGTCCCGGAGTTCACCCATCGCGCGCCGCCCCAGGTCGCCGAGGAGTCGGGCGCTCTTGTGCGCCTCGGACTCCTGCGCAGTGCCGACTTCCAGGGCTCCTGACTGGATGACCATCAGCCCCACATAGTGGGCGACCACGTCGTGAATGTCCCGGGCGATCCGCGCGCGCTCCTCCAACCGGGCGTTGCGCGTGGCCAGTTCCTGCTCCCGCTGGAGTTGTTCCGCCCTGCGCCGGAGGCTGTGAATGAGAGCGCGGTGCGTGCGGACCGTCGTGGCCACCAGCGCCGGAGCGATGAGCATGGGGAGCAGGTAGTCCAGCGCCGTGTCCTGGACGAACAGCGGCACGGGGGGTCGTTCGCCGGTGATCAGCAGGAAGTCCAGAAGCGGCACGGTCGCCCCGGCCAGGCCGACCGCGACCGCCCAGCGGGTCCGCCCGCGTACGACCAGTGTGTAGATCGCCAGCGGATAGGTGACTCCTGAGCCCCCCAGCCACAGATCGGTGAGGGAGGTCGCGGCCAGGACCAGGGGGAGCCGGCGGCGGATGAGGACGGAGAGGGCGGCCGTGATCTCCGCGGTGGTGACCACCACGAGGAGGAAACCGGAGGGTGCCGCATCGGGCTCCCCGTAGGCCACGAGCGAGAGCGGGAGGAACAGCAGCGACTGGAGAAGGCTGTAAACGATCGCGGCCACCGCGAGCCCGGTATCGATCGCCAGGCCCCGGCTGATCGTCGGCCGCCCCGGGCCTCGCTCCCGCCGGTGCCGGGATCGCCGCGCGCGTGGCCTGGTGAGCAGTGCTTCCGCCCGCGCCACGGACGCCCGGATTTTCCTGATGCCGACTGCCATGGGCCGTCCGTCCTCCCTGACGACTTGCTGTCACGCCGGAGCCCGACCGTTGCCGGGCAGGCGCGGGGGCCGGGGGTACCGTCGATCCGCTCGACGGTACCCCCGGCCGTACGGCGCCATGGGGCCATCAGCCCCATTCGGCCCGCTACTTCACGTTCACCGCCTCCCACGCCTTGGCGACGGTCTGGGCCTCGGTGCTGTCCTGGCCGAACAGGTCGGCAGCAGCCTGCAGACTGCCCTTCCGGGCGTCCTGGAAGCCGGTGTCCGAGGTGAAGTACGTCGTCACGGCGCGGAACCAGATCTGCTCGGCGGCTTCCCTTCCGATGCCCTTCACCTGGGAGTTGTCGCACGTCGGGCTGTTGCCGAACTCCGACTCACCGCTGCCGTTGGCCAGCAGGAAGAAGAAGTGGTTCGACACGCCGCCGGCGTCGTGCGGCTCGAGCTGGCCGACGTCGGATGAGAAGCAGTCGGGCGACCTTCCGTCCTTGGAGGGTTGGTCCATGAAGCGCGTCAACAGCTTTTCCTGGGAGTCGCCTTCCAGGCCCTCACCAAGTACGAAGTCCGGCGGGTCCTCCGGGTTGTTGGTGAAGAACTCCGCCATGGCGCCGAAGATGTCGCTCGTGGACTCGTTGAGCGCCGTGGCCTCGCCCGGTCCGGACAGGGCGTTGTTCGACAGCGTCACCAGGTGGGCCATCTCGTGGGCGACGACGTCGAGTTCGGTGAGCGGCTGGACGTTCTGGCCGTCCCCGTCACCGAAGACCGCGCTGAAGGTCACCGGGTCGGCGAACGCATTGGTGACACCGTCGCCGTAGTGCGCGTACACGGTCGGGCCTCGCCCGTCACCACCGAAACCGTTGCGGCCGAACTTCTCCTGGAAGTAGTCCGAGGCCTGGGAGGCTCCGTGGTGAATGTCGGCTGCGACGGTGTCGCGATCGGATGCGTCTCCGGTCCCGAAGGAGTTGTCCTCGCTGACGATGGAGGTGGCTCCAGGGATGCCCAGCGGATTGTCGGCGTCACCACCGCCCTGGTCATCGCCTCCGCCCGGAGGCGGAGCGCCCTCACCACCGTCGCCCCCCTTACCCGGAGGCGGAACTTGGCCATCGTCCTCACCCGGAGGCGTAACTTGGCCACCATCCTCACCCGGAGGTGGAGCGCCCTCGAACTGCCTGACCTGCTGGCCCGATCCGTAGCAGACCGGAACTCCCTCGAGACAGTATGACTTGGCTGCCTTCCCCCGCACTGCCGGCAGGGGACCGAAGCCGAAGAAGACCTCTTCCTCCTCGAAGAACTCTTCCTCCTCGAAGAACTCTTCCTCCTCGAAGCCTCCTTCCTCGAAGCCCCCCTCTTCCTCGAAGAACTCCTCTTCCTCGAAGAACTCCCCTTCCTCGAATGCGTTGTTCGGGCCCTGGCTCTGATCGCTACCGGACCCGCCGCCCGCACCGGTCTCGCACAGCGGATCCCCCTGAACGCACCCGTTGTTGGCGTCCAGGGTGGTCAGCCCGCCGCGCGAGTCGTCCCTGAGCTCGAACCCGCCCTGCTCGCCGGGGGTTGTCTCCAGCTCCACCTGCCCGCTGTACAGGGTGTTGCCCGTCCCCTGCTCGTGCAGATACCGATCCCGGGTTCCCAGAACCTTCCCGTTCTCCGCCTCGACGTACGTGTGCACCTGGGCGGGAGTGCCGTCGGCGCGGACTGCCCGGATGACGTTCTCGTAGGCGAGCCGGGGCTTCTTCTTCCCCGCCCACACGACGAGCCGGGAACCGGCACGCGCGGCACGGGCGGCGTCCTTGCCCGGGCCGGCTGCGGCCGAGCTCTTCTTGACCGCCCCGCCCTGCGCTCGTTCCCGCACGGGCGTGTGCCTGAACGCCCGCTTCCACGCCTCCTCGACGGAGAGTGCGGGATCGGTGCCGAGGTCAGGCGCCTCCGTGAGCGTCTGGCTGGTGCTCTTCAGCCCGCCACCCTTGCTCATGTGCAGAACGAGGTCGCCGCCGATGACCGGCAGGCCCCGGTAGTACCGGTCCATCCGGATGTGCCGGTCGCCGTTGTCGTCCTGCTCGATGGACCGCGTACGGAATGTCTGGCCGCGCGCGTAGTGCGTCTGGGCGGGATCGCTCTTGAGCGCCTCGTAGGCCAGTACGCGTAAGTCCGACGCCCGTGGATCCGGCGGATCGGCGGACGCATTGACCGTTATGACGGTGGCGAGGGAGGCCACCAGTCCTATGGCCACGATGAGAGGCGTGGGCCTCCTGTGAAGGGGAGCACGTCGTCGTCTTGTCACGAGAAGTCCTTTGCATCCGTGGGGTAATGGAGCCCGGCACTGGGGGCGCTCGAGCGCTCAGACCGGTGGCGGCCATCGGCGCGGCGGTCAGCCGCCAGGGGACCCGATGGCCGCCCGTACCGGGTGAGGTGAGAGGAATTCAAGGACCGACGAACGTCTCAGGGATCGGCCTGAGGGAGGAGCCTCCGGACAACTAAAGCGTCGGTGGTGGCAACGGAGGCGCGCGCCTGGGCGATGATGCTCGCTGTGAGGGCGGCGCCGTGCCCCGGCGGCCTGCCCTCACCGGAGCGAGGGACGTCTTATGGCACCAGCGCCGTACGTTCCCGGGCCGCGCGGACGGCCGCGGAGAGGCCGGCGATGTCGTACGCGCCGTGATGCCGTCGGCCGTTGATGAAGAACGTCGGTGTCCCCGACACTCCGCTGAGGTCGGCGGATTCGACGTCTTCCGCCACCCGGGCGGCACCGACGCGCGCCCGCAGATCTTCGCGGAAACGCTCGGTGTCCAGGCCGATCTCCTCGGCGTAGCGCACCAGATCGGGGATCCGCAGGGCACCCTGATGGTCGAGCAGCAGGTCGTGCATCTCCCAGAAGGCGCCCCGGGCGGCGGCGGCCTCCGACGCCTCGGCCGCCAGCTGAGCGTTCGGATGGACATCGTTCAGCGGCAGGTGCCGCCAGACGTAGCGAAGGTCCCCGAAGTCTGCGAGCAGATCGCGGACGACGGGCTCAGCCTGGCCGCAGTAGGGGCACTCGAAGTCTCCGTACTCGACCAGCGTGACCGGCGCGTCGAGGGGGCCGCGTACGTGGTCGCGGTCGGGGTCGACCGGTGCCTCCAGGTCGACGATGGTCTTGGCCGTGCCGAGCAGCGAACGCACCCGCACGGGCTTGGGGAGTGCCCTGATCACCAGGGTGACCGCCCAGGTGGCGGCGAAGGCGCAGACCACCGCGCTGAGGATGCCGATCTTCGCCTCCTCGAGCCGGTCGCCGTCGAAGGCGAGGGTCGCGATCAGCAGCGACACGGTGAAGCCCACACCGGCCATCGTGCCGCCGGCCGCAATCGCGCCCCAGCCGACCTGCGGCCGCAGCCTGCCCCGGCTCAACCGGGTGGTCAGCCACGAGACGCCCAGGATGCCGATCGGCTTCCCCACCAGGAAGGCGAACAGGATGCCCAGCGTGACCGGCGAGCCGAAGGCCCCGGCCAGCTGGTCGCCGCTCAAGGCGATCCCCGCGTTGGCCAGGGCGAACAGCGGAACGATGACGTAGCTGGTCCACGGGTGGTACATCCGCTGCAGCCGCTCGTTCGGGGAGATCGTGGAGGCGAGCCCGGCGCGCACGGAACGCTCGAGCTCCGGTGTCGGCTGCTCGCGGAACAACCGGAACAGGCCGCTTGCGCGTTCGAGATCGCTGCGAGCCGCCGGGTACGCGTAGGTCAGCAGCCCCATCGCAAGGCCGACGACGATGGGATCGACTCCGCACTCCAGGAAGGCCAGCCACGCAGCCACCCCGAGCGCCGCGTACACCGGTCCCCGGCGCACCCCGCCTGCCCGGATGAGCAGGATCACGCCGAAGATCCCGAGGCCGATCAGGAGTGCCTGCAGGTCGATGCGATCGCTGTAGGCGATCGCGATGACGCCCAGAGCGACGAAGTCGTCGACGACGGTGACGGTGAGGATGAAGGCGCGCAGCCCCTCGGGGAAGCGGGACCCCAGCAGCGCCAGAATGCCGAGGGCGAACGCGGTGTCCGTGGACATCGCGGCTCCCCAGCCGTGCACGGACGACTGGCCCGCGTTGACGGCGAGATAGATCGCGACCGGGACGATCATCCCGCTGAGGCCGGCGAGCAGCGGCAGCGCGACCCGCCGCCGTTCGCGCAGCTCGCCCATGTCGAACTCGCGGCGCGCCTCGAGACCGAGGACGAAGAAGAACAGCGTCATCAGCCCGCTGTTGACCCACTCGCGGAGCTCCAGCGACACGCCTGCGGTCCCGATACGGACGGAAAGATGCGTCTGCCAGAAGGACTCGTACGCCGACGGGCCGAGATTGGCCCAGGTGAGCGCGGCGATCGCCGCGGCCAGCAGCACGGCCGCACTGCCGGTCTCGGTCCTCAGGAAATCGCGCAAGGGGGTCCGCATGTGGTCGCCGCACACGGTCTGGCCGGAGAAACGCGGAGTCGCCGATGGTTGTGTCACCCCGCAATTCTCCCTGCTGACCGGCGCCTCTGCGCGGCCCGATGACCTCGTCGCTCCGGGCGGTCCGGAGCCTGCGCCCGTGGGCCCGCGGGCGCGTGGCCGCGCGGTGCTGCGTTGAGGACATCGGAGCCGGGCGAGGCGAACAGCACCTGAAACTCATCGGTGGCCGGGTCGAGTTCGAAGACCTGGCCCTGACGGGAGGGGCCTCCTGCGGTCGTGATCACGTAGATGCGTCGTTCCCGTACCAGGCTCCCTGGCCGACATCGTCGACGGCCACCCAGGAGAAGCGTGCGGACCCCGGTCGGCGATACGATGAAAAGGATCTCCCAGTTCTGGGAACACCCTGTGCTGGGACTCGCTGACACGGGGCGACGTACCGGCGTTCAGCAGGCAGTCGGCGGCTTCCGCGGAACTGTACGAATTCGGCGTGTGCGCGGGCCTGCTCGAGGAGAGCTGACCGCGGCGAGCCGGGAGGTCCAGCGATGACCACAGAACAACACCAGGCACCGGTCTCCGAGGCTCAGATCGCGGTCCACTGGCGCGAAGAGGAGTACGTCCAGCCGCCGGCGAAGTTCATCGCCCAGGCCAACGCGGGCGACCCGGCCATCTTCGAGAGGTTCGCCGAGGAGCGCTTCCCGGACTGCTTCACCGAGTACGCCGAGCTCCTGACGTGGGATGCCTACTGGCACACGGTGCTGGACACCGGCAACCCGCCGTTCTGGAAGTGGTTCGTCGGCGGCCGGCTCAACGCCTGCTACAACTGCGTCGACCGGCACCTGGCGGCGAGCCGGAACAAGGCGGCGCTGATCTGGGTGCCCGAGCCGGAGGACGAGGCCACCGAGGCGATCACGTACCAGGAGCTGTACCGGCGGGTCAATGAGTTCGCCGCCCTGCTGCGCGACTTCTGCGGCGTCCGGGCCGGTGACCGGGTCACCTTCCATCTGCCGATGGTGCCCGAGCTGCCGGTGGCCATGCTCGCCTGCGCCCGGCTGGGAGTGATCCACTCCGAGGTGTTCGGCGGATTCAGCGGGGCGGCCTGCGGCGGCCGCGTCGCCGACTCGGGCAGTCGCATCCTGGTGACCATGGACGGCTACTTCCGCGCCGGCGACCTGATCGACCACAAGGCCAAGGCCGACGAAGCGGTGGCCACGGCCCGCGAGCAGGGCCTTGAGGTCGACAAGGTGCTGGTGTGGCGGCGCCACCCCGGCCGGTACGCGTCGGGGTCCCCGATGGTCGAGGGCCGGGACTTCTTCGTGGACGAACTCCTCCCCCGCTACCGCGGACACGTCCTCGAGCCGGTCTCCATGCCCGCCGAGGCCCCGCTGTTCCTGATGTACACCAGCGGAACGACGGGCCGGCCCAAGGGCTGCCAGCACTCCACCGGCGGCTACCTGTCCTACGTGGCCGGGACGTCGAAGTACTACCAGGACATCCACCCCGAGGACACCTACTGGTGCTGCGCCGACATCGGATGGATCACCGGGCACTCGTACATCGTGTACGGTCCGCTCGCGCTGGGGACCACGAGCGTGATGTACGAGGGCTCGCCCGTCCATCCGGACGCCGGCCGGGTGTGGCGGATCGCCGAACGGCTCGGCGTGAACATTTTCCACACCGCGCCCACCACGATCCGGATGCTGCGCAAGCTCGGCCCGGAAGAGCCGGCCGCATACGACTATCACCTCAAGCACATGACGACCGTCGGAGAGCCGATCGAGCCCGATGTGTGGCGCTGGTACCACGACGTGGCCGGCAAGGGTGAAGCGGTCGTCGTGGACACCTGGTGGCAGACCGAGAACGGCGGCTTCCTCGGCAGCACGCTGCCTGCGCTGCAACCGATGAAGCCGGGCAGCTGCGGCCCCGGCGTGCTCGGCATCCATCCGGTGATCTACGACGAGGACGGCAACACGGTCGCGGCCGGCAGCGGCCGGGCCGGCAACATCTGCATCCGCAACCCCTGGCCCGGGATCTTCCAGACCATCTGGGGCCAGCCCGAGCGGTTCGTGCAGATCTACTACGAGAAGTACTGCCGCGACCGCGGCAGCAAAGACTGGCGGGACTGGCCGTACTTCGCGGGTGACGGAGCCGTTCAGGCCGCCGATGGGTACTACCGCATCCTCGGCCGGGTCGACGACGTGATCAACGTGGCCGGACACCGGCTGGGCACCAAGGAACTCGAATCGGCGAGCTTGACTGTCGACGGCGTCGCCGAGGCCGCCGCCGTCCCGGTCGTCGACGAGATGCGGGGCCGCATCGTCGAGATGTACGTCGCCCTCAAACCGGGCCTCTCCCCCGGCAGGGAGATCGAGGACAAGGTCGCCGAGGCGATCGACCGCGAGATCGGCAGGATCGCCCGGCCCCGGCACGTCTGGATCGTCCCCGACATGCCCAAGACCCGCTCCGGCAAGATCATGCGCCGGGTCATCGCGGGGATCTCCAACTTCGCCGACGTCGGCGACGTGTCCACGCTGGCCAACCCGGAGGTCGTCGACGCCATCCGGCACCACGTCCAGAGCGAGAAACTCGCCCGCGACGAGGTCCCGCGCCCTCTCACCCCCCAAGAAGCCGAGGAAATCCGCGCGTTCGGCGAGACCGGGTGAGCGGCGCCGACCAACTGGCAGGATACGGGCGGGAGTTGTGGCTGATGATGGCCGCCTGGGGCACTGCCGTTCGGGCGGGGGGTTTGGGCCACGCCTGACGGGCAAGGCGGAAGAGAGTGCTTCGGACCGAAGGCACGCCCGCAGGAGCGACGGCTGCGTCTCTTCGCGTGGCGCCTGGCTGTCCGGGCCCGTGTGCTCCTGCGGCGACCCAACCGCCGTCCAGGGAGCTATCCCCCATGACGACCGTACGAGCACCGGCAAAGACTCAGACCAAGCGCACATCTGCGAAGCATCCGCACGACGACGCCCCCGACACCTCGGCCGAGTTCCAGGAACTCGCCCACCTGCCCGACGGGCCGAAGAAGCAGGCTCTGCAGCAACAGGTCGTAGAGGCATGGATCCCTATGGCCGAGCGGCTGGCCCGGCAGTTCCGCAACCGCGGCGAGTCCCTCGACGACCTGGAGCAGGTGGCCGCCCTCGGGCTGGTGAAGGCCGTCAACCGCTACGACCCCGAGCGGGGCGCCGCGTTCGAGAGTTTCGCGGTGCCGACCGTGGTCGGAGAGGTCAAGCGCCACTTCCGCGACAACCTGTGGGGCCTGCATGTGCCCCGCCGGGCCCAGGAGCTGCGCAACCGCGTACGCGCTGCTCACCGCGAGCTGTCCCACACGGCCGACGGGCGCCGCCCCGGCGTCGAGGAGGTCGCCGAGCACACGGGCATGACCGAGCAGGAGGTCCGTACCGGCCTGGAGGCCCTCGACAGCTACGCCCCGCTGTCCCTCGACGCGGAACTTCCGGGCTCGGAGGACGGCTTCTCCCTCGTGGACCTTCTCGGCGACCAGGACTCCGGCTACGACCGCGCCGTCGACCGCGAATCCCTCAAGCCCGCGCTCAGGCGGCTGCCGGAGCGCGAGCGCCACATCCTGTACATGCGGTTCTTCTGCGACATGACGCAGAGCCGTATCGCCGATCAGCTCGGCATCTCCCAGATGCACGTCTCCCGGCTCATCAGCCGGACCTGCTCCTCGCTCTGCGAGCAGGTCATGGCCGACGCGGCATAGAAAGGGCACGTGGCTACGAGCCGTCGAGGACGGCGACGTCGGCGAGGACCTGTCAAGCGCGTCGGGAAGCGCCACCGAACAAGCGGGCCAGAGCCCGAAACGGCAGGGTGACGACCGATGCAAGGGTGCTGCCGATGGCGCGCAGCACGTCGGCGATGGCCTGAAGCATTGTCCTTTCCTCCATCCTGGGCCGCATATGGCCACTGAATTGTGTGGAATTCGGGTCCCGAGTACCCCCTCCAATGCATGGGAAGCGAGAGTGAACAAAGAACGCACCCGCTCCTGTACGCCGAAGCCAAGCGCCGGAGCATCGAGGGGCCGCTCGAATTTGAGCAAGTCCGAGCTCAAGGAGTCCTGGGAAATGAGGACATCCTGAGCCGCTGTTCAGAGGCACCCCGCGAGAACTTTCTCGCGGGGTGCCATCTCGCGGGGTGCCAAGTGGCTGATACAGACGGTCACACGCCGACTGCGCTGCGCCAGGGGACTGGGGCTCCGTCCTCGGAACGCTGGTGAGGGATTCACCAGCGGTACCAGCGCCCCCTCCGGCCGCCAGTGGCGGGGGGCCGGACGACGAAGCCCAGCAGCCAAACGACCAGCACGACCACAGCGATCCACCAAAGGACTTTGAGCGCGAAGCCGGCTCCGAAGAGGAGCAGGGCAAGAAGCAGAACGAGAAGCAGGGGGACCATAGTTATCAACCTCCGCCGACCGGGTTCCCCGGCAACTAGGTTCAAATCACGGCGGATAGTTGCAGATAGTGCGCCCCATTCTTGTCATCCGAAGTCGTCATCCGGAGCCTGGGGCGTCGCCGTCCTCCTGGCGACGCGGAAACCTGCGGGTGTCCCGCGGTTGCACGTACGGCTCTTCCTCCTTCGGATGGCCGCCGGCGATGGCACGTTCCCGCGCCAGTTCGGCGTCGAATTCCAGTCCGAGCAAGATCGCAAGATTGGTCAGCCACAGCCACACCAGGAAGATGATGACGCCGGCCAGGGTGCCGTAGGTCTTGTTGTAGGAGCCGAAGTTCGCGACATAGAGCGCGAAGCCTGCCGAGACCGCCAGCCAGATCAGCACGGCGAGGAAACTGCCGGGGGTGATCCAGCGGAAACCACGACCCCGGACATTGGGCGCGGCCCAGTACAACAGGGCGATCATCAGCACCACCAGCAACACCAGGAACGGCCACTTGGCGATCGACCAGGCGGTCATCGCCGCGTCCCCCAGGCCGACAGCAGTGCCCACCTCCCTGGCGAGTGGACCCGTGAAGACGACGATCACCGCACTCACGGCCAGCAGCACCATCAGCGTCATGGTCAGCCCCAGGCGCACTTGTGCGGTCTTCCAGCCCGGGCGGCCCTCGGGAAGGTCGTACACCGCATTGGAGGTACGGATGAAGCCCGCGACATAGCCTGAGGCGGACCAAACCGCGCCCACCAGACCCACCGCCGCCAGCACGCCACCCGTGCTGCTGCTTCGCTGCAGCTGCTCCACCGCGTCGCTCAGAATGTCGCGTGCGGGGCCAGGGGCGAGCTTCTCTATGTTCTTCAGAATCTCGTCAGTCGCGGACTTGCCCACGAGACCGAGGACGGAGACCAGCACCAGCAGCGCGGGAAAGATCGACAGCACGCTGTAGTAGGTCAGGGCGGCCGCCCGGTCGGGCAGCTCGTCTTCCATGAACTCCTTGCGCGTGCGGCGCAGCACCGCCATCCAGGATCGGCCGCGCAGGTCAGTGGGCTGATGCGGGGCCGCCTCCTCGACCTGACGGTCCGGGCCCGTGCCCACAGCCGGCTCCGCGTCCTCATGGCCGCGTCTGCGCTTCCAGATGGGAGCCATGCCCGCAGGGTTACCACGAGCGCAGCAGCTAACCCTGCCGGTGCGCCGGGCGGCACACATGAGGCGGTGGACGCCGGGCAGGCGCCCGTGGACTCTCGGCATCGGACGGTGGCGCCGCAGGGCCCGCGGCCGCCGTCGCCCCCCACCGGCGGCGGCCGCGGCGGTTTCGGCGAAGAGACCCTAGTCCCGGGACAGCAGGGGACCGAGTGGTCCGAGGTCGATGTTGAGGTCCTCAGGCGCCAGCCCGTACCGCGTGCAGAGCTCCTCCATACGTTCGGACAGCAGCATCAACGTCAGGCCGATCCGCTCTTCCTGGTCCTCCGTCAGGTCTCCCTGGTCCACTCGGCGCAGCGCCTGCCGCTCCATCAGCTGGCGCAACAGCTCGATCAAGGTCAGCACCAGTCGCATCAGGTCCCGTTCGACGGTGTCCCGGTCCAGCTCCAGCCGGTTGCGCTCCATGCGGTCCGTTACTCCTCTCCGCGCTCCCACAGCGACGGCACGTTCTCGTTCACCGAACTGATCAGGGCGTGCAGATTGATCCGGACCAGGTCGACGTCGGCGATCCGCAGCGTGAGGTCACCCGCGACGACCACTCCACCCGCGAGCAGCCGGTCCAGCAGGTCCACCAGGGCGATCTGCCTCTGTGCGAGCGGCTCGACGCTCACCGGCGACGTTTCGCTCACCGAGCGCTCTCCGTCTCCGCCGTCTCCGCCCGGTTACCGCCGCCGGATCCGCCGGCCAGGCCGGTGAAGGAGTACGGCGCCCATGGCCCGGTCAACTCGATCCGCAGCCCTACGGCCCGCCCCGCCTGCTCGCCCACCAGCGCGGCGAACGCGTCGGCCTCCTCGCGCCGCACCAGATACGTGCCGTTGAGGATGTTCCGCCCGGTCGCCCCGGACAACCGGGCGTCCTGCGGGCGGTGCAGCCGCGTGTGTTCGGCGAACCGCCCCAGCGCCTGGTGCGCCTCGCGCGCCCGGTCCTCTGCCTCTTGCCATGCCTCTTCCTGGGCCCGCCGGTGCCGCTGGCGCTGCCGCAGGTAGTCGCGCCCCGAGGCGGGGCGTACGCGACCGCCCGTACTCGCGGCGGCACCAGCACCGGGATCGGCAGCGGCCGTGCCGGTGGCCGGGTCGATATCGGCGTAGATCTTCACACCCCACTCGTCCCGGCCGTCCAGCAGAGCGAACGTGGCCTCGAAGCGCTCCCGGCCCGAAGCCAGCATCCCGCGCAGGCTCTCCTCGCCGCGGTACACCGTGGCGAGCCTCAGCGGCAGCGCACAGCCCGCTCTCGCGACCGCGTCCACCACCCGCTGGTGGCTGCGGGCCGTCTCCTCCAGCCAGCGCATGTCCTCCAGATGCGTGCGCAACGGCACTTCGTCGAACTCGGCGGCGGAGACCGGGCTGACAACGGCCGCGAAGCCGGACGCCCGCACGGCCAGAACGGGCGTGCCGCCGACCCCCCGCAGCCCCTCGGGCAGCGGGCAGTCCTCGGCCCTGATCACGGCGTAGGCGTACTGCAACTCGGCCGGCTCGGCTAACTCGGTCGCATCGGTCATGGCTGCTCCTCCGGCTGTCCCGCCTGCCGCAGCTCCAGAGCGGCGATCCGGTCGCGCAACTGCTCATTCTCGGCGGCGAGTTCACGGCGGCGGGCACCGGACGACAGCGCGGGATCGTGCTCCCACCAGTCGATGCCCATCTCCTTGGCTCTCTCGACGGAGGCCACGATCAGCCGCAGCTTGATCGTGAGCAGCTCGATGTCCAGCAGGTTGATCCGTATGTCCCCGGCCACCACGACGCCTTTGTCGAGCACCCGTTCCAGGATGTCCGCGAGATTGGCGCTGCTGCCGGAGGGACCGTAGGGCTCGGGCAGAGTTCCCGTCACGCCGGCCGTCCCCTCCCCGGCCCAGGTGTGCCCGTACGCCGCTGCTGTGCGATCTCGAGGCGGTCCAGCAGCTCGTCCTCCCGGCGGTCGAACTCGGCCTCGTCGATCAGCCCGTTGTCCAGTTGATCCGCCAGGTCGCTGAGCTCGCGCTGGATCGCGGCCGGGTCGTAATACTGCCGCTCCGCCTCCGCCACGACTTGTCTCAGCACCCAGCCCACTCCGCGTACCGGTGCGACCGGCAGGAGCAGGACCTCGCCGATGAGTCCCATCACGACTCCGCCGGGTGTGCGGCGGGCGCCTCCGTGACGAAGCTGTACGGGGGGAGCGGCCCGGTCGCCTGAAGGTTCAGGTGAGGGTTGGCCTGCCGAAGGTCGTCGACGGCGTTGAGGAAGGCAGCCGACTCCTTCTGCTCCAGCAGGAAGGAGACGTTGACCAGCCAGGTGGGCGACTCCGGCCCGGGACACTGCTGCTCGGCGTGCGGGGCCAGCGCCTCCTGGACGGTTTTGGCGTCGTGTATCTCGCGCTCGCGCACCCGGTTCGCCACCAGCTCGCCCAGCCGCAGCTGGTCCTGGTAAGAACCGCCGCCCGCCCGCTGGTTGGCCTCGCTGAGCGCCCGCATCCGCGGGTCCTCGTTCGTGATCATCTGCAGCACGGTCTCTTCGTGGTGCACGGCCTTCACGTTGTACTCGACACGGCCGTCCAGCCGGTCGAGCTGTTCCGCGTAGTGGCTCGCGTGCTCGCCGAGCACGGCCCGTACGGTGTCGTCGTCGTAGGAGAGACTGCCGAACCGCAGGGGCAGCACGGGGCCGGCCTCTCCGGACTCCGTCAGCACATGCTGGTGCGCCAGCAGGTCGCGCCGCTTGGGCCGCAGCTCCGGCGGACAGTCGCTGACGATTGCGGCCAGACCGCCCGCGCGCAGCGTCCTGACCGGGTGGGGCGGGTCGCCGATGCCGCCCATGCCCTCGGGCGGCTCGGGGTGTTCCTCGCGCATGATGCCGTAGACATAGGTGGTCACTCCGACTCCTCCTTCTTGCGGGAAGTCGTGCGCCGGGGCCTGCGCGGCGCGGATTCCTCCTCGCCCTCATCGCTGCGGGAGTGGCCTTGCCTGAAGGCGTCGGAGATGGTCTCCGCTGCGCCGGACAGGACTCCCTTGGACTTGCCGCGCGCACCGGACTCGGTCATCTCACCGACCAGGTCGGGCAGTCCGGGATCCTTCCTGGGGCCCGCCTCCAGATCGAGCCGGTTGCAGGCTTCGGCGAACCGCAGATACGTGTCGACGCTCGCGACCACGACGCGCACGTCCACCTTGAGGATCTCGATGCCGACGAGCGAGACGCGTATGAACACGTCGATCACGAGCCCGCGGTCGAGGATCAGTTCAAGGACGTCGTAGAGGCCGCTGGTGCCGCCTGAGCCCCGGGTCTCTTGCGCCGGGACAACACTCACCTTGGAGTTTCCTCTCTATCGATGGATTGCGCGGCGGACTAGCGCTGATCAGCCCGGCCGCGCTCGTATCGACGGACCCGGCGATAGCCGGTGATCGTCCCCTCCCGGTCCGTAGTGACCTCGTACGACGCCATCAGGCTCATCGTGTCCGGGATCCTGGCCAGCTCGAGGATCTCCACCTCGAGCAGCCAGCCGTCCTCCCTGCGCTCGAACCGGGTGACGGCCTCCGCGCCCAAGCCGCTCAGCTCCCTGAACTGGGCCCCGGCGTTGCGCAGGACGTCCAACGCCGGGGGACTGCTGTCCGCCGCGCTGTTATCGGAATTGTCGGATCTCTCTGCCATGGCTCCCTCGGTACAGCGGGTACCGCGTCAGGGCCGGGGCAAACCCGTTCCCGACACACATACGAAGACCCCGCGGGGGTCTACTCACCGAATTTTCAAGTAGTTTGAAAGGGCATCAGGCAAACGTGGGATTGGTCACGGCTTCGCGAGGAACGCGAGTTCGGCGACGCATCCTCCTTACCCGCTGATCGACTATCGTCGCAGCGCGGGGGGCTGGTGCGGCGGAAGGATTCCGTAAGGACGTCCCCGCGCACACGGACCGCTGCCAGGGAGAAGGAGACTGATGCGCGTACTGATGCCCCTCCCCGACCGGGACTTCGACGTCACCGAGGTGGCGGTCCCCTGGCGCGTACTGACCGATGCCGGCCATCAGGTCGTCTTCGCCACCGAGCGGGCGGGCACCCAACCGGCCGCCGATCCCCGGCTCCTGTCCGGCGTGGTCTTCGGCAAGCTCGGAGCGGAGGACGAGCCCAAGGAGTTCTACCGGCAGCTCACCGGCAGCAGTGAGTACCGCGACACCATCGCCTGGGACGCAATCGAGCCGACCGCGTTCGACGGGCTGATCCTGCCCGGCGGCCACGCTCCCGGGATGCGCCAGTACCTCGGATCCGCCACGCTGCGGGACAAGGTGGCCGAGTTCTGGAAGCTCGGCCGACCCGTGGGCGCCATCTGCCACGGCGTCCTCGTACTGGCCCGCACGCGCGACCCGGAGACCGGCCGCAGCCTGCTGTGGGACCGCACCACCACCTGCCTGCCCAAGTACATGGAGCGCAGCGCCTACTTGCTCACGGCCTGGAAGCTGGGCCGCTACTACCGGACCTACCCCGCGTACGTCGAAGACGAGGTGCGAGCCGCGCTCGCGGCCCCGGAGAGGTTCGAGCGAGGCCCCTGGGGCGGTACGAAGCGCGGCTCCGCCGAGGACGACACTCATGCCTTCGTCGTCGAAGACCGGAACTACGTCTCCGCCCGCTGGCCCGGGGACGCCTACCTCTTCGCCCGGCGGTTCCTTGCCGGCCTCGGCGCATCCTGAGCGTGGCCCGGGAGTTCTGGCCGCGCAGCACACCGTAGCTGCCGCACAGCTCAGCGCGCGACGCCGATCAGGTCCAGCAGGTCGCTGACGCCCTCGAGGTGTTCGCTGTGCCGCGACCCCGCCTTCGACGGGGAGGACGGCCCCGGCGCAGGCGGCTTCTCGTCCGCGCAGACGGTCCGCTCCGGCGGGAGGATGAGGTCCGTCAGATAGCTCGTGACCGCTGCGGTGGCGCACTCGCTCCGGCCGAATGCGGTGTGCCCTTCGGCCTTGAAGGTCAGCAGCGAGGCGTTGTCGAGCCGCCGCGACAGAGCGACCGCGTCGCGGTACGGCGTGTCCGGGTCGCCGGTCGTGCCCAGAACGAGGATGGGCGCGGACCCCTCGGCGCGATACGAGCCCTCGTGGCGGCTGACCTGCTCACCGGGCCACTGGTCGCATGCGGTCCCGTGCTGGTGGTCGTACGTCGGCGGGCCGTAGCCCAGAGCCGGGCCAAGCAACGGCGCATCCTCGGTGTTGGCCGCCAGCCTCCGCTCGAGCAGGCCGGTGTCGTGCGGGTAGGCGCGGTCGGCGCACTCGACCACGACGTTGGCGGTCAGAAAGTCGAAGCTGGCCGCTGACGGCGGCTTGAGCAGGAAGGACTCGGCGTTGCGCAGCTCCGCCCGATGCAGCGCCTCGCCGATGGCCGGCCAGAGGACCTTGCCCTCGTTGATGTTGAACAGCAGACGGTAGACGAGGGTGTAGCCGTTCGCCTTCCCTCCGCCGGAGGTCGGCACGGGATCGGCGTCCACGTCCCGTACGAGCTTGCCGAAGGACTCCTTGGGCGAACCGCCACCGAACCCGCAGGCGGACGGCTCGTCGGCGCACCAGTCGAGGAAGCGGTCCACTGCCCCGTCCAGGGCCAGGTACTGCCCCCGGTCATAGGCGTGCGGCCGGTCGGCGTACTTCACCGGGTCGTACGCCCCGTCGAGCACCATCGCGCGCACCCGGTCCGGGAAGAGGTCGGCGTAGACCGTGCCGATGTAGGAGCCGAACGACCGGCCGTAGAAGGTGAGTTGCTCCTCGCCCAGCGCCTGGCGGAGCAGGTCGATGTCGCGGGCGACGTAGTCGGTGCCGACGAAGGGCAGCAGGTCGGCGGACTTCTGCAGGCAGGCCTGGTTGAATCCGGCTGCGGTCCGCAGCGCCGGGGCGAAGGCGCCGGGCCCGGGGTTCCCCTTGGCCTCGGTAACGGCTTGGAGGTACTGCTTGTCGTCCCAGCACTCCAGAGGCGAACTGCGCCCGACGCCCCGCACGTCGTACCCGAGAACGTCGAACCGGTCGCGGAGCCCGGCCGGCAGGTCGGTGTAGTTGCCGCGCGCGAAGTCCACTCCGGAGCTGCCGGGTCCGCCGGGCTGCAGGAAGAGCGTGCCCTGCCGCTGTGCCGGGTCGGCGACCTTGTGGCGGGTCACCGCGAGCGAGATCTTGCGGCCGTCCGGCTCACGGTAGTCGAGCGGCACCTCGGCCTTCGCGCACGTGAATCCCTCTTTGCCGCCTTCGTCTTCCGGGCACGGCGACCAGGACAGCTCGGGAACCGGTGGCGCGCTCCCGGACCCGGCCCGCGGGCCCGCGACCGCGAAACCGGCCCCGGCAACCGCCATCACGCCCACACCGGCGACGACGAACCGGAGGCGATGCAGGAAACGGGGGCCACTCCGCGCGTGGGATGCGGACGAACGACGACCGAGCCTGTGGGTCATGCGTCTACGACCCACCGGATCCTCCTCTGGAGTTGCACATGGAACCGATCTTCCTGTTGTGGGGGGTTGTGGATCTGTGTGACCGGTCCCGCTCGGTGAGGAACAGGCGAGGCGGAGGCCACGGGAGGCGCGTCGGCCGGTCAAGCGTGGCACACCGGCGGCGCGCCGCCATTGCACGCGATCACATCCGCGAGCGCGTCCGGGAGCGGCAGCGGGGTGCCGTCCGGCAGGCCCTCCAGCTCGGCGTACGCCCGGTGCAGGTTCATCACCAGCCGCTCCGGCTCCCCCAGCCCGGCGAACTCCCCGAGGTCCGCTTCCAGCGCCAGCTCGCGCGGAGTGATCCCGGCCTCGCGGCCCTGCTCGGCCAGGCGCAGAATCCAGGTCAGGTACCGCTCCACCATGTCGTACACCTCCGGCCCGCAGACCGGCCCGTGCCCGGGTACGACCGTCTCCGCGCCGAGCCCGCGCAGCAGCCAGACCGCGGCGAGCGAGCCGGCCACCGACCCCATGAAGACGAATGGCGTGCCTCCGGAGAAGATCAGGTCACCGGTGAAGACCACCCTCTGCTCGGGCAGCCATACGACGGTGTCGCCCACGGTGTGCGCGACGCCGGGGTGGATGAGCTCGATGTCGCCGTCCCCGCTCCCATCCCCGTCCCCGTTGTGGAGGGTCATGCGGTCGGCGTACGTCGTCGTGGGCAGGGTGACGGCGATGTCGCCCCATGCGACATCGGGCCAGATCGTCGGGAGGTCCACTCCGGTGCGCAGGATCTCCTCACGGCAGTGCGGGTGGGCGACCACGCGCGCGTGGGGGGTGAAGAGGTGGTTGCCGAAGGTGTGGTCCCCGTGGTGATGCGTATTGACGAGCACGCCGGGCATCCGGCCCGCGGTCGCAACCACGGTGTCGCGCAACGCGCGCGCCCGCCCCTCGGTCGCCGCGGTGTCGATGAGCACGGTCTCCGACTCCTCGGAACCGACCACGAAACCGGCGTTGTTGAGGCACCAGCCCCCGGGAAGCTGGAGATACGCGAACACCCCGTCGGCGACCTCCTCGAGCTTCACATCGGACGCGACCATGAACTCCTCCTCGTGGCAGATGACATCAGCCACGGTGACGAACGCGAGGCGCGCGCGGTTTCAACAGGAGTGACAACCGGGACCGCACTCACCGCACCGCCATCGCCATTCAGCCAGAGCCACCACGCCGGACCCGAGGGGCGACGACTGGCGCGATGGCTGACGCGACGGCTGGCGCGATGACAGGCGCGAGCAAGTCCGCGGAGGCCGCTCTGCGGACAGGCCCGATTGGCCCGCGTCTACGTCACGGGCAACGGGCGCTTCTGCTCCAGCGACTCCCTTACCACGGGGTCCTTCACCGTCACCGCGCTCCAGACCGACCGCCGCACGGATGAAGTGACGGAGTTCGGGGCCGACTTCGTACAGCACTTGCGACGACGCCTTCGCGGCGCTGCGCGGCACCGTTCACCACAAGAAGGGCTGACGACGGGCCGGAGACGACCCGCAGAACCGGAGAACCGGCGACCCGGAAATCGCCGCGCGGTGCGGCGGTTTCCGGGGCGGGGCGGTTCCATGACGGCGAGCCCGAGCCGCCAGCGAGTGGGCCGCAATGATCTCGTTGGCCCGCGAAGGGCCCGCATGTCAGCTCCCCGTCCTTCCCAGCCTCCGCCGCACCCCCCGCACCAGCCGGTGCGCCGTGAACCCCGCCCCGTAGACGAAGCGCATCGCCGGCCCGAACGACGGCGCGGTCAGCAGGCCCGCGAAGAAGAGCCCGGGATACGAGGACTCGAACCGGCCGCTCAGCTCCGGGGCCCCGCCACCCCCCACCCGCCGCAGCCCGGCCCCCAGTTCCCGGTCCAGCAGCCGCAGCCGCGTGAGATCAGGTGTGAAGCCCGTGGCGGCGATGACGTGTTCGGTCTCGAGGGCGGTCCGCGCGCCCGCGGGCGTGGTGAGGTCCAGCCGCACACCGCCTCCCGACGGGGACGCCGCCCGCAGCCGGTAGCCCAGCAGTACGGGCACGGCGCTCTCGAAGCGGTCGCGCAGCCACCACGCGCCGGCCGGCCCGAGCGCGGTGGCCGCGATGCGCAGCCGCGTGGAGCCGGGCAGGCGGCGCACCGCCCACGGGATCTCGGACCAGACCCAGCTCGGCCAGCCGGTGCCCAGACCGCAGTGCGGGTCGCGCAGCGAGCGCATCAGCCCGCGGTTCAGGGGCTGGGGCGGGGCGTTCCAGTTGAGGCGGCCCGAGCGGGCGACGACGCGGGCGGTGGCGCCCTCCTCGGCCAGCAGCGCCGCGGTCTCCAGGGCCGCCTGCCCGGCGCCGATCACGGTGACGTCCTTGCCCTTGAACCGGGCCAGATCGCCGTGGTGGCTGCTGTGGGAGGTGAGATTCTCATCAAGCGCGACGAGCGGTTCCGGGACGTTGACGAAGGGCATGACCCCGGCCGCGAGCGCGACGGTCCTGCTCGGGATCGTCTCCCCGTCGTCCGTGGTGACCACGAAGCGGCCGGCGCTGGGGCGCACGGAGGTCACGGTCTGCTCGTCGATGCGCTCCACGGCATGCCGGGCGAACCACAGCCCGTAGTCCGTATACGTGGCGATGGGCACCGGTCTGCCGTGCTCGGCGGGCAGTTTGCGGGAGGCGCAATACGCGGACAGCGTGCGGTCGCCGGTGGGGTCGGACAGATTCGAGGACCAGGGTTCCGACTTGAGGAACATGCCCGGCGGCATGTGGTCCCGCCATGAGGCCATCGGGCGGCCGAGCACGCGCAGCCGCAGTCCGGCCGCGGCCGCGTGGGCCGCGATCGACAGTCCGTAGGGGCCGGCGCCGACGACTACCAGGTCGTACATGGATGGTTCCCGCTCTCTCGTCGTGAAGCGATCGCCGTGCGGCGATCGCTGGGGCAGCGATCGTCGTGAAGGTCGTGCGCCGTGGGGGCGCGGTGGGTCGGTTGATCGGATTCGGGAGCAGCTCAGACACAAGAGGGCCGCTGTGGCATCAGGGGGCCGCTACGGCGGCGGGCCGGGGCCGCAGCCGCCGCAGTCCCTTCCGGCCGCCCCGCCCCACCCACGCGGCGGCCATGGCGGCGAAGGGGGCGGGGTCGTCGGCGGCGAACCAGGCGGTCTCCGGGGCTCGGTACAGCCTCCCGGTACGGGCCCGCCGCCGTTCCCGCGCCCCGGACCGCTGCCGCGCAGCCGCGGCCGTGGCCAGCCCGGACAGCAGGGCGTAGTTCTCCGCCACGAAGATCCGCCCGGGCAGCGGCTGCGGGGCAGCTACCTGGCGCCCCGTCAGGTCCAGGTGGAGCGCCCGTACGACGTCCAGCCCGGCCCGGTCGGCGAACAGCCGGAACTGCGCACCCGGGCGCGGGTTGAAGTCGAGCAGACAGTACGAGCCGGTCGCGGCGTCACGCCGGAAGTCGAGGTCGAGGATGCCCCGGTACCCGAGCCGCTCGGCCAGCCGCCGGGCCGATGCGTCCACCTCCGCGTTGGGCAGCCACGTGCCGACGGCCGTAAGCCCCGTCCCCACCGGCCAGGACAGCTCCTTGCGCCCCGTACCGCCGATCAGGCAGGCGGAGCGCTCGCCGAAGCAGCCGTGGAAGAACCAGTCGGTGCCCCGGCCGCCCGGCAGGTGCCGCTGAAGCAGCAGCGGGCTGCGCGCCTGCCCGCTTCGCTCGTAGAGCTGCCGCGCCTCGTCGGGGGTGTGAACGAGGGTGGTGCTGCGCAGCCCTGCGGCACCGGCCAGCAGCCAGGGCCTGCTCCACTTCGCCACGAGGGGCAGCCCGAGTTCGTCGGCGGCCGCGGCCGCCTCCGGGGCACTGCCGGGGATGACGGTGGGCGGGTGCGGTACGCCGGCGCTGCGGCACAGGTCGGCGAGCGCGGCCTTGTCCGCCACCCGTTCCGGTAGCCCGCTGGGCTGACTCGCCATCAGGAAGGAGCCGGCAAGACGCTCGGCGAGCGCGGCGACGGCGATGGCGCTGACGTCGTCCATGGGGATCAGCACGGCACGCCGCCCGATCCGCTCCGCGATCTGACAGAGAGCCATGGAGAGCCGGGCTGCCGACGGATCGCCGGAGGGCCAGCGGTGCACCCGGTGGACGTAGCGGGACCGGTTGACCGGACTGCCGGGGGATTCGACGAGCGTATGCACCTCGATTCCGGCGCGTCCCAGGGATCTGACGGCCCCCAGGGTTCCGTGGTGAAAAGGATTGCGGTCGAGGCGGATCAGCAGTGCCGGTACTCCGGTGTCGAGCATGGGGGACAGGGCGGGGCGGGCCGCGGATTCGTGGTGCACTGCTCCTCTTCGGGATCAATAGGCCGTGCGGGCGATGGAGTTCTCCGGAATACGTCCCAAATGGATTCGTAGGGTATGCATTCCGCGCTGGTTGCACGCCGGAAGGAGTAGCCATGTCCCACCCCCCTCGGAGGCTGGCCGCGACCTGCCTGGGAGCGGTCACCGCGGGAGTTCTGCTCGCCGGGGCGGCCCTGGGAGCAGGGGCCGCTGAGCTGGAACCGGCCGGGGAGAGTACACCCGCCGAGGAGAACGCGCCTTTCGTGGAGCCGGTGCCGGGCGTTCCCTGGGGGGCGTTCCTGGGCTCGGGTCCTGAGGGTGTGGAACAGATGGCCGGGATGCAGGACTGGCTCGGCGGATCCGAGATGCGGGTCGGGCACACCTACCTTCCCGGCAACCACTGGGCGGACATCGAGGGCGACGTCCGGCTGCTCGAGTCATGGGCCCTGTGGCGGCGCTCCGCCCCCGGCCGGATGTTCGTGCTGAACGTCCCGATGCTGGAGCGCAACGAGGAAGGCGTGCCGGACGAGGAGGTCGCCGAGCTGCTGGAGCGCGGCGCGCGGGGGGAGTTCGACGGGGTGTTCCACACCCTGGCGGGGCGGCTGGTCGCGCTGGGGGTGCCGGAGACGGTGATCGTGCTCGGCTGGGAGATGAACGGCACCACGTACACCGGCCGGTGCGCGCCGCACCCGGACGCGTGGCGGGCGTACTGGCGGCGGATCGTACGGGCGATGCGCTCCATTCCCGGGCAGCGGTTCCGATTCGATTTCGCGCCCAGCCGGGGTGAGGACGCCATCCCGTGGACGGAGTGCTATCCGGGCGACGACGTGGTCGACATCATCGGCATGGATTCCTACGACCAGCCGCCCGGGCACAGTTTCGACGAGCAGGTCAACCAGCCTCTGGGGCTGCGCGCGCAGGTGGAATTCGCGCGCGAGCACAACAAGCCCATCTCGTATCCGGAATGGGGCCTGTTCCGCAATGGCGACAACCCGGAATACATGCGCCGCATGCTGCGGTGGATCGCGGAACACCCGCCCGCGTACCACACCATTACGGACTACTGTCCGCACGGGGTCTGGCGCTGCGGGGAGAATCCGCTGGCCTCGAGGGTCTTCCGGGCCCAGCAGTTCACCGGGAAGCGGCCAGGGGAGCAGGGGGCCGACTGCCTGACGGTGGATCTGGGCTCGTGGGTGGAGTCGATCCTCGGCGAGCGCCGGCTCTGCATCCGCTTCAGCTGGCGCAGCGGTTAGGGTCTGGGCCCTGCCCCCGGGGCTGGGGCGCAGCCCCCGGCCCCCCGTCCGGGGTCCGGCCGGGCGCGTCAGTGGGCCGGGCGGGCCGCTCCGGCACGCCAGTCGTTCAGCTGGGCCCGCCAGGCGAGCAGTGCCGGGAACCGCGTCCTGGCCTCCTCCGCCAGCCGGGCCCGGCCCGCCACCTGGGCGGCGTGCAGCCGCAGCGCCGCCGCCATCTCCTGCCGGGCCAGCAGGAAGCGCTGGTTGGTGACGGTGACGGGCCGCCAGTGGTGCTTGGCGGTCTCGTTGCCGCGCAGCAGGCTGATCACGCTACGGCCGGTCTCGGCGGCGTAGGCGGCGTCGTGGCGCAGCAGCATGGTGGTGATGTCGGCCTTGGCCGCCCGCAGATCGGGGTGCGCTCCGTAGAGGTAGCCGCCCGCCAGGTCGGGGGAGGTCAGCGTCACGTCGATGGCCAGCACCTGCTCCCCCCTCCGGTATTCCGTGATGAGGGCGTCACCGGTTCCGGCCATCTGCCCGGCGGCGCGCGCGAGGTGTTCGACGAACCGGGGCCTGCGGTGCTCCGGCGTGACGCCGCGGCCCCGCCACTGGAGGTTGTGCAGCCGCAGCATGCTGGCGACCGCTTCCGGCACCTCGTACTCGGGCACGCTGCGGTGCTCGATGCCGATCGAGTCGAGCTTGCGCAGCTTGGCGCGCGTTCTGCGGGCGGCCGAGCGGGGCAGGCGCTGCATCAGCTCGTCGAACGGGAGGCCGGGGAGTTCGAGGCACACCGAGTCGTCGAGTCTGCGCTTGACGCCGGGCCAGCGGTCGACCACCCGCTCGGCCGCCGCGCCCGGGCGAACTTCGCGCAGATCGACGACGGCGCCCCGCGCGGCCCGGCGCAGCCCGCCGGCCAGCCCCGCCGCCGCGGCGCCCGCGCAGCTGTCGTCGATCAGCACATCCTGGAAGTCCGAGATGGCGCCGCCGAGGAAGACGAGCACCGGCAGCGGACGGTACGTCAGCATCAGCGGAGCGGCGCCCACCAGCCTGCCCTCCCGGTGCACCAGCAGGAGCCGGAGGCGGGCGGCGGCCCCGTAGGACAGCCACCACGAGTGCAGCCACGCATGGGTCTGGAAGGGCGTCGCGGTGCGGCAGCGCCGGTGCAGGCGGTCCCATTCGGGCGCCAGCGCGGCGAAGCGGTCCGGGTGGTGGCAGAGCGTCACGGACAGGCCGGTGGCGGGCGGTTGGTGTGCGGTGGGGGGCGCGGTCGTTTCCGCCGTCACCGAGCCCCCTCGGTCACCGGCTGCGCGGCGGTCCGGGCCGGCGGCGCGGGGGCCTCGGAGACCGCGGAGCGGCGGCCGCCACCGGGCCGTACGAGCAGGAGGAGGCCGCCGAGCAGTCCCCCGGCGCAGGCCCCGACGGCGGTGGCGATCCGCGCCGAGGGGGAGGTGGGGGCGGTGGGTGTGGGGGCCTTGGAGAGCACGGAGAGCCGCACGCCGGTACTGGTGGCCGAGGCGTTGGCGTACTCGGTGAGGGCGCGCGCGATCTCGTTGGCGTTGGTGGCCGCCCGTTCGGCCCGCGTGTCGCGCCCGACGATCTCGATCATGGGCGCGTCGGGGGACGTGATCGACTGGACGCGCGCCCCGAGATCGGAGGCGGGGATTCCGGTCGCTGCCTGGGCGTCGGCGAGGACGGCGCTGTTGGTGACGACGCGGCCGTAGGCGTGCGCGAAGCCCAGCGCCGTGGCGGGGTCGGCGGACCGCGAGGTGGCGACGACCACATAGCTGGTGGCCGTGTACTGCGGCGGCTTAAGCACCCCGTAGGCCGCGCCGCAGAGTGTGCCCAGCAGAACGCACACGGCCAGCGGCCACCAGGCGGGCGGCCGGAGCGCGGCGAGAATCCGCCTGCGCGGGCGCGGTGCCGAGTTCTCTGCTGACTGGTTCTCTGCTGACGAGCACTCTCCTGCCGGGCTTTCTGCTGCCGGGCTCTCTGCCAGGGCGGTGTCGGTCATGACGGCGGTCACCTCTTCGGTCGGGAAACGGCGGGGGCGTGGTGGTACGGGCGGTGGAACGCGTCCCGCCCGGCTCTCCCACAGGCAGCGGCGGTGCGTTCGTAGAGCCCCGTCAGCAGCTCGGCGCTGCGGGCGATGTCGTAGCGCGCGACGGCGGCGGGGGCGGGCAGGCGGCGCGGTCCCGCGCGCTCGTACTCGCGCAGGACGTCGGCCAGGGCGGCGGTGAGGGCCCGTACGCCGAGGCCGATCCGCCGCGCACCCGGCACCTCTCCGGCCGGTAGCTCGTCGATCGCCGGGCAGGTCACGTGCAGTACGGGCAGCCCGGCGGCCAGGGCTTCGAGGACGGCCAGTCCGAAGGACTCCTCGGCGGACGGGGAGACGAAGACGTCCATGGCGGCGAGGAGTCCGGGGATGTCGGTGGACCGGTCGGCGCTCCACTCGACGGCCCCGCCGCGCTCGCCCAGCAACCGTACGCGCTGCTCGGCGCCCAGCCGTACGGCCAGCTGCTCGAGTGCGGCCCTCTCCGGCCCCTCCCCCACCAGCAGCAGCCGGGCGCCCGGCAGTTCGGCGACCGCCCGCAGCAGGATGTCGAAGCGCTTGCCCGGCACGAGGCGACCGACTCCCCCGGCCACGAAGGCCTGGTCCGGGAAGTCGAGCATGGCCCGCGCGGCGGCCCGGGCGGCCGGGTCGAACCGGAAGTGCCGGGCTTCGATGCCGTTGGGGATCAGCTCGATGCGGTGGCGGGGCACGCCCCAGGCGCGCAGCCGGTCCGCCACGGTGGCCGACACGGCCACCGTCGAGGAGCCGAGGCGCTCGCTGGCGAGGTAGAGGGCCCGGGTGCCGGGGGTGAGCGGGCGGCCCTCGATGCAGGTGGCGCCGAGGGAGTGCTCGGTCGCGAGCACCGCCTCGACCCCGGCCATCCGGGCGGCGACCCGCCCGAACACGCAGGCCCGGTAGAGGTGGGTGTGCACGAGGTCGTAACGGCCGAAGCGGATGGCGGTGACCAGCCGGGGCAGCGCGGACAGGTCGCGGTTGCCGCCCATGCCGAGGTGGAGGACGCGGGTGCCGTCGCTGCGGATGCCGCGGGCCACGGCCCCGGGGTTGGTGAGGGTGACGACGTCGCAGTGCACGGGCAGATGACGCAGCATCAGCCTGAGCTGCTGCTCCGCTCCACCCGCGCCTAGGCCCGTGATGATGTGCAGCACCCTCAGGGGCGCCCTCCCCGGCACCCTCATCGGCCGGCTCCGGCGAGCGGCGTGGCGCTCCCCTCCCCGGGCATGGCGCGGCGGCGTACAGGGTGCAGCAGCCGCTTGACGGTCAGCCGCAGGGAGGTGTCGCGGTCGCCGACGTGGATACGGGGCAGGGCGAACCGGCCGGTGAGCGGCCCGGGGTCGATGGCGCAGGCGTAGTCGTATCCCGACGAGCGGACGGCGGCGACGGCGCGGGCGTCGACATGGCCGTACGCGTAGCAGTAGCCGTCCACCGTACGGCCGGTGATCTCCTGGAGCAGCTCGCGGCTGCGGGCGGTCTCCTGCCGCAGCGTGTTCCCGTCGGCCTCGGGGAGGGACACGTGGAACATGCCGTGGGAGCCGATCTCCATGCCCGCGGCGGCCGCGGCGCGGATGCCGTCCTCGGTGAGCAGGGGTTTGCGGGGGCCGAGCGGGTCCCAGACGTTGTCGCCGCCGAGCCGTCCCGGCAGGACGAACACCGTTGCGGTGAAGCCCTGTTCCCGCAGCAGCGGGACGGCGTTCTCGGTGAAGTCGGTGTAGCCGTCGTCGAAGGTGAGGCCGACCAGGCGGGACCCGCGCCCGGCGGCCCGCTCGCGCAACAGCTCCGCCACGCCGACCCCGCGCAGGCCGCGGCCCGCCAGCCAGCGCAGCTGGCGGCGCAGCCGGTCCGGGGTGACGGTGATCCGGTAGGGGTCCTCCGTGTATCCGGTCACGGAGTGGTACATCAGCAGCCAGGGTTCATCAGCGGGCATGTCACAGGAGCTTCCGTTTCGCGGACGAGATCAGCGGGGGGAGCAGCAGGGGGACTTCGGGCGCCCGTACGGCGAACGCCGCGGCGGCGAAGGCGGCCGGGACGATCAGGCAGCCGGCCGCGGCCGTGCCGGGGGTGGAGGGGACGAGGGGTGCGGCGGCCCAGCCGGCAGCCACGGCGGCACCGGCGGCGAGGGCGAGCCGTGCGAGACCGGCGGTCACGCGGCGGACGTCGACGGCGATGCCCTGCTTGCCCAGGCCGCGGAGCAGGAGCAGCGCGGTGACCGTGATGCCCGCGGCATTGGCCGCGGCGATGCCGTGGACGCCCCAGTGCGCGATGGCGGCCTTGGCGGCGACGATGGTGATGAGCAGGCCGACGGACATGGCGGCCGCCGGGTCCCAGGTGGGCCGGGCGGCCGAGAAGAAGGGCCGGATGAGGGCACCGGTGAGGCTGTGGCCGAGCAGGCCGAGCGCGTAGACGCGCATGACGGATGCGGTGGCGGCGGTGTCCTGGGCATTGAAGGCGCCGCGCTGGAAGAGGAGTTCGATGAGCTGGGGGGCGTACGCGATGACATACGCGGCGCCGACCAGCACCAGCAGCCCGGCGACGGTCAGATCCCGCTCGACCCGCCGCCGGGCCCGCTCCTTCTCGCCGTCGGCCATGGCGCGGGCGACCAGGGGGAAGGTCACGGTCACGACCATGAGGGAGAGGGTCATGGGGACTTGGGCGACCTTCTGCGCGTAGTTGAGGTGAGAGATCGCCCCGGCGGGGAGGGATGAGCCGAGGTAGCGCTCGACGAGAACCTGCGCCTGGCGCGCGAGCGCGAAGAGGGCAACGGGCGCGAGCACGGCCAGGACGGCAAGCCCTGCGGGTGCCCCTGCCGGGCGGGCGGAACGAGGGCCGACGGCCGCGCGGGCACGGCCAGCCGGCCGAAGGCCATCGTCGCGATGGGCCCGTCCCGCGACGCGGGACCCACCGGCCGGACGAACGCCATCCCCGGCGCGGGACCGATCATCCACGCCAGTGGTGCCGTCCGCGGCGCAGGACCGGTCATGCGCGCAGGGACCGTCCGCGGGGCGCGAACGGCCCGGGATGCGGGAGCTCTCGGCGCCCGGCCCCTCCGCGACACCCGAGCCGCCCACCGGAGGGCCGCCATCCCCGGTACCGGACCGATCATCCCCGCGGGAACCGCGGTCGGGAGTTCCCGCACTGTCCGCGGCGCAGGACTGATCATCCACGCGGGGACCGTCCGCAGGGCGGAAACCGCCCGGGATGCGGGAGCTCTCGGCGCCCGAACCTTCCGCGACGCCCGAGCCGCCCACCGGAGGGCCGCCATCCACCGCGCGGGGTCCATCGTCCGCGCGGCAGCGGCGGTTCAGGCGAGGGCCGTCCGGGATACGGAGACCCGCGGCGCCCGAACCCTCCGCGACGCCCGAGCCGGTCGCCGGGCGGCGGGCCTGTTGCGTGCCGGTGCCGAAACGGGCGTCCTGGTCGTCCGCGGCGCCGGAGACGTCCGCCGCAGTGGCGAGGTTCCCGAGGGCCGGAGCGTCCGCCGCGCGGGAGGCGCAGGGCTTCGTGGCGGCGGGCTTCGTGGCCCGACCGCGGCGCTGCCTGCCGGGCAGGCGCCGCAGGAACGCGGGCAGTTGAACCAGCACCATCAGCGCGCTGCCCACGGCTACCCCGGCCGCGGCGGCCCGTACGCCCCACAGGCCGTGCACGGCCAGCACGGTGGCGATGATGCCCACGTTGTACGCCACGTAGATCGCCGCCGGGGGCAGGAAGCGCCGGTGGGCGCGGAGCGCCGCGCTGAAGTATCCGGCGATGCCGAAGGTGAGGACCGTGACAGCCGTGAGCCGGGTGCAGTCCACGGCGAGAGCCGGGTCCGCCAGGCCCGGCGCGAGCAGGCGTACGACCCGGGGCGCGGCCGCGGCCAGCAGCCCCGCGCAGCAGGCCAGGGCGAGGAACAGCCGGGGCGCGGTCGAGGCCACGAGCCGCCCGACGGGGTCCGGGCCCAAGTCCCGACCCACGTCCGGGCCCGCATCCCTGCCCACGCCCACGCCCCTGTCGGCGTCCCGGTCCGCGTCGTCGCCCGAATCGGCACCCGCATGGGCGCTCGTACCAGCGGACGCGCGCCGGGAGAGCGCCAGGCTGAAGGCCGGGATCATCACCAGGGCCATGGCGTCCTCGATGAGGAGCGTCGCCGCGATCTCCGGCACCGTCCAGGCCACCAGAAAGGCGTCCGTCTCCCCGTCCGCGCCGAAGAGGTGTGCCACCAACTGGTCGCGTACGAGCCCGAGGAGAGCACCGGCCGCGGTGAGGACCGCCGTGACGGCCGCAGCCCTGGCGATGAACCGCTCGGGACCGCCGCGCTGCGGAGCACCGGAGCCCACACCCGACGTCGAGCCCGACCCCGAGCCCGTCGTCGAGTTCGGCTCCGCGCCCGTCGTCGGGCCCGCCGTCGCGGACTTCGCCGGGCCGGCCACCGTTTCCGGCGGCCGCCCGGTCGTCGACTGCGGCACGGTCGGCGCGTCGCTCATCGGCTGTCCGCCCCATCGTCGGGCCGGACGGCGGCGCGCCCCGCCGTCGGCGCGGTCTTCATCGCCGGGGTCGTCTTCACCGTCGCCGCGGGCCTCACCGCCCGTGCGCCGGCCGCCGCCGGCGGAGCCGGGGGAACAGCCGGGGCCTGCGCGGCCCGTACCGCCCGCCCATCCCCCGCAGCACGCCCATCCCTCGCAGACCGCCCATCCCCCGCAACCGGCCCAACGCGCCGAGCCCCCGCGTCCGATGGAGCCAGAGCCGCGGGCGAGAGCGCCCACCACGCGGCCAGGCCGAACATGACGCCGGTGAGCACGGTCGAAGGCCCGCCGATGTCGCCGTACAGGAAGTCCGCGAACAGATAGGCCAGCAGGCCCATCGCAGCCAGCCCGCAGTCCACGGGCCATCCGGCCCGGCGGGCCCGCCGAAGCCTGCGGAGGCCGAGGACGACCAGGGCCGACCAGCTGCCCACAACCGCCGTGATACCGACCAGTCCCTGCTCGCTCAGCACGAGCAGGTACATGTTGTGCGGCGAGAGCAGCGGCTCGCGCCGGAACTCCTGACCCGCGCCCTCCGTGTCGCTCCCGGACGACAGGCCCAGCGACGCGTGCCCGTCACGGTGTGCGGGGAAGCCCTTGATGCCGACTCCCGTGACCGGCTCGTCGCGCCAGATGGAAGCCGCCGCGGCCCACAGCGCGTACCGGTCGGTGACCGACCGGTCCGGCGCGTCGGTCACCTGAGTGATGCTGCTCAGCCGCTCGCTGATGAGGGCGCTGCCCACCCCGGCTCCACCGACCAGCACGACAAGGGCGGCGAGGAACACGGCCAGCGCGGTCATCGCGGTGCGCAGCCCCACGAGCAGGAGCACCACGGCGGCCGCGACCGCCATGGAGAGCCAGGACCCGCGGCTGAAGGAGAAGACCAGCGGCACCAGCAGCAGCCCGGCACAGGCCACCGCGACGGGCCGCAGCCACCGCGGCGCACGCGCGGGCGCGCCGAGCCCCATCGCCAGCGCGAGGACGGCGCCGCAGGCGACGACGGTCGCCATGCCCATCACGTCCACCGGTCCGAAGGTGCCGACAGCCCGGATCCGCTGTCCCGCGTACGAGGCGCCGGTGCCGCTGACGTACTGGTACACGCCGAGCGCACCCTGCGCCAGCGCCGCCGCCACGACGGCGCCCGCCACCCACCGGAAGTCGCGACGGGACCGCAGGAGCAGCGCCGTCGCGGCCGGTACGAGGACGAAGACCTGCGCGTAGCGCACGAATCCGTTCAGGCTCGCCACCGGGTCCTGGGAGGCGGCCGTCGCCACGGCGAAACCGATCGCGGGCGCGGCCAGTACGGCGGCGCCCGCCCGGCTCAGCAGCCGCCGCCGGTCGCGCAGCAGGACGACCACGCAGACGGCCACCAGTACGGCCGAGGCGCCGTCCGCGACCGAGAGGCGCGGAGGCTGCCTGTCCGGCCCGATGGGCACACAGAGCAGCAGGACGACGGCGGCGACGGGCAGCGCCCGCCACCCGCCGGCGAGCCCGGCCCGTACCGGATGGAACAGGATCGGCAGCGTCGTCATGGTCAGCTGCCCCCGCTCCGGATGAGGGAGCCCGCGGTGCGCAGCAGGATCCGTACGTCCTGCCAGAGCGACCAGGTCTCGATGTAGTGGTTGTCGAACCGGGCCCGGTCCTCGATCGAGGTGTCCCCGCGCAGGCCGTGGATCTGGGCCAGCCCTGTGATGCCCACGGGCATCCGGTGGCGCGCCGCGTAGCCCGGGTGGGTGGCGCTGAACTTCCCTACGAAATAGGGGCGTTCCGGCCGCGGCCCGACGAGACTCATATCGCCGCGCAGCACGTTCCACAGCTGCGGCAGCTCGTCGAGCGAGGTCCGGCGCAGCAGGTGGCCGACGCCGCTCATCCGCTCGTCGTCCGCGACGTTCCACCGCGTCGCGGACTCGTGCTCGTCGGCCGGCCGGAGCGTGCGGAACTTCAGCACCGTGAACGGCCGCCCCGCCATGCCGATCCGCTCCTGACGGAAGATCACCCCGGGGCCGTCCGACCAGCGTACGGCGATGGCGCAGGCCAGCATGACGGGTGCGGAGAGGAGCAGTGCGACCGTGGCGACGGCGAGGTCGAGGATGCGCTTGCCGAGGATGGCGAGGCGGTGGCGGGGCGGCGAGTCCAGGCGCAGACAGGCGAAGCCCCAGATGTGGTCGGGACCGCCGGGGCGCCGGGGCCCCGCGTCGGCCGCGGGCTCGCCGTGCACCAGCCACAGCGCGCAGCCCAGCTCGGCGAAGAGCCGGACGAGCGCGGCGTCCTGGGGGTCGTCCCAGGGGCTGCGGGTGAAGACCGCGTCCTGTACGGCGTTCTGGATGACGGCCCGGGCGATGTCCTCGTGGGCGACGAGGACGGGCACGGGGAGTTCGGGAACACCCGGCGAGGCGGCGTCGAGCTCACGGTCCAGCTCGCGATCCAGCTCGCGGTCCAGCTCGCGGTCCAGCTCGCGATCCAGCTCGCGATCCAGCTCGCGGTCCAGCTCGCTATCGAGTTCGCGATCCAGCTCGCGGCCCAACTCACGCTCCAGCTCGCCGTCGAGATCCGGGTCCCCGGCCGGGTCGCGGTCGGCGGCGGGATCGTGCTCGGGTGCGGTGACGGGGCCGGTGCCGGTGCCGGGGGCGCGCGAGACCAGTCCGACCAGGCACATGCCGTACTCGGGATGCTCGTGGAGGGCCGCGGCAACCCGGCGCCCCGCCGGATCGCCGCCCACGACCAGCGTCGAGTGCGGCCGTCTCCGCCTCCTCCTCCGCCGTACGGCGTGCAGCGCGGCGCGGCCCAGGCACACCAGCACGACGTTCACCGCCACGACGCCCAGCAGCAGGGACCAGCCGGGCGCCGCCGGCGGCCGGATGCCCGCCAGGACGGCCGTCGCCGAGCACCAGGCGACCGCGGAGTGCCCCACCAGCCGCGGCAGTTCGTCCAGGGCGGTCGTCATCGGCCCGGGCCGGTAGAGGCCGCCGCGCGCACCCAGCACCAGCTGGACCGCGAGCGAGGGCCCGAGAGCCGCGGCCGCCCGGCCCGCCTCGCCGAGCAGAACCGCGGCGGCCACGGTCGCGAGGCAGTCCGCGGCGGCGAGCGCGGCGCCGAGGCGCCCGACCAGCGGGGCGTTCCGCTGCCCGGCCGGTGCCGGGCCGCGGAACGGGCGGAGCGGTGCGAAGACGGGCGAGGCCGGGCGGGTCGTGTCCCCCAGCAGGGAAACCACCCGCCCGGGACTGGGCACCCCTGCGTTCTCCGTGGTCATCGCCTGCTGTGCTCCCTGCTCTCGGGGGTCGGGCCGGGTCGGTCGACGGGGCCGGGGCGTGCGTGCGGTGCCGCACAGTCCGGCGGGCCGTTGCCGACGGGGTCCGGGCCGAGCAGTTCGCGGTACAGGCGCGCGACGGCCGCGGCCGTCCGCCGTACGTCGTGGCTGTCGCGTACGTGCTCCTGCGCCTGCCGCCCGAAGGTGTCGCGCAGCCCGGGGTCGAGCAGGAGCACGGTCACGGCCCGCGCGAGGGCCTCCGGGTCCTCCGGTGGTACGAGGCAGCGGTCGGCGTGTCCCGGCGGCAGGCTCTCGCGCGCACCGGTCACGCCGGTCACGACCACGGGCCTGCCGCAGGCCATGGCCTCCAGCGGGGCGAGCGCCATGCCCTCCCAGCGGGATGGCAGGACGACCAGGTCCGCGGCCGCGTACCAGGCGGCCGGCTCCGCCGTCTCCCCGGCGAACAGGACCCGCGGCGGCGCGGCCCCCCGCAGCTCGTCCCGGGCGGGCCCGTCCCCTACGAGGGCGAGTACGGCGCCGGGCACCTCGGCGGCTACGGAGGGCCAGGCACGCAGCAGCACATCCTGGCCCTTCTGCCGGCAGAGCCGTCCCACGCACACCACCAGCGGTGCCTGCCGGGACAGTTCACGCAGCGCGGTGAGCCCGGCCCTGGCGCGTTCCCCGGCCGCCCGGTCGGCCGGACGGAAGTGCTCGGTGTCGACGCCGTTGCGGATCACGGCCCAGCGGCCGGTCACCCCGGCGTCCCGGCCGCGCTGCCGCTCGTCCTCGCTGACGCACAGCAGGCGCGCGGCCCAGCGGGCGGCGAACCGCTCCCAGTACAGGGCGAGTTCCGCGGCTGTCCCGCCGACGGCCTCGAAGGACCAGGCGTGCGGCTGGAAGACGGTGGGGATGCGGCCGCGTACGGCGAGCCGCGCGGCGAGCCCGGCCTTGGCGCTGTGGGCGTGCACGAGGTCCGGGTCGGCGTGCCTGATCAGGCGGGCGAGTCGCAGGGTCTCCAGCGGAAGGTGCGGTCCCGGTTCCCTGCGGGCCGGCCAGCGCAGTACGGACGCGCCCGCCGCCGCGGCCGCCTCGCCCAGCGCGCCGCCTGGCGGGCAGGCGACCAGGGCGTGCAGGCCCGCCCGGGTCTGGCTGCGCACCAGGTCGGTGACGACCCGGGCGACGCCGCCGTCGACGGGCTGGGAGATGTGCAGCACCGTCAACCGGCGTCCTTCACGCTTGTGTTGCGGCACGCGTTGCTCCCCGTACACGGACCGGATGGGAACGTCAAGCTCCGGCGACGGCCGCCGCCGGGGGTACTCGCCGCGCCCTCGTCTCAGGGGCGGGCGTCGGCCTGGAGGAAGAGGGCGCCGAGGTGGTAGCCCTCCTCCTGGGTGCCGAAGCCGACCCTGAGGTGCTCGGCGCCCGCGGCGAGGGCCGGTTGCAGGTCGAAGACGTCGGAGTCGAAGCCCAGGGTGTTCATGTGCGCGGGCTGCCTGCCTGGCGTGGACCGCCCGCGGTCGCTGATCGTCGAGTTCATGGCCTCGTCGGCGGGGTTGGCGGCGTCGAGCAGCGGGACGGGCTCGGCGGAGCCGGCGGCGACGGCGAGCGCGTTGCTGCCGAAGCCGCGGTCGCCGTCATAGGCGACGACGCCGAGACCGCCCTTGCCCTTCGCGGGGACATGCAGGTCGTCGATGTCCAGGAAGTGTTCGCGGCGCTCGGGCGTCAGGGTCTCGAAGCCGTCCCAGAGCGCGAGCGTGCGCATCGGGGCGCTCGGGTCGGCGTAGGCGACGACCAGGGCCCAGCCGCCGTACGTTCCCGGGTCGGAGTGGCCCTTGGCCATGTTGATCTGGCCGACCGTGTAAGCACCAGGGCTGGCGTACCGCACGATGTTGGTGACGTCGGCCGAGGCCGCGTAGGCGTCGGAGCCGTCGGCCGTGCGGTGCCCGATGGTGGAGTCGGCGAGGACTTCCTTGTATTGGCCGCCCGGCTCCGCGAAGAGGACCCGGTTGTTGTCCTTGGCCGGTTTCTGTTCGCCGGCCAGCAGATTCCCGCCCCAGTAGAGACGGGCGTACGTGACGGTGGCGCCTTTGGGCAGTCGCAGTTCGGCCCGGCTGGAATTGTAGGTGTTGGGGTCCTTGTCGACGTCGATATACGTCATCTCGTAGTGGTCATTGCTGCCGGCGCCACCGCGCTGCACCTGGTCGCAGGGCATGGCGGTCTTGCTGACCGGGGTCTCGCACGTGGCCGAGGCATTGGCGGCCCTGGCGATTCCCCCGCGCTGGACGGCCCGGTAGCGCTCGACGAAAGGGACCTGCGACTCCTCCTTGCCGGCTGGAACAGCCACGGACTGCGGCAGCGCGATCGTCACGGCCACGGACGACATCGCGCACAGGACGCCTCGGCCGCCTCGGCCCAGGGAAACCTGCATGACTGCTCCTCCGATTTCCGCAAAATACTTCCGGCCCAGACCATCGCAGATAGCTATGCCCCAAATCACGTGAGACGCGCGCGAATACGCCGAGCGTGTAGTCATCCATTCGGACTCGGCGCCGGCACCTGTCGAATACGCGATGTGCGCAGCGCAGCCCGGCTGCGCTCATTACATTCCCGGGCCCGTTGACGACCAGTTTGATTGCGCCGAATGGGGCCTGATCGCGTGCCGCACCCCGGCCACTCCGAACCCGGGCCGCGAGGCCGACAACACACTCCGGTCAGCACTTCTTCCTGACTCGAACGGGCCTTACCCGTGTCAACCAGTTGGCCGACAAAACGCGCGCTCGCTCTCCCGTCGCCCCCCCGAATAGCAGAACTCCCCGCGCCGAGCCGGAAGTTTCGTGCGCATGATTGGCAAAGCCCCCCAATGATCTCATCGGGTGACTATGTGGTGAAACGATGATCGGATCGGACCGTACGGGGAAAAACACCATTCCCAACCCGAAAGGAAAATGGTGATGAAGCGAATCGCCAGGGCTGCCACGCTGACCGTCGCGAGCTGCGCTCTCGTCATGGGCGGCGCGGGTGCCGCAACGGCCTACGACGGCAGCTGGAAGGACAACGGCAAGCACAACGGCCACAAGGGTCACGACCGCAGGGGTCACGACTTCAGGGATGACGACGACGAGTTCAACCACGTCGGCAACAGCGCCAGCGCCGAAGCGACCACCATCGGTTCCGGCGGCTTCCTGAGCGGCAACATCGTCCAGGTCCCCATCAACATTCCGATCAACGTCTGCGGCAACTCCTGGGGTGGCGGCAGTCTCCTCAACGCCTTCAACCCGGCGATCGGCAACACCTGCATCAACGGTGCCTCCATCGACGACCACGACGACCACCACGACGACCACCGCGACGACGACCACGACAACCGCAGAAACCACTACTGACGCGCCGGCCGCACGTCACTTGCGGGGCCGCCGGAGGCACTCCGGCGGCCCCGCCCGCATGACGTCACGGCGCCGTGGAACCCGTACCGGATCCGCGGCTTCCGAGGAGGGCCGATGACCACCGACCGCCCCGAACCGACCGATCAGGAGCTGGCGGCTCTGGACGCCCACTGGCGGGCCGCCAACTACCTCTCCGCCGGGCAGATCTACCTGCTGGGCAACCCGCTGCTGCGCGAGCCGCTCGTTGCCCAGCACATCAAGCCGCGGCTGCTCGGCCACTGGGGGACCGCCCCCGGGCTGAACCTGGTCTACACGCACCTCAACCGGGTCATCAGGGACCGTGGCCTGGACGCGATCTGCGTCTGGGGCCCGGGACACGGCGGCCCGGCGGTGGTCGCCAACTCCTGGCTCGAAGGCAGCTACTCGGAGACGTATCCGGACGTCGGGCGGGACGCCGAGGGCATGGCCAGGCTGTTCCGCCAGTTCTCCTTCCCCGGCGGCATCCCCAGCCACGTGGCGCCCGAGGTCCCCGGCTCGATCCACGAGGGCGGGGAGCTCGGCTACTCGCTCGCCCACGCGTACGGCGCCGCGCTGGACAACCCCGGGCTGCTGGTGGCCTGCGTGATCGGCGACGGCGAGGCGGAGACCGGGCCGCTCGCCGGGTCCTGGCACTCCAACAAGTTCCTCGACCCGGTCCATGACGGCGCTGTCCTGCCCATCCTGCACCTCAACGGCTACAAGATCGCCAACCCCGCCGTCCTCGCCCGCCTCCCCGAGCGGGAGCTGGACGAGCTGCTGCGCGGGTACGGCCACGAGCCGGTCCACGTCGCGGGCAGCGACCCGCTCCAGGTCCACCGGGCGATGGCCCTGGCCATGGACCGAGCCCTGGACCGGATCGCCGGCATTCAGCGGGCGGCCCGGGAGGAGGGCGCGGCCGAGCGGCCGCGCTGGCCCGTCATCGTGCTCCGTACGCCCAAGGGCTGGACCGGTCCCGCGGAGGTGGACGGGCAGGCCGTGGAGGGCACCTGGCGCTCCCACCAGGTCCCGCTGGCGGCCGTCCGCGAGAACCCTGAGCACCTGAGGCAGCTGGAGCGGTGGCTGCGCTCGTACCGGCCTGAGGAGCTCTTCGACGACCGGGGCCGACCGCGGCGGGAGTTGCTCGCGTGCGTGCCCGAGGGGGACGCCAGACTGGGCGCCAATCCGCAGTCCAACGGCGGGCTGCGGCTGCGTGAGCTGCCGACCCCGCGCCTGGAGGAGTTCGCCGTGCACGTCGGCAAGCCCGGCGCCGCCCTCCACGAGCCCACCCGGATCCTGGGCAGCGTGCTCGCCCGCATCATGACCGACACCGCGGAGCGCCGGGACTTCCGTCTCTTCGGTCCCGACGAGACCGCCTCGAACCGGCTGGACGCGGTGTACGACGCCACGGGCAAGGCGTGGCAGGCCGAGACCGTCGAGGGCGACGAGCACCTGGCGCGCGACGGCCGGGTGATGGAGGTCCTGTCGGAGCACCTGTGCCAGGGCTGGCTCGAGGGCTATCTGCTGACGGGCCGGCACGGCCTGTTCGCCAGCTACGAGGCCTTCGTGCACATCGTCGACTCGATGGTCTCCCAGCACGCCAAGTGGCTGAAGACCTCGCGGGAACTGACCTGGCGGCGGCCGGTCGCTTCGCTCAACTACCTCCTCACCTCGCACGTCTGGCGGCAGGACCACAACGGCTTCTCGCACCAGGACCCCGGCTTCGTCGACCACGTCCTCAACAAGAGCCCCGGTGTCGTACGGGTCTATCTGCCGCCGGACACCAACACCCTGCTGTCGGTGGCCGAACACGTGCTGCACACCCGCGACTATGTGAACGTCGTCGTGGCCGGCAAGCAGCCCTGCTTCGACTGGCTCTCTCTGGACGACGCGCGTGCCCACTGCGCGCGCGGCGCGGGCGCGTGGGAGTGGGCGGGCAGCGAGCACACCGGCCGGGAGCCGGACGTGGTGCTCGCGGCGGCCGGGGACGTGCCGACCCAGGAGGTGCTGGCCGCCGCCAAACTGCTCCGCCACCACCTGCCCGACCTGGGCGTCCGCGTGGTCAACGTGGTCGACATGACGACGCTGATGCCGCGGGAGGAGCACCCGCACGGGATGCCGGACGCGGAGTACGACGCGCTGTTCACCCGCGACCGGCCGGTGATCTTCGCGTACCACGGCTACCCGTGGCTGATCCACCGCCTGGCCTACCGCCGGGCCGGGCATCCGCATCTGCACGTGCGGGGCTACAAGGAGTCGGGCTCCACGACCACGCCGTTCGACATGGTGGTCCGCAACGACCTGGACCGCTACCGGCTCGTCATGGACGTCATCGACCGCGTCCCGGGCCTGGGCGTGCGCGCCATCGGCGTACGGCAGGCCATGCAGGACGCCCGCGCCCGCCACCACACGTGGGTCAGGGAGCACGGCACGGACCTGCCCGAGGTTGCCGAGTGGACCTGGTCGGGCTGAAGCTCCCCTCCCCCCTCTGCGGTCGCTTACTTGGCCGGGCGGGCCGCGTACAGCTCGTTGATCTCCCGCGCGTAGGCCTTCACGATGGCGGCGCGCCGCAGCTTCAGCGACGGCGTCAAGAGGCCTTCCGACGCGCTGAACTCGGCGGGCAGGATCCGGAAGGCGCGGATGGACTCGGCCCGCGAGACCGCGGTATTCGCCGCCAGCACCGCACGCTGGATCTCCTCGCGCAGCTCCTCGTCCGCCGTCAGCGCCCGGATGTCCAGGCCCTGCTTGCGGTGCAGCCGCTTCCAGTGATCGAGGGCCTCGGGGTCCAGGGTGATCAGCGCGCTGATGAACGGCCGGTTGTCGCCCACCACCAGGCACCGCGAGACCAGCGGGTTCGCCCGCAGCCGTTCCTCCAGCACCGCCGGGGCGACGCTCTTCCCACCGCTGGTCTTGATGATGTCGTTCTTGCGCCCCGTGATCGTCAGATAGCCCTCGTCGTCGAGGGATCCGACGTCGCCGGTGTGGAGCCAGCCGTCGCGCAGCACCGCCTCCGTACCGGTCCGGTCGTCGAGGTAGCCGGCGAAGACCTGGTCACCCCGCACCAGGATCTCCCCGTCCCAGGCGATACGGATCGAGCACCCGGGCAGCGGGCGGCCGACGGTGCCGAACTTGACGCGGCCCAGCGGCTGGGCCGTCACTCCTCCCGAGGACTCGGTGAGCCCGTACCCGTCGTAAATGGTGATTCCGATGCCCGCGAACAGCAGTCCCAGGTTCCGGTCGAGCGGCGACCCGGCGCACATCGCGTACCGGGCGCGGCCGCCGAGGACCGCCCGCATACCCTCGTAGACCGACCGCTCGTAGAGCGCGTGCTGGACCCGGAGCGAGGGCGTCGGGCCCGCTCCGGTGCCCAGGCCCCGCCGCTCCACGGCCTCCGCATAGCGCACCGCCGCCTCCACGGCCCGGTCGAACAGCTGCAGCCGGCCGGCCTCCTCCGCGCTTCTGCGCGCCCGCTTGTAGATCTTCTCGAAGACGTACGGCACGGCGTAGATGAAGGTCGGCCGGAAGGTTCTGAGGGAGGGGAGCAGCGCATCGGCGGTGATGTCGGGCTGGTGACCGAGACGGACGCCGCCGCGCACGCAGGCGACCTGCATCATCAGGCCGTAGATGTGCGAGAGGGGGAGGAAGGCGAGGACGGAGGGCTGCTCGCCGGGCTCGGCGAGCAGGGAGCTCCAGCCGGCGAGGAGCGTGTCGCAGTCGATCGCGAGGTTGCTGTGGGTGATCACGCAGCCCTTGGGCCTGCCGGTGGTTCCCGAGGTGTACGTGATGGCGGCGGCCAGCTGGGGGCGTACGGACGCCCGCCGGCCCAGCACCAGCGCATCCGGGACCCCGCGCCCCTGCTCGGTCAGTTCCCTTACGCAGCCCGCGTTCAGCTGCCAGATGCGGCGGAGGGGCAGGCCGTCGCACACGGCCCCGACCGTCATGACGTGATCCTCGTGCTCGACGACGATGGCGGCGGCCTTCGAGTCGTAGAGGATCCAGTGCACCTGTTCCGAGGAAGAGGTGGGGTAGACCGGGACCAGCTGGGCGCCGATGGACCAGACGGCGAAGCTGAACAGGGTCCACTCGTAGCGGGTGCGGGACATCAGCGCGACCCGGTCGCCGAAGCGGATGCCCTCGGCGACCAGGCCCTTGGCGACGTCCAGCACCTCCTGCCGGAACGCGGCCGCTGTGACGGGGGTCCACTCGGGGGATGCGGGGTCCTCGCGCCGGGAGAACTGGGGCAGGGCCGGGCTGCGGTCGGCGTTCTCGTACACCGCGTCGGCGAGGCCTCCCGACTTCAGGGGCTCCACCAGGGGTGGAAGGCCGAGTTCGCGCACACCGCACCTCCCCCCCTGCCCGGGCACCTGCCGGGCGATCCGTGCTGTGCCGAGTAAGTGGCCGAGAGGGCAAGCTACCGGCTGGTTGGTCAGCTGCATAGAGGCCGGGACACAACTCGCGGCGCAACTATGTGGGTTCGACACCTTGCGGTCCTGGCCCGGGCTCTGCTTTCGGGTCCGGACCGGCCGGCGGGCGCCACAGAGGGTGCTCGCGGGCGGCCCACCGGCGGTCGACGGTTCCGGTGCGCAGACCGCGGCGGGCCTCCGGATCGGAGAGCGCCATCCCGATGTGCCCGCAGACCACGGCGCCGAGGGCGAGCGCGAGCCAGTCGTGAACGAATGTCGCTCCGGTGCGCCAGGCCAGAGGCGCCAGCCCGGTGAACCACATCAGCAGTCCCGTGCCGAGCATGACGAGGACGGCGCCAGCGGCGTACGCGGCGTAGAGCTTCTGTCCGGCATTGAACTTTCCCGCCGGGCGGGCCGAGGGGCGGTGGTCGCGGCGCAGCGCGGCGCCCAGCCAGCGCCGGTCGTGCGGGCCGAACCGGCCCAGGAAGCGCAGGTCGGACCGGAACGCGCGGGAGGCGAGGCCGAGCAGGAAGGGCACGGGGAGCAGCAGCCCGGACCACTCGTGGACGGTGACCACCAGGGCGCGGCGGCCGACGAGTTCGGCGAGGGAGGGCAGGTAGAGGCAGCCCGCGGTGAGGATGCAGAGGCCCATGAGGGCGGCGGTGGCGCGGTGGACCCAGCGCTCGGCGCGGGTGAAGCGGCGGACGCGTACGGCGGGGCGTCCGATCGCGGTTGCGGTCTTGGTCCCGGCCGCGGTCCCGCTCGCGGTCCCGGCCGCGGTCCCGGTCGCGGTCCCGGCCTCGGTCTTCTCGGTCTCCGGCTGGTCAGGCAGTGGGGGCATCGTCGCGTCCGTTCGACCGGCCGACCCAGGCGTCGACGTCGTACCCGCGCAGCTCCCAGTAACCGGGCCGCACCGCGCGCGTGAGCTCGATGCCGGAGAGCCACTTCGCCGACTTGTAGAAGTACATGGGGGCGGCGTACAGCCGGGCCGGGCCGCCGTGCGCGTGGGTGAGTGGCTTGTCCTGCATGCGCAGGGCGACCAGGACGTCGGCGCGGCGGGCCTGTTCGAGGGTGAGGCTCTCGCTGTACGTGCCGTCGAAGCAGGTGAAGCGGACGGCGGTGGCCTCGGGCCGTACGCCCGCCGCGTCGAGCAGCCGGGACAGCCGTACGCCCTCGAAGGGCGTGCCGGGCACACGCCAGCCGGTGACGCACTGGACGTCGCGGACCAGCCGGTCCTGGGGCTGGGCGCGGAGCTCGGCGAGCGTGTAGGCGGCGGGGCGTTCGACGAGTCCGCCGACGGTCAGGCGGTAGTCCCGCTCGCCGCGGTGGGCGACGGAGGAGGCGACGGAGTAGTAGCGGAAGCCTCCGCTGCCGGGGAACAGCCCGGTCACGCCCGTGGGGTCCTTCTCGGCGGCGGCGCCCAGGACGGAGTCGAGCCGGTCCTGGAGATACGGTCCGGCTGCGATGCCGGCCGCGCCGAGACCGAGCATGCCGAGGACGATGCGGCGGCCGACGGACGCGCCGCGGCCGTCGGCCGCGGGGCGTTCTTCGGCGGCGGCGGGTTCTTCTTCGGGGTCCACCCCATGATTCGAGCACTCAATGGCTGCGCGGGGCCAGTGGCCACGGGCAGCCGTCAGACTTCCGTCATACCGGGTGGTGGGCATTCGTTCCGCGGGGCGGAACGGGCGGGCACACCCTTGCGGGCTACGGGTGGCAGCCGAGCGCCGGGTCGCGGTCGAAGAAGCCCGTGGGCTTCAGGGTGAAGCCGCACGGCTCGACCGGCATCACCGGCCAGTCCTCCGGGCGCGGCAGGTGCGTCGGGCCGAAGGTGTGCCACAGCGTCAGCTCGGTGTTCCCCAGCGACGCCCCCGGCCGTCCACTCGGGCACCCCGGCCCCGCCGTTCTGGTTCGGGTAGTCGCCCGCCGTGCAGCGGCGATCGGGCCGCCCGCGCGTCACCCACAGGTGCTTGGTGCCGTACACCACGCGGCGTTGCCCGCCGGGTTGCCGGGGCCGGTCTCCAGCAGCGTGACCCGGACCCGGCGTACGACGGGGTCGCCATCGCGGTGGGCGAGTCCTTGGGGTGATGTCGCCTCCCACGGGCCGTCGGACCGCCGTTCACGGTGAAGTGACGGTCCGGCGGCCCGGAGGTGGTCCGGAGGGCGGTTCGGACGGAGGTGGTTCGGACGAGGCAGGACGCGGGCCCGCCGTCCGCGGCGCGCCGCGAGCGCCCACGGTCATGCCCCGGTCGTGGGTGCGCCCTTCGCGGAAGCGGACTCCGCGGCCTTCTCCAGCTGGAACGCCTGGTTGCCCAGGCCGATACGGGCGTGTACCTCGGGCTTGGCGGCGCGCAGGACGAGGCCGAGGGCGACGCCGAGGACCACGGCGGCCCCGATGATGCCGGGCAGGATCCAGCTGAGCGAGGAGCCGGGGTCGGCGCCCAGCAGCACGTCGAAGTCCTTCACCGCGTACACGGCGATCACGACCAGGGCAGTTCCGGCGACGGCGGAGGAGGCGATGCGCCAGGCCTGGACGCGGGCGGCACCGCGGCGGACGAAGAAGGCGATGACGGCGAAGGAGGTGGTCGCGAGGAGGACGATCACGCCGAGCGCACCGACGTTGCCTCCCCAGGTGAACAGCTGCAGTACGGGCGCTGTGGGGTCGCCGGCCGGCTTGTCGTCGCCGACCGCGAACGCCACGACGACGATCAGGGACACGGCGGTCTGCAGCAGCGAGCCGTAGGCGGGGGCGCCGCTGGTCCGGTTGGTGCGGCCGAAGGGGGAGGGCAGCAGGCCCTCGCGACCCATGGCGAAGGCGTACCGGGCGACGACGTTGTGGAAGCTGAGCAGGCAGGCGAACATGCCGGTGACGAAGAAGAGGTGAAGTGCGTCGGTGAATCCGGCGCCGAGCCTGGCCTCGGTGAGGGAGAAGAGCAGCCCGGGGCCCTGTTTCTGCGACGCGGCGACGACGTCGGACGGTCCCGCGGCGACGGTGAGCGCCCAGGAGCCGAGCGCGAAGAAGACGGCGGCGAAGGCGACGACGAGGAGCGTGGCCCGGGCGACGAGGACCTGGGGGCGGCTGGTCTCCTCGGCGTAGACGGGGGGCTGCTCGAATCCGACGAAGCTGGCGATGCAGAACACCAGGGCGGTGCCGAGCCCGGCGCCGGACAGCGTCTCGGGGTTGAAGGCGTGCGCGGACAGGCCCTCGGAGGCCGGGTCGGCGAGCGCGGCGATGTCGAAGATCAGGACCATGGCGACCTCGATGAGCAGCAGCACACCGAGCACCCTGACGTTGATGTCGATCTTCAGCCAGCCGAGTACGCCGATGAGCGCCACGCCCGCGAGGCCCGGGATCCACCAGGCGACGGTGACGTCGAAGTGCTCGGCGAGCAGCGCCGATATCTCGAAGCCGAAGATGCCGAAGACACCGACCTGCATGGCGCTGTAGGCGATCAGAGCGACGACGGAGGCCCCGGCGCCCGCGGTTCCGCCGAGGCCGCGGGCGATGTACGCGGTGAAGGCACCGGCGTTGTGCACATGACGGCTCATCTCGGCGTAGCCGAAGGCGAAGAGCGCCAGCACGACGCCGAGGATGACGAACAGCAGCGGCTGCCCGACGATGCCCATCACCGCGAATGTGGTGGGCATGACGCCGGCCACCACCATCAGGGGCGCACTGGCCGCGAGCACCGACAGCAGGAGCCCTGCCATCCCGATCCGGTCGGCGCGCAGCGCTCTGTCCTGGCCTTTGAACGTGCTGATCTCGGTGCTGTTGCCCGTCAGCATGGCGGGGATGTCCTTCCCTGGAGGTGGGTGGGGGCGGGGTGGTGCGGTGTGGTGCTGGGGTGGTTCTCAGCGGTGCTCGGTGGTGCGCGGGGCGGTGCGTCGCGGGCGCTACGAGGAGCCGAGCGCGGCGCGGCGCGCGGTGCGGAAAGCTTTCCTCGGATCGCGGTCCGGATAGGACCAGGGTGCGGTGGTGACGTACGGCCCGATCCGGTTGAACAGGGCGGCGGCCTCGGCCGTCCGCCCCTCGTAAACCTTCGCGTGGGCGAGGTAGTTGAGGTCGACCTTGTTGCGGGGGTGGTCCTCGCCCTCCCACTCGAGCCACCAGTCGAAGGCGGCCTTCATCGCCTGCCGGGCCCTGCGGGTCGTCCAGTGCCGGGAGCGCGCGGGGTCGGCGGGCTCGATCCCGGCCCCGGCCAGAACGCGGTAGCGCTCGGTGTGCGCGACGACGGGCAGCACGGCGAGCGGCGAGTCCGCGGGGGCCTGCTCCGCGGCCCAGTACGCGAAGTCGTACACCTCGTGGAACGGGTCGTCGCCCTCGCCCTGCTGACGCTCCGCCAGGCAGGCCGTCATCAGATGGTGGGCGTGGTGGTGATCGCGATGGCGGCCGCGCACCTGGTCGAAGACCTGGAGCCGCTCGTCGTCGGTGCCGGTGCGGCGGGCGAGGATCAGCAGGGCGAGCCAGGGTGTCGGATCGGCGGGCGCCATGCGCGCCGCGGCCCGGCACGCCGCGCGCGCGTCATCCCGGCTCGCCTTGCCGCGCAGCGCCCGGAAGACGGTGGCGCAGGCCAACAGCGTTGCGGCGTCGGCGCTGTCGGGCTCGGCCAGCTGCCATTCCTCGGCCCAGGCAGCGCTCGTGGGGCTCTCGGCGAGGACGACGATACGGTGCCCGCGGCGGTCCCAGTCGTCACCGGTCTGGGCGAGCAGCGACCGCGCGTCGGGCCATCTGCCCTGGGCGAGCGAATCGCGCGCACTCGCGAGCGCGGTGTCGTCGAGTGCGGGATCGAAGCTCAGGCCGTCCCTGTGCCGAGATCGGCCGAGGGGAGGCGGAGGGGGAGTCATCCGCGAGCTTCCTCCACGGCGGCACGCCACTTTCTGCCCCTGCGGGGGCCCCTGCCCGATAACGACGGTCGCATCCGGCGGGGTTGGTCACGCCCCACCAATGGCCAATGATCACGCACAGCAAACCGGTAGTCACCGCTCCGCGTCAAGGCCGGAAAGGAACCCCATAAGCTCCGCAACTCCATGTCATTTCCGGCAATGTTGGACTCATCCCCCGGCCACGACCAGGCTCTTTGCGCCATGCGCCGAACGGGAATCTGGTCTGGACCGGTGGCAGTCGGGCTACCCGACGGCCTTCGCCGCCGCCCTGCCCGCCGTACGCCCGGAGAAGAGGCAGCCACCGAGGAAGGTGCCTTCGAGCGAGCGGTAGCCGTGCACTCCCCCGCCGCCGAATCCCGCCGCCTCCCCCGCCGCGTAGACGCCGGCCAGCGGATCGCCGCCCTCGCCCAGCACCCGGGACGACAGATCGGTCTCCAGCCCGCCAAGGAACTTACGGGTCAGGATGTGCAGCCGTACGGCGATCAGCGGGCCGGCCTTGGGGTCGAGGATGCGGTGCGGGGCCGCGGTGCGGATGAGCTTGTCGCCGAGGTACTTGCGGGTGCCGCGGATGGCCATGACCTGAAGGTCCTTGGTGAACGGGTTGGCGATCTCCCGGTCGCGCGCGGTGATCTCGCGGCGCAGCTCCGCCTCGTCGATCAGCGGCTCCTTGGTGAGGGCGTTCATGCCCCGGACGAGTGCGGAGAGGTCCTTCTCGACGACGAAGTCGACACCGTTGTCCATGAACGCCCTGACCGGGCCCGGCACGTCGGCGCGCGCCCGGCCGATCACGTCGCGGATGCTGCGTCCCGTCAGATCGGGGTTCTGCTCGGAGCCGGACAGCGCGAACTCCTTGCCGATGATGCGCTGGTCGAGGACGAACCACGTGTAGTCGTAGCCGGTCTTCATGATGTGCTCGAGCGTGCCGAGGGTGTCGAAGCCCGGGAACAGCGGCACCGGGAGCCGCCGCCCGCGCGCGTCGAGCCACAGCGACGACGGGCCGGGCAGGATGCGTATGCCGTGCTTGGCCCAGATCGGGTTCCAGTTCTCGATGCCCTCGGTGTAGTGCCACATCCGGTCGCGGTTGATCAGCCGACCGCCCGCGGACTCGACGACGCCGAGCATCTCGCCGTCCACGTGCGCGGGCACGCCGGAGAGCATCCGCTCCGGGGGTGTACCGAGGCGCTCGGGCCAGTTGCGGCGTACGAGGTCGTGGTTGCCGCCGATGCCGCCGGAGGTGACGATCACGGCCTGGGCGCGCAGTTCGAAGGAGCCGGTGACCTCGCGGCTGCTCGCGGTGCCGCGCGCGGCGCCGCTGGGCGCCAGGACCTCGCCGGTCACGGTGTCCACCGTGCCCGCCGTGCGCGAGAGGCCGGTGACCCGGTGCCGGAAGCGCAGCTCCACCAGTCCGCGCTCGGCCGCGGCGCGCACCCGCCGCTCGAAGGGCGCGACGAGGCCGGGGCCCGTGCCCCAGGTGATGTGGAAGCGGGGTACGGAGTTGCCGTGCCCGGTGGCTTCGTAGCCGCCGCGCTCGGCCCAGCCGACGACCGGGAAGATCCGCACGCCCTGGGCGCGCAGCCAGGCCCGCTTCTCCCCCGAGGCGAAGTCCACGTAGGCCTCGGCCCAGCGGCGCGGCCAGTGATCCTCCTCGCGGTCGAAGGCGGCCGTGCCCAGCCAGTCCTGCCAGGCGAGGTCGTGGCTGTCGCGGATGCGCATACGGCGCTGCTCGGGCGAGTCGACGAAGAAGAGCCCGCCGAAGGACCAGTGGGCCTGGCCGCCGAGCGAGGCTTCGGGCTCCTGGTCGAGGAGGATGACGCGGCGGCCGGCGTCGGCGAGTTCCGCGGTGGCCGCCAGACCCGCGAGACCTGCCCCGATCACGATCACATCAGCGTCGTACGCCATCGCCATCGTTCCATCCTCGCCGGAGGGCGCCTCGTCGAAGCGCGACAGGTGCGCGGCCGTTACCGCTGCGTACGATCTTCTGGACAGTTGTACACGGCGTCAACCTGTTGAACGACGGTGTACACCGTTCGTGGGGCGGGGCCGTGGGCTGTGGACGCGCAGGCCACTGGGCTCAACTCTCTGTGAATGAACGGGTGTTGGTGATTTGGGCGACTGGACAGTGGTCGGCGGCCTGTGAATCATCCTGGCGCATGGCTGAGGCTGAGCGTGCACCTGAGCAGCGGCGGCGCGTGCTGCGCCCGACGCGGGTGATCCCCGCCCCGCAGCCCCTCGAGCCGGGGCGGGCGGGGACCGCGGCGGTCATCGAGGGGGAGGTTCTCCGGCCGGGGCGGGCCCGCGGCGGAGCCGGGCGGGGTTACGGACGACCGTACAGGCGGGGTTACGGACGGCCGTACGAGCGGGCTTACGGGCGGGCTTACGGGCGGAGGCGCGCGGCGGAGGCCGTGATGGTCTCGGCCGTGGCGGTGGCCTCGGCGCTGCTGCTCGTACTGCCCGAGCCCCAGGACCCCTCCGATGTCCCCGTGGCGCCCGTGCGAGGCGCCGGTTCCTCCGCCCCGCAGGCGGCGTCGCCCACCACCGGCGAGGGCCGGACAGCCGCCCGCCGGGCCCCGCGTGACGCGCGGCGAGCGGCCCAGGTGGGGAGCGCGTCCGACCGCGCCGCGGGCGGGGGCGGCGCGGACGTGGGCCGCGTGCCGGTGCGCTGGACCACCGGGACGCCGTCCGACTCCAGGCCGCGCCCACGACTGGCTTTCCTGACGCGCTGGCCGAGCGCCATGCCGGCGCGCGCGGCCACGCGGCGCGCTGCCACCTTGCGGCGCATGGCCGCGCTGCGCGCCGGAATTCCCACCCGCCCTCCCTCTATGGGGAGGGCGGGTGGCGAACACCGCACCGGAGGCACGGCCGCCCGGCAGAAGCACGCGGACGAGACCGAGGACGACTAGCCGGGTACCGCGGCTCCGGCCGCGCTGCCGCAGCCGCCCTCGTCTGCTTGGATGGCCACATGGCTGAGCAGCAGGCGTCGCGCTCCGCTGAGGAGCTGCTGGACATCGTGGACGTGCAGGACCGGGTCGTCGGGCAGGCGCCGCGCGGCGAGGCATACGTGCAAGGGCTGCGGCACCGCTGCGTGTTCATCCTCGCGCGCGACGCCGACGGCCGGATCTTCGTCCACCGCAGGACCGCCGGGAAACTCGTCTTCCCGTCCCGCTACGACATGTTCGTCGGCGGCGTGGTCGGCGCCGGCGAGTCGTACGAGGACGCGGCGCTGCGCGAGGCGGAGGAGGAGCTCGGCGTGACCGGACTCCCCTCCCCCGTACCCCTGTTCAAGTTCCTCTACGAGTCGCCCGAGCACACCTGGTGGTCGTACGTCCACGAGGTCCGGTGCCCGCTGCCGGTCAACCCCCAGGCCGAGGAGGTGGCCTGGCACACCTTCCTCACCGACGAGGAGCTGGCGGAGCGCCTGCCGCGCTGGGAGTGGGTTCCGGACGGCCTGGAGGCGTACCGGAGGCTGCTGGAGTGGCGCGGCCGGTAGTGTGCCGGTCGTGATCGTTCCCGTGAAGGCCCTGCCCGGGAGGCTGCGGGCGGCCACCGCCGCGGCCCGGTTGTGGTGGGCACCCGCACGGATCGGCGACGAGGGCGAGACGCCCGACTACCGCTTCTCACTGGCGAACGAGCGCACCTTCCTGGCCTGGCTGCGGACGGCCCTCGCGCTCGTGGGCGGCGGCTTCGCGGTCGCCCAGTTCCTGCCGGATCTGCACCGGACGCTGCGCGTCACGCTCGCCCTGCTGCTGCTCGCGGTCGGCGCGATGTGCGCGGTGCGTGCAGTCAATCACTGGGTGCGCTGCGAACTGGCGATGCGGCGCGGCGAGGATCTGCCGGTGTCCCGCTTCCCCTCGCTGCTGGCGCTGACGGTCGGCGCGATGGCGGTGGTGATGGTGGTCGCCGTGGCGGCCGGCTGGGCCGACTGATGACACGGGCCGCGCGGGATGCGCGAGCCGTGCGCGATCCGGGGCTGCAGCCGGAGCGCACGCGGCTGGCGTGGCGGCGTACGACCCTGGCGTGCACGGTGGTCGCGGTGCTGGCGGTGCGGCTCGCGCTGTACGGCGGGGTGTCGCCGCTCGGCGTCGTGGCGGTCGTGTTCGTGGTCCTGGCATTGGCGGCGTTCCTGGGCGTGGCGCACGCGCGCATCCGCGCGCTGTCCGCGCCGCAGCCTCAGCCGCCGGTGCCGTACGGGCCCCCGGCGCCGCAGGGTCCCCCGGCGCCGCACCGTCCGCCCAGCCCGGCGCCGCACCGTCCCGTGCCGCCCCTGCTGTCCCCGCGGGCGGCAGCGGCTGCCGCGGGCTGCGCGGTCGCGATCGCCGCGTTCGGCACGGCGCTGCTGTTCTGATCCGCCCGCACCCGGCTGACGGCGCGGCAGTCGATCAGCGCCTTCCCGCCCAGGGTCCCGTCTGCGGCCCCCGCCTGCTCAAGCATCTGCGGCACCCCCGCGTGGGCGACCGCGAGCAGCACCGCCTCGCCGTACTCGGCCGCCTCGCGCAGGCTTCCGGCCGTCCGGGCCCCGCGCGCCGATGCGCTCCGCCAGCGCGGCGGCGCGCGACGGCGTACGGCCGCCGATGAGCAGCTCGTACCCGGCCCGCGCCCACTGGGTGCCCAGCGCGTCGGCCATGTCGCCGGTGCCCAGAATCCCGATCCTCATCGCTTCCCCTCTCATGTGGCTCACGTAGCGTGTGCGAAAGATACGGCAGGAAAGCCGATAGGCACCCTTTGGTGCCCAACTGCGGGCGTCAGGAGGAGACTTGTGACGCAGAGCGCCAAAGCCCCGGAGCGCCACTTCGCCGACTGCCGCGCACGGCTGGGCATCGATCTGATCGGCAACACCTGGAACGCGGTCGTGCTGTACGCGCTGGACCACGGCTCTTACCGGCCGGGCGAGTTGCGCGAGCCGATCGGCGGCATCAGCACCAAGGTCCTCACCCAGACGCTGCGCCGGCTGGAGGGGTACGGGCTGGTGTCGCGCCGGGTGTACGCCGAGGCGCCGCCGCGCGTGGAGTACAGCCTGACGGCGCTGGGCCGGAGCCTGCTGGAGCCGCTTCGCGCGCTGGGGCGGTGGGCCGACGAGTACGGCGACGCGTTCGTCGAGGCACAGGGGTGGAACCGCGATACGGCGGACGTCCCAGGCTAGCCTGGCCGGACAAAGCGTCACAAGACCATGCAAGGCGACACCGGACGACCAGAGGGGCCCATGGCCACGACCCGCAAGCGGACGAAGCGCGCCGCTCCCCTGGTCGTCGTCATGGGCGTGTCGGGCGCGGGCAAGACGACGATCGGCGAGCGGCTCGCCGACCGGCTCGGAGTCCCGTACGCGGAGGCCGACGACTTCCACCCGCCGGAGAACGTCGCCAAGATGTCGGCCGGCACTCCGCTCGACGACGCCGACCGTCTGCCCTGGCTCGACGCCATCGGCGTATGGCTGGCCGACCACACCTCCGGCGGCGGGGTGGTCGGCTGCTCGGCGCTCAAGCGCGCGTACCGCGACCGGCTCGCCCAGGCCGCGCCCGCAGCGTTCTTCGTCCACCTCAGCGGCTCCTTCGAGCTGATCGCCCACCGGCTTGCGGACCGCAGGAACCACTTCATGCCGGCCCGCCTGCTGCGCTCGCAGTTCGCCGACCTGGAGCCGCTGGAGGAGGATGAGAACGGAGCGATGGTCCCGATCGACGGCACCCCGGAGGAGACCACCGACCGGGCGCTCGCCGAACTCCCGCCCTCCTGAGCCCCGGTTGTCGGCGGGCACGACCCGAACCTCACCAGCGCGGGACCGCCGGAGTGATCCACTCCGGGTCCGCCTTGCGCATCGCGGCCGCGTCGTCGCGCTCCCGCATCGTGCCGTCGTCGGCCTGCCAGCGCCTGTGGAGCGCCGCGAGCGCGTCCCGGTCCAGCTCGACGCCGAGGCCAGGGGCGTCGGAGACCTCGAGCCGCCCGTCGCGGAAGACGTGCCGCGCGGTGATGACGTCCTCGGTCTGCCAGGGGTAGTGGCTGTCGCAGGCGTAGTCGAGGTTGGGCACGGTCGCGGCGACGTGCGTCATGGCGGCGAGGCTGATGCCCAGGTGGGTGTTGGAGTGCATGGCCAGGCCGACACCGAAGGCGCGGCAGATCGCGGCGAGTTCACGCGTACGGTGCAGCCCGCCCCAGTAGTGGTGGTCGGAGAGCACCACCTGGACCGCGCCCCGCCTGAAGGCCTCCCGGATCTCGGGGACGGTGGTGACGCACATGTTCGTGGCGAGCGGAACCCCGGCACGGGCCGCGACCACGGCCATCCGCTCCATGCCGCTGGTCGGGTCCTCCAGGTATTCGAGCACGTCCCGCAGCTCATGGGCGACGCGCAGCGACGTATCCACGGACCAGGCCCCGTTGGGGTCCAGGCGCAGCGGACGGCCGGGCAGCGCCTCGGCGAGCGCGCGCACCGCCGCGATCTCCTCATCCGGCGGGAAGACACCGCCCTTGAGCTTGAAGGACCGGAAGCCGTAGTCCCGCTCGAAGCGCCGCGCCTGCGCCACCACCCCTTCCGGATCGAGCGCCGCCCCCCAGTCGTCCCGCGCGCCGATTCCCGCGCTCGGCTCGCCCCCGTCCGGATGCTCGGCCCAGCGGTAGAAGAGATACGCGCTGTACTCGACGCGATCGCGCACCTTGCCGCCGAGCAGGGCGTGCACGGGCAGGCCGAGCGCCTTGCCCAGGGCGTCCAGGCACCCGACCTCGAAGCCGGAGACGACCGAGAGCCGCAGCTTGTCGGCGGTCTGCACGCCGCGCAGACCGCCCGCGTCCACGCTCGCCACCGTCCCGGCGGGGTCGCCGGAGACCTCGGCGGCGAGTGAGAAGAGCCCGTTCAGATCGCTGACCGAGCGGCCGGGCAGCACCTGGGCCAGCGCGCGGGCGATGCGGAGGTACTTCCCGTCCCCGTACGTCTCCCCGACGCCGGTCACACCGCCGCGCGTGACGACCTCGATCACCAGGCGGGGCGTATACGGCTGGTGCACCCCCTGGGTGTTGAGCAGCGGCGGGTCGGCGATCAGTATCGGGGTGATCCGAACCTCGTCGACGATCAGCGCTGTATCCATACATGAACTCTATTCACGCATGCGTTAGGGACGCCAGATGGTTGCTGCAGCTCACTGGACTCCATACCGACTGGTCGGCATGATGAGGGGTGTTCGCCTTACCGACTAACCGTCTCCCACGGAGGAGAGTGCCTCGATGAGCAACGATCACCCCCCTGGACTCGACCTCGAGCAGCTGCGCGGCCACCTGGACCGCGAGCGCCCCGGACTCGTCCGGGGACCGCTCAGTGCCGAGCTCATCGAGGGCGGCCGGTCGAACCTCACCTACACGGTCACCGACGGGACCTCTCGCTGGGTCGTCCGCCGCCCGCCCCTGGGGCACGTGCTCGCGACCGCCCATGACATGCGCCGCGAGCACCGGGTGATCAGCGGCCTGCACGCGACCGCCGTGCCCGTCCCCGAGCCACTGCTGCTCTGCGAGGACGAGTCCGTCATCGGGTCGCCCTTCTACGTCATGAAGTTCGTGGACGGGACCCCGTACCGGTCGGCCGAGCAGCTGTCCGCACTCGGGCCCGAGCGCACCCGCGGGGTGATCCTCGGACTGGTGGACACGCTCGTCGAGCTGCACGCGGTCGAGCCGGAGGCGGCCGGGCTCGGGGACTTCGGGCGCCCCGAGGGCTTCCTCGACCGCCAGCTGCGCCGCTGGGGCAAGCAGCTCGAGGCCTCCCGGAACCGCGAGCTGCCCGGCATCGACGAGCTGCACGCCGCCCTGGGCAAAACCATGCCCCAGTCCCCCGCTCCCACGGTCGTCCACGGCGACTACCGCCTCGACAACGTCCTGGTCGGCGGGGACGACCGGATCAAGGCGATCCTCGACTGGGAGATGTCGACCCTCGGCGATCCGCTGACCGACCTCGGACTGCTGGTGATGTACAGCCAGCGGATCGACGTCTCCGACTCCCCGGTCAGCACGACGGCCGGGGCGCCGGGGCACCCGGACCCCGCCGAGCTGATCGAGCGGTACGTCGCGGGCTCCGGCCGCGACGCCTCCGCCGTCTCCTGGTACACCGCCTTCGCCTGGTTCAAGCTCGCGGTCGTCCTCGAGGGCATCCACTACCGCTTCACGCTCGGCCAGACCGTCGGCGCCGGCTTCGACCGCATCGGCGATCTCGTCCCGGTCTTCATCGACAACGGCCTCAACACCCTTCAGGAAAGCTGAGCACGCATGGACTTCGCATTCGACGCGCGTACCGAGGAGCTGCGCCAGAAGCTCCTCGCCTTCATGGACGAGTACGTGTACCCGGCGGAGAAGGTGGCCGAGGAGCAGCGCGCCCAGCTCTCCTCGCCCTGGCTCACCGTGCCGGTCCAGGAGGATCTGAAGGCCGAGGCCCGCAAGCAGGGGCTGTGGAACCTGTTCCTGCCGGACGAGAAGTACGGCGCCGGGCTGACCAATCTGCAGTACGCGCCGCTCGCCGAGATCACCGGCCGCAGCCCGCAGCTGGCCCCCACCGCGCTCAACTGTGCCGCCCCGGACACCGGCAACATGGAGGTGCTCACCCAGTTCGGCAGCGAGCAGCAGCGCAAGCAGTGGCTCGAGCCGCTGCTCGCCGGGGAGATCCGGTCGGCTTTCGCGATGACCGAGCCCGAGGTCGCCTCCGCCGACGCCACCAATATCGCGACCCGGATCGAGCGGGAGGGCGACGAGTACGTCATCACCGGCCGGAAGTGGTTCGCGTCCGGCGCGATGCACCCCGACTGCAACATCTTCATCGTGATGGGCAAGACCGACCCCGACTCCGATGACGTCCGCCGCCAGCAGTCCATGATTCTCGTGCCGCGCGACACCCCCGGTGTCGAGATCCGCCGCGCCATGCAGGTCTACGGCTACGAGGACCACTACCACGGCGGCCATGCCGAGGTCGTCTTCCACGGAGCGCGCGTCCCGGCCTCCAACCTGATCGGCGAGGAGGGCGGCGGCTTCGCCATCGCCCAGGCGCGGCTGGGCCCGGGCCGGATCCACCACTGCATGCGGCTGATCGGCATGGCGGAGCGGGCGATCGAGCTGATGTGCCGCCGGGCGGTGTCCCGTACGGCCTTCGGTAAGCCGCTCGCCCAGCAGGGCCAGGTGCAGGGGTGGATCGCTGACGCGCGCGTGGCGGTCGAGCAGCTGCGGCTGCTGGTTCTGAAGACGGCCTGGCTGATGGACACGGTCGGCAACAGGGGCGCGCACACGGAGATCCAGGCCATCAAGATCGCGACGCCGAGGACGGTCGTCGACATCCTGGACCAGGCGGTGCAGCTGCACGGGGCGGGCGGCGTCAGCCAGGACTTCCCGCTCGCGGAACTCTGGGCCGCGGCCCGCACGCTCCGGATCGCCGACGGCCCGGACGAGGTCCACCAGCGCTCACTCGCCCGCCGCGAGCTGAAGCGCTACGTGTAGCGAAAAATCGTCCCGCCGCGACGGCGATCAACCACGACGGCATCGACCGGCGGTGCCGAGCCGGCCGCAACAACCGGAATCCCCCGGTGATCGCGGCTGATTCGGCACCGCCGGTCTGCGCCGTCGGGCCTCTCGCCGCTGCGGCGGAAAGACTTTGGCCGCAACCGCGGAGACCGTAATGCCGGCCGCTAAGGCCGGAGCGCGCGGAGCAGGAGGTCCGCCAGGTGGTCCGCGACCTGCTGCGGCGTCATCGGCCCCTCGGGCCGGTACCACGTCGACAGGTGGTGGACCGACCCGAAGTGGTAGTCCACCACCAGGTCCGCCGGGGTCGCCGTGCTGAAGACCCCGCTCTTCTGCCCCTCCTCGATCAGCGCCCGGAACCGCTCGTGATAGCGCCGCCGCTCCGCCCGCACCTGCTTGTGCTTCTCCGGGCCGAGGTGGTGCATCGAGCGCCAGAAGATCGACGCGTCGTCGAGGTTGTCGATCGTCGTCACCACGACATCGGCCGCGACGGCGCGCAGCCGCTCCTCCACTGGCGCGTCCGTGCCCGCGAGGGCGTCGAGACGCTCCTGCTGGAGCCGCAGCACGCGCCCGTAGATCTCGTGGAGCAGATCGTCCTTCGAGCCGAAGTAGTGGTAGAGGGCGCCCTTGGTCACGCCGGCGGCCTCGACGATGTCCTGCACGGAGGTCTTGTCGTACCCGCGGTCAGCGAAGAGACGGGTGGCGGCGGCCAGAAGCCGCTGCGGGACGGGGGTGCCGTCTCCGTCCGTCGTCCTGGCCATTCCCGCCACCCGCCTTTCGTTTCGTGGCTGTTCTGTGCATCTACGCGCGAGAACGCAATTTCAGTTCCCGCCGGAGGATCTTCCCACTTGTCGTCTTCGGCAGATCCGGCAGGATCTCGACGTCGCGCGGATACTTGTAGGCCGCGAGCCGCTCCTTGCAGTACGCGGCCAGTTCCCCGGACTCGGCGGACTCGCCCGGGCGCAGGCTGACGTAGGCCTTCACCGTCTCGCCGCGGTACGCGTCGGGCACGCCCACCACCGCCGCTTCGCGGACGGCCGGATGGGTGTAGAGGACGTCCTCGACCTCGCGCGGCCACACCTTGAAGCCGGACGCGTTGATCATGTCCTTCTTGCGGTCGACGACGTACAGCCAGCCGTTCTCGTCCATGAAGCCGATGTCGCCGGTGCGCAGCTCGCCGTCCGGGAGCGCGGCCGCGCTCGCCTCCGGCAGCCGCCAGTAGCCGGGCACCACCATCGGGCCGCGCACCGCGATCTCGCCCTGCTCGCCGAAGGGCACGTCCTCGCCCTTTTCGTCCACGATCCGGACGACCGTGTCGGGGCCCGGCAGGCCGACGGACAGCGTGCCCGATTCCGGGTCGACCGGCGCCTCCTTCCCGGGCGGGACGAAGGCGCAGGGGGCGGTGCACTCGGTGAGTCCGTAGCCGTTGCGGAGGTACGGGCCGAAGTCCGCCCGGAACTTCTCCACCAGCGCGGGCGGCACCGGCGCACCGCCCGAGGAGATGATCCGGAAGGAGCTGAAGTGGTCCGGCGTACAGGCGGGGTGGGCGGCCAGGGCCATGAAGGCCGTGGACGGGCCGACGGTGTACGCGGGGCGGTGCTCGGCGAAGGCGTCGAGGACGACACCGGGCTCGAAGCGGTAGGCGAGGGCGAGCGTGCCCGCGCTCACGATACAGGCCGACAGCTCGCACACCATGCCGGTGATGTGGAAGAGCGGGGCGAGCGCGAAGTACGTGCTGCCCTCGGGCAGGTCGAGCCCGGTGTGCTGCCGCTCGGCGTTGTAGGCGATGTTGCCGTGGGTGTTCATGGCGCCCTTGGGGGTGCCGCTGGTGCCGGAGGTGTAGCTGATCAGCGCGATGGCGTCGGACCCGAGCTCCCGGTCGCCCGGCGCGGCCGCGCCCCGGCGTGCGACGGCGAGCAGGTCCTCCGCACCCGCGGGCACCGGTATCCGCGGACCGCCCAGCACCCGCTCGTCGTTCCGCGTCTGGAGGTCGAGGTCGCTGGTGGTGAGGGCGATGCGGACCGGGGACTTGGCGGCGGTGTCGCGCAAGTACGCCTCCCAGGCGCGGTCCGCGCAGACCAGTGCGGCCACCTCGGCATCGGCGAGGACGTGCGCGACCTCCCGGTCCTTGTACATCGGGTTGACCGGCACGACCGTGCCGCCCGCCTTCCACGCGCCGAGCAGCGCCAGCACGAACTGCGGGGTGTTCTGCAGGACGAGCGCCAGCCGGTCGCCGTGCGCGAATCCGCGCTCCGCGAGGTGGCCCGCGATCCCGTCGGACAGCTCGTCGGCCTCGCGGTAGCTCAGCCGCCCGTCGAAGTAGGCCAGCGCGGTGCGGTCGGGAAAGCGGCGCACGGCGTCGCGGAAGGCGTGCAGCACGGTCTCCGGCGGCGCGGCCGGGGCCCGCTGGACGTCGGTGAGCTGGGCCAGCCAGGGCTGGGCCGCGTAGATCGAGGTGCTCATCGGGTCGCCTCCCACTTCTGCTGGAGGTAGTTCATCCCGGAGAGCCAGCGGTCGTTCTCGGTGACGCGGGACTCGTAGTAGCCGGCGACTTCGGGGTGCGGAAGGACCAGGAAGCGGCCTTCGGCCATCGCGTCGAACAGGGCGTCGGCGACCTGCTCGGGCTCGATGGCGGTCGGCGCCAGCACGATCTCGCCCGCGCTGCCCGCCTCGGTCAGCATGTCCGTACGGACTCCCTGCGGGCAGATCGCGTGCACGTCGATGCCGCGGTGGCGGTAGGTGAGGGAGAGCCACTCGGCGAAGGCGAGCGCGCCGTGCTTGGTGACGCTGTACGGGGCCGCGCCGATCATGGTGAGCAGGCCCGCCGCGGAGACGGTGGAGATGAAGCGGCCGGCGCCGCGCTCCAGCCACTCGGGCAGCAGCTCGCGCGCCGCCCTCACGTGCGCCATGACGTTGACGTCCCAGGCGGCGGCCCACACGTCCTCTCCGGCGTTCGGTCCGCCGGGCGAGGCGAGCCCCGCGTTGGCGCAGTAGACGTCGATGCGGCCGCCCAGCGCCTCACGCGCGTCGCCGACGATCCCCGAGGCGTCACCGGGCACGGCCGTGCCGCCGATCTCCTCCGCCACGGCCTTGGCCTTGTCGGCGTCCAGGTCGTTGATGACGACCCGGGCGCCCTCGGCGGCGAACCTGCGGGCGAGCGCGGCCCCGATACCTCCCCCGGCTCCGGTGACGACGACTCCGGCATCGTGCAGCGTCTTCACGTCGCGGCTCCTTCGACTCGACTGTGCGCGGCGGCGCGGCTGGCCTGCGAGCAGACTAACCAGTCGGTATGTCACTCGGAAAGAGGGGGAACGCCGCTGCCGTGGGTCGTTCCGCCGGGGGACGCGGACCACTAGCGTGCGTGAGCATGCCGACTTCTCCGGAACCAGAACTCTCCAGACGGAGCCTGCTGGCCGCCACCGGGGCCGTGGGGGCGCTCGCGGCCGGGTCGGGACCGGCCGCCGGGGCCGAGCGGCATTGCGGGGGCGAGCAGCTGCGTACCGGCTTCGACCGGCTGGCGGCCACCGGCTACCGGCTGCTGGACGGGCAGCGCGTGGGCGTGGTGACCAACCCCACCGGGATCACGGCGGACGTCCGGCACATCGTGGACGTGATGCACGCCGACGACCGGGTGAATCTGACCGCGGTCTTCGGACCCGAGCACGGCTTCCGGGGGACCGCGCAGGCAGGCGGCTCCGAGGGCCGCTACGACGACCCCGCGACCGGGCTGCCGGTCTTCGACACGTACCGGAAGAGCGGGCGGGAACTCGCCGGCATCTTCACCGAGTCGGGCGTGGACACGGTCGTCTTCGACATCCAGGACGTGGGCGCGCGCTTCTACACCTACATCTGGACGCTCTACGACTGCATGGTCGCGGCGGTCCTCGCCGGGAAGCGCGTCGTCGTCCTGGACCGGCCGAACCCGGTCACCGGGCGGAAGGCCTACGGGCCCGTGCTCGACAAGGCGTACGCGACCTTCGTCGGCCGCGAGCCGATCGCCCAGGCGCACGGCATGACGGTGGGCGAGCTGGCGCGGCTGTTCAACGCCGAGTTCGTGCCGGAGGCGGCGGGCAAGGCCGTCGAGCTGGAGACGGTGGAGATGTCGGGCTGGCGGCGCGGGGACTTCTATGACGCCACGGGGCTGCCGTGGGTGCCGCCGAGCCCCAACATGCCGACGCCGGACACCGCCCTGGTCTACTCCGGCACCTGCCTGTTCGAGGGCACGAACCTGTCCGAGGGCCGCGGCACCACCCGCCCGTTCGAGCTGCTCGGCGCGGAGGGCATCGACCGCCGGTGGGCGAAGGCCGCGAACGCCCTCGGCCTGCCCGGGGTCCGCTTCCGGGAGGCGTACTTCGCGCCCACGTTCTCGAAGTTCCAGGGCAAGACCATCGGCGGGGTGCAGCTGCACGTCCACGACCGGGGGGCCTACGACCCGGTGCGCACGGGCATCGGCCTGCTCGTCACCGCGAAGCGGGTGTGGAGCGGCTTCGCGTGGCGGCAGGACAACTGGATCGACAAGCTGACGGGCTCGTCGGCCGTGCGCACCATGATCGACGCCGGGGCGGACACGGACGAGGTGACGGGGGCCTGGCAGGAGCGCCTGGAGGCCTTCCGCACCGTACGGAGGAAGTACCTCCGCTACCGGTGAGGCGGGGCTGTCGCCGGCGGTGCGGGCGGGGCTATCGCCGGGCACCGAAATTCTGGGCCCACCAGGGTCCGCTGGGGCCCTTGTGAACTCCGACGCCGATCTCCCGGAACTCGCAGTTGAGAATGTTCGCCCGGTGCCCGGGGCTGTTCATCCAGTCCTGGGTCACCTGGGAGGGGCTCCTCTGGCCGACCGCGATGTTCTCGCCGAGGACGGACCAGCCGCGATAACCGACGCGTGCCGCCCGGGTGGTCTGCTGCGAACCGTCCGGGCCTGTGTGGGACAACCTGCCGGACCTGGCCATGGCATCCGCGTGGTTCGTGGCGGCCCGGGACAGGGCCGGGCTCACCCGCAGCGGCCTGCATCCGGCAGCGGCCCGCCTCGCGTTGATCAACTTGACGACCTGCCGGGCCGCCTTCATGAGCGTTCCGGCCCGTTGTCGGCGCTGCGGCTTGCGAAAGGTCTTGCCCCTGACGGCTGCGCGATACTGGGACGCCCGGGGCGACTTGGGCCTGGTCGACGGGCGACGGTCGTGTTTGTGGGGCGACTTGGGCTTGGCCGCCGGGCGACGCTCGTGCTCCCGCGGCAACTTGGGCCTGGCGGACGGGCGGCGCTCCGGTTCCCGGGGCGGCTCGACACCGGCCGACGGGGGCTCAGCGACCGGTTCCTTACGGGGCGCGTCCGCGGGCGCCGGAGGCTGCGCACCGCGCTGGCCCCGCTCGCCCCCCTGCGGCTGAGCGGGCGGCCCCGGGATGGGCCGGGCAGCCGGATCCTCGGGCTGCCTGCCCTGCGGCCAGGGCGGGACGACGGCGGAGGACTCGGCGTTGGGCTCCGACGGTCCGTCGACGGGGTCCGACTGCTGGTGGGCGGGCTCCGCCTGCTGGTGGGAGGAGTCCGACTGCTGGTGGGCGGGCTCCGCGTCCGGTGCGGCGGCATCCGATAGCTGGGCGGCCATGTGGTCCGCAGGCGGTCTGTCGCCCGGCAGCTCGGGCGGCGCAGCGGAGGACTCGGCCGGTGACGCCGACGGAGGTTGTGCGGGCGGTGCGGCGCCGGGCATCAGCAGGGACAGCAGGCCGCCCGGCTCCATGACGGATTCGGCGGAGGGCTCGGCGGACGGCGCGGCACCGGGCTCCGCGTCCGGTGCGTCGGGGGGCTGCGCCTCCTGTGCCGCCAGGGGCTCCTCGCCCGCGCCTTCGTGCGCGGGCCCAAGAGCGATTCCGTCGGCGAGGTCGTCGCCGGACGCGGCCGCCTCGCCGGGAGCCGAGGGCTGCCCGGGAGCCCCGCGGGCCCCGGCGTCGTCGCCATCGCCGCTCGCGGCGGGCGGTGGCGGCTCGGACGCGGCCCAGGCGCTGCCGGACGGCAGGCCCAAGGTGGCTGCCAGGACCGCGGCGGGCACGACGAGCCGCAGCCGCGCTCCACCTCTGCCGCGCCCGAGGCGCGGGCGTACTCGGAGAGGCCCCTGAGGGCCGGTGTGGAAATCCATGATCCATGCGTACCGGAGGGCCGGGAAGGCCGCATGCGGACGGCGGCCGATCGGGCAACTGCCCTGCCCCCAACGGGTCATACGGCACCGCGACCGCGCCGCCCGTACGAGACGCGCCGGTCCTGCCGCCGGCGGCAGGACCCGCGCGCCCCATGTCACCGATGCCGTGGGAACTCCACGACCTGCTGGAAGGTCGGACGGTTCTGCCAGTGGATGGTGTCGTGGGTGAGCCCGCCGACCGGCCGGTGGATGATCGCGTCGGCGCACCACTGATCGCCCGCCGTGCAGGAGGCGTCGCCCGGATAGACCTCCGTGGCAGGCTTGGCGGCAGCCTGCCCCAGGGTCGCGAGAAGGGCTTCGCGGCAGGCGGACAGGTCTCCGTTACCGCAGTACGCCTTCGCGAGCCGCCCCTTCACCGGCTCTCCGAGCAGCCGGCGGAGATCCTTGTCGACATAGCTCCACCACCCGGACAGGAAGGACGAGCCGGCGTGCGACCCGGTGGGCCCGTGGCCCGCCGACGGGGATTCGTCGACCGGGATGTTGGCGCGCAGCGCGTCGTAGAGCTCCGTGCCGAGACCCGGCTTGAACGCGGCCTCGACGAGCAGCGGCCACCAGGCGTCCATGATGCGTACGGCATCGGGGTGGGTGTAGGTGTGCGACCCGGGGGCGGTTTCGCGGCGCTCCGCGCCCGCGTCGAGCCAGGATTCCAACTTTCCGACGGCGGCTGCGAGTTGCGTATCGGTCATGGGCTTGCTGCGGAGCACCTTCAGCAGCTCGGGCAGCACGTCCTCACCGCGCAGGTCGGCGAGCCCGGCGTCGGCCATGGCCCGGGTGAGCGAGGCCCGGGTCACCCCGCCACGGCCCACGAGCGCCGCCACCCGGTCGTCCAGCAGGTCCCCACGGTGCACCGAGCCGTTGCCGAAGCCGGACGAGGAGTAGTCGAGCGCCTGCTTGTTGTTCCAGGAGACGAAGTAGTCCTGGCCGATGGACTGCGGGTGCTGGGCGGGCGGGGTGTAGGCGGCGGTGTTGGCGACCGGGTTGAAGTCCCGCCACTCGTAGGTCCCTTCGGCCTTCACCGGGAGGGAGGCGTCGACGCCGGGAGCGCGTACGGGGTTCAGGCCGCTGTTGTAGTAAGCGGCTTCCCGCGAGTCGGCGTAGAACCAGTTGAAGGCGTAGTCGATGTGCTGCGCCGCGCGCTGGAAGGATCGCGCGCCGCGCACATGGCCCGGGTCGTTGAGCATCTGGAAGCCGATGATCGAGTCGGCCTCGTGGCGGTAGGTGGAGCGCAGCAGCGCGTATGCGACGGGCTTGCCGCCGACGGTGGCGCGGTGTGTCACGGTGCCGTACTCGGTGCGGTACACCTGCATCCGGTACGAGCCGGCCGGGGTGGAGTCGGCCAGCGACGGCTTCCACGCGTTGCGCTGCTCCAGCTTCTCCATCGGCTTGCAGCTGCCCCGGTAGCGGTAGTGCGTGGAGTCCTTGGTGGGCGGGGAACCGTCCGGTTCGCACAGCTCGAGGGCGTAGGTGTCGGTGATGTCCTGGGACGCCGAGGTCGCGCTCCAGGAGTAGTCCTGGCCGCGGCCCAGTTGGACGTACATCCCGATGCCCGCGAAGGACGCGCCGCGCGCGCTGATGCCGGGGCCCTGGAGCTCCTGGAGCATCAGCAGCTGGGGGGCGATGTAGCCGGTCTGCGGGCCGAAGACGGCGACCGGGTTGCCGCTCGCGGTGTGCTCGCCCGAGACGAGCAGGGCGTTGGACATACCCCGCGGCCTGCTGAACAGATCGGCGGGCAGCACCCCGTCGTCGAAGATGCCCTGCAACGGCTTCAGCTTCTTCGGGGCCTTGACCGGATCCTTTGCCCGGGGCTTGCGGGAATCGGCCGCCGCACCCGTGCGGTCGAACACCAGCGGCTCAGGGGTGACCGAGCCGCGGTCCGGAAGGGCGGTGCCGCGCGCCCTGTCCGGCTTGCCCGCGTACGGGAAGCGCTGCCCGTCGTGCACGGTGAGCACGGACTCCGGGTCGTTGCGCATCCGGAAGGACTCCCACACCTTCGTGCCTTCGGCGACGCCGTACTTCTGCTGCGCGGCGAGCAGCGAGAGCGCCGACTGCACTTCTCCGCCACCGCCGTTGCCGAAGAGCCCGCCGACGACGGAGGCGAGCGCGATCAGGTCGGTGAGCTTGAACGGCTCGATCTCACCGGCGTTGGTGATGGCGTCGATATGGCCGGTGAGGACGTACTCGCCGGGGAAGTAGCGCCCGTTCTTCGACTGCTCCCGGTATGCGTTGAGGCCGTCGATGTACGCCTGCGCGTCCGCCATGGCCTGCTTCCCGCGCTCGCCGCCCGTCTCGGTGATCCGGTCGATCTGGGCTTGGAGGTCCTTCTCGGTGTACGGCGCCAGCGGCCAGAACTGCTGCTCCAGGCCCTGGTTGGCGGGTGCGCCGCCCGCGAAGGGAGTGAGCTGCCCGCGGCCGATATGCCGGAAGAGGTCGATGAGCCAGAGCCGGTCCTGGCCGGCCGCGTATCCGGCGCCGAATTCGGTTCCTTCGCGCGTGGTGCCCTGGATGTGCGGCACGCCGGTCTTCTTGTCACGGGTGATCGTCACGTCGGGGCGCGGCCTGGTGACGGAGGCGACCTGGTCCTCGGGCACGCCGAAGGAGGAGTCGTTGAAGAACTCGGTCAACGTGTCGTCGGTGAGGGAAGTATGGCCTGCGACGAGGTCGTTGTACGGGCCCAGTTGGTCGGAGCTGTGGGCTGGGCGGGTGCCGAAGAGGCGGTGGGCCAGGATCTCGGCGAGCGTGGCGTTGCCGTTCTCGCCCGGCGGCAGGATGTCTGCGCACTGGCCCTGGCAGTAGTCGGCGACGGGTGGGCTGCTCGGCTCTGCGGCGGCGGCCTGCGGCAACGGCGAGACCAGTCCGGCGATCAGCGCGAGCAGGGCGGCGGTGAGGCGTGGGGTGCGCGGTCGCATTCCTGCTCCTCCCGAGTACGGGACCCAAAACGGTGGCCGGGAGGTTACCGCCGGTACTGCGCCACCGGAAGATGAACAGACGTCAGCTTCTTCCGGATCTGCAGGAATCACGCGGGGAGTTGAGCGCCCCGGCGAGAGCACCAACGCCCGGTCCGCCCACGACTCCGGCCGCGAATCGCCAGGCAGTTCGATGGATCCGAATCGCTCCGGGATCCGTCCATTCCTCATCGCCGGAGTACCAGCCGAAGTTCGAGCCACGGAGGTGGCAAGGAAGATGGCCGGATTCAGAGCCCTCGCCGAGCACGTACGCGACCCACGGATCCCGACCCGGCAGCGGCGCACCGCCCTGCGCAAGTGCCTGGAGAAATTCGCCCCTTACGGACACCGGGCGACCTGGCACCACCTGTGCACCCGGGTCGGCATCGGAACGGGAGACCGCCAGCCGGAGCCCGCGCGGCTCGTCGCGGCACTCGCGGAGCTGGAGGAGGCGCGGACCATCTGGCTCGCGTACGACGTGGAGTTCGCGGCCCGGCGCAAGCGCGAGAAGCACGCGGGCATCCGGCAGCCCGGCGCTCTGGACGAATGGCATCGCCGCACGTGGGGCGGGTGCGGCGTGGTCTGGTGCGACGACCCGCAGCACCACCCGACGGCACCCCTCCCCGACGTCCTCCGGCGTCTCATCGCGGCGCTGGAGTCCGAGCCGCGCGAGGTGTGCCCGGTGTGCGCGGACGACCGGATCGTCTGGCGCCACGGCCTGGAGCGCCATCCGGGTTCGGGACCGGTCTGCACGGGCTGCGGCATCGTCGTGCCCGAAGCCGTGCTGACGGACGAGGCGCTGATGACGGCCAAGAGATGCCGAAGAGCGGCGCTGGCCTCGTAGCGCACTACGTCCGCCCACGCCGCGTCCCGCAGCCCTTCCCCCGCCGGACGCCACTCGGCGACACCCGGTCGCCGGGCTCCATCGCACCCTGAAGTCCCGGAAACGGGGCGGGCCACCAGCGCCGACCGGGCCACGCAGCGCCGCCTTGGCGGCGTCGGCGTCCCGCGCAGCGAGGCTTCCGCCGGCGAGTCCGCCGACAGCCTCGCCGTCTGCTTCAGTGACCATGCCCCCCATGGCCTGCTCGCCCGGTTCGCCTCCTACCGGCAGGCGGGCTGACCGGCCCCGGCACCGCTCAGGCGACCAGGCGCCGCGACGCCGGAGGCCGCGACGAGACATGGGACGGCAACCCACCTCGGACACGGCGAGGTCTGGCCCGTTACCAGGCGGTAGTGCGACGATTCTGCTCCAGTCGCCGAGAGAACGGACGGGCATGGCCGAGCTGCACGATCTGACAGCGCTGGAGCAGGCGGAGGGAATCCGGGAGGGGACGCTCTCGCCGCTCGAGCTGACCGAGCACTACCTGCGACGGATCGACCAACTGGACCAGACTCTGGGCGCGTTCATCACCCTCACGCCCGAGATCGCCCGGAAGCAGGCCACCGCCGCGGAGGACGAGGCGACGGCCGCGCGCCGCGAGGGCAGGGAACTGCCGCCGCTGCACGGCGTGCCGGTGCCGGTCAAGGATCTCAACCTCGTGGCGGGCGTGCGCTGCACCTTCGGCTCCGAGGCCTTCAGCGACCACATCCCCGACGTCGACGACCATGTGGTCACCAAGCTGCGCGCCGCGGGCACGGTGATGCTCGGCAAGACCAACACCCCCGAGTTCGGCCTGCCCTGCTACACGGAGAACAAGGTCGCGCCCCCGGCCCGTACGCCCTGGGACCTCGACCGGTCCGCGGGCGGGTCGAGCGGCGGGGCGGCGGCCGCCGTCGCGGGCGGCCTCGCGCCCGTCGCCCACGGCAGCGACGGCGGCGGATCGATCCGCATCCCGTCCTCGGTCTGCGGTCTGTTCGGCATCAAGCCGAGCCGCGGCCGGGTCAGCGGCGGCCCGGCCCTCCACGACATCAGCGGGCTCAGCACGTCCGGGCCCATCGGCCGTACGGTCGCGGACGCGGCGGTGCTGCTCGACGTGCTCGCCGGGCCGATGCCAGGCGACCCGTACGGCGCTTCGTCCCTGCCGCCGGGCGAGACCTTCCTCGCGGCCGCCCGGCGGCGCCCGGCCGGCCGGCTGCGGATCGTCTCGCTGCTCACGCCGCCCGTTCCCGGCGTGGAGCTGCACCCCGACTGCCGGGCCGCCGCCGACGGCGCGACCGCGCTGCTGCGCGAACTCGGCCACCACGTGGACGAGCTGGAGCTGCCGGTGGACGACACGGTGCGGACCGCCTTCACGACGGTCTGGGACGTCATGGCCCTGGCGCGCCCGGTGCCGGCCGGCGCCGAAGGGCTGCTGCAGCCCCTCAGCCGCCATCTGCGCGAGCGCGGCGGCAAGGTGACGGGCCAGGAGTTCGCGGACTCGATGTACGCGTTCCGGGCCCTGGGGCAGATGATCGCGGACGCGCTCCTGACCCCGGGGACGGGCTACGACGCGATCCTCACCCCGACCCTGGCCCAGCCCCCGGCCCTGGTGGGCGCGTTGCGCAACGACGCGGACCCGGACGCCGAGTTCGCGGCGATGGCCGCCTTCACCCCGTTCACCCCGATCTACAACGCCACCGGCCAGCCCGCCGTCAGCGTGCCGCTGCACTGGACGGACGAGGACCTGCCGATCGGCGTCATGTTCGGCGGCCGCTACGGCGAGGAGACGACCCTGATCTCGCTCTCCGCCGAACTGGAGGAGGCCCGGCCGTGGGCGGCGAGGCGGCCGGCCGTCTGGTGACCGGGCCGGGTCCGCTTGGGGTGGCTCGGGCGGCTTGCCCAGCTGGGATAGCTCGGGTGGCTCGCGTGGCTGGGCGGCTCAGCGTTTGCGCTGCACCAGCAGCCGCGAGCCGTCCCCGCGCTCGCCGAAGCGGTCGTCCGGGTTGGAGAGCACGCACGTGTCGAGCGAGAGGCACCCGCAGCCGATGCAGTCGGTGAGGTGGTCGCGCAGCCGGTTGAGCTGCTGGATGCGCTGATCGAGTTCGGAGCGCCAGGCCTCGGAGAGCCTGGCCCAGTCCTCGCGGGTCGGGGTGCGCTCGTCGGGCAGCTCGGCGAGCGCGTCCCGGATGGTGGCGAGCGGGATGCCGACGCGCTGCGCGGCGCGTACGAACGCGACGCGGCGCAGCGTGTCACGGTTGTAGCGGCGCTGGTTGCCCGACGTGCGGCGGCTGCTGATCAGGCCCTTGGACTCGTAGAAGTGCAGTGCCGACACGGCTGCGCCGCTGCGCGCGGACAGCTGGCCGACGGTGAGCTCGTGAACAGTTGTGGGTATCTGCGGCACAGGACCCAACCCTACGTCGGCGACGCGTTGACAGAAGACCGCCTTCGAACCATGCTGGCAGGTGCTGAGCAACTGCTTAGTACGTAACGTTGCGCACGGTGCGTGCGCAAAGCCGGTGGAGGTATCGGAGATGGCGGAACCCCGGGTCTTCTCATCGCTCGACGAGCTGCGGTCCGCGGTCGGCGACCAGCTGGGCTTCAGTGACTGGCTGGAGGTCGACCAGAAGCGGATCGACCTGTTCGCGGACGCGACCGGCGACCACCAGTGGATCCACGTGGACCCGGAGAAGGCCGCGGCCGGGCCGTTCGGCACGACCATCGCCCACGGTTATCTCACGCTGTCGCTGCTGCCCGCGTTCGTGCCGCAGCTGCTCCGGGTCGAGGGCGTGCGGATGGGGATCAACTACGGCTCGAACAAGGTCCGCTTTCCTTCGCCGGTGCCGGTCGGCTCGCGCCTGCGGGCGACCGGGAAGATCGCCGAGGTGACCGAGGTCGAGGGCGGCGTGCAGCTGACCACGAGCGTGACGGTCGAGCGGGAGGGCGGCGCGAAGCCGGCGTGCGTGGCGGAGACGGTGAGCCGCTTCTATCTCTAGCCGGTTCGCTCCAGCCGGTTCTTGTCGTCAGCCCTGGGGGGCGGCGCCAACCATCCGCAGGACGAGGTCGGCATACAGCCGCCCGACGTCGTCGGGGGTGCGCCGGCCCTCCGGGTTGAACCAGCGGGCCACGTCGATGCAGAGGGACAGCACGGCGAGCGTCGTGCCGGCGACGTCGGGTACGTCGAAGTCGCCCGCGTCGACCCCCTCCTGGATGATCGACCGCATCGTGGCGTCGACCTCGCGGCGCAGCCCGACGATCTCCGCGTAGTGCTCCTCGCCCAGCGCCCCCAGCTCGTACTGCACCACGCGGGCGGTCGTGTGGCGCTCGGCGTGCCAGCGGACGAAGGAGCGTACGGCGGTGCCGAGGCGGTCGGCGGGGGTGCCGTCGCCGGCTGCCGCATCCTGGAGGATCCCCAGCGAGAGGCGGTGGCCGACGCTGCTGATCTGGAAGAGCAGCTCTTCCTTCGTCTTGTAGTGGATGTAGAGGGCGGCCGGGCTCATGCCGGCGCGGCCGGCGATATCGCGGGTGGTGGTCGCGTGGTAGCCGCGCTCGGCGAAGGCCTGGACCGCGGCGATCACCAGTCGCCTGGCCGCGTCGGGTGCGACGTCGTCCCACTGCTCGGCCATGCACTCGGCCCCCTGCCCGGCCGTACGGTCAGCCGTCCGCTCCGCCTCGGTGCCCATTGCACGCACGTCCCGTCCTCCGGCCCCGCGGACCCTCCGCCGGCCGGACAAACACCATACCTCCGAAGCTGAGCAAGCGCTTAGGGGGCCTGTCCGTGCGGGCCGCTCAGAACGCCGATTCTCCCGTCAGGGCACGGCCGATCAGAAGCTTGTGGATCTGGCTGGTGCCCTCGTAGAGCGTCATCACGCGGGCGTCGCGAAGCAGCTTGCCCGCGGGGTATTCATCGATATAGCCATACCCGCCGAACACCTGCAGGGCGTTGTTGGCGCAGCGCACCGCGGCCTCGCTCGCGTACAGCTTGGCGACGGAGGACTCGGTCGCGAACGGCAGCCCGCGCTCGATGTGGTCGGCCACCCGCCACGTCAGCAGCCGGGCCGCCTCGACGTCCACCGCGATGTCGGATATCAGCTCCTGGACGAGCTGGTGCCGGGCGATCGGCCGGCCGAACTGCTCGCGCTCGCCCGCGTACCGCACCGCCGCATCCAGGCACGCCTGCGCGATGCCGACGCAGCCCGCCGCGACCGACATCCGGCCCTTGGCCAGCGCCGACATGGCGACCGAGAAGCCCTTGCCCTCCGGGGCGATCATGGCGGAGGCCGGGACGCGGACGCCCTCGAGGATCAGCTCGGCGGTTGCCTGGCCGCGCAGGCCGAGCTTCCCGTGGATCTCGCGGCGGGTCAGACCCGGTGTGTCGGTGGGGACGAGGAAGGCGCTGATGCCCTTGTGGCCGGGCTCCTGGCCGGTGCGGGCGAAGAGCAGGACGACGTCCGCCCAGGTGCCGTTGGTGATGAACATCTTGGTGCCGTCGATGACGTAGTCGTCGCCGTCGCGCACCGCGCGCGTGGTGAGGTTCGCGGCATCGGAGCCGGTGCCGGGCTCGGTGAGGCCGAAGCAGCCGACAGCCTCGCCCGAGCAGAGCCGGGGCAGCCACGCGCGCTTCTGCTCCTCGCTCCCCCACGCGGCGATCGTCTTGGCGACCAGGCCGAGCGACACGGACAGGATCCCGCGCACCGCGGAGTCGCCGCGCCCCAGCTCCTCGGTGACCAGGACGTACGCGAGGTGGTCGCCGCCGGATCCGCCGTACTCCTCGGGGATGGTGAGGCCCAGGAAGCCGAGGTCGCCGAGGGTCTTCACGATGCCGCGGTCGACACTTTCCGCCCGGTCCCACGCGACGGCGTTCGGGACGATCTCGCGGTCGGTGAAGTCCTTGGCGAGTCGGCGGACGGCCTCCTGCTCCTCGGAGAGCTCCAGGTTCACGGCGCGCACCTTTCGTCGGCTGTCGCGGATGGCGTGGATGGCATGGATGGCGTGGATCTCGCGGCTTTCATGGCTTCCGCCGGAGTCCCGCATAAATTAGCAGTGCTAGTTTATGGGGGACGGCCTCTACTATGTGCGGCATGGCCCGCCCACGCAAGCCCCTGCTCAGCCGCGACCGAATCGTCGAGACAGCCCTGGCGCTGATCGACGAGGAAGGTCTCGAGGCCGTCTCGACGCGGCGGCTGGCGGCGGAGCTCGGGGTGAGCGGCCCGTCGCTCTACAACCACTTCAAAGTCAAGGACGAGATCCTGGACGCGGCCGCGGACACGGTCGTGGGCCAGGTCGACCTGTCGATGTTCGAGGCCGCGCCCGGGGGCCGCACGGACTGGCGTACGGCACTGCTGGAGTGGGCGCGCTCGTACCGGGCCGCGCTCGCCGCCCACCCCAACATCGTGCCGTTCCTCGCCCGCGGTCCCGGCCGCCGCCCGGCAGGTCTGCGGATGGCGGACGCCGTCTTCGGCGCCATGGTCGACGCGGGCTGGCCGCCGGCCCAGGCGACCAGGATCGGCGCCCTGATGCGCTACTTCGTCGCGGGCTCGGCGCTCGGCTCCTTCGCGCGCGGCTTCGTCGACGACGCGACCGCGTACGACCCGGCCGCCTACCCCCACCTGGGCCAGGCCCACCTGCTGGCCGACCGTCAGCAGCAGGTCGACGAGGGCGCCTTCGAGACGGGCCTCACGGCTCTGGTGGACGGGCTGGCGATGCAGTACGAGGCAGCCCTGCGGCAACTCCCCGATGACCGAAGTCCGGCGCGCGCCGGGGACGAGGGACGGGTCAAGCGAGCGCGCTGAGCAGGCGCTAGAAGACGACGAGGGTACGCCCGCCGCGGCCCGCGAGCATCGCCTCGAAGGCGGCCGGGATGCCGTCGAGGGCGATGCGCTCGGTGACCATGCCCGCCAGGTCCAGGCGGCCCGCGCGGATGTGCTCGGCAAGCAGCGGGAGGTCCTTCGCCGGGTCGCAGTTGCCGTAGACGCAGCCGGAGAGCGTGCGGCCGAAGTGGAAGAGCTCCAGGGCGGAGAAGGAGACCTGCTGTTCCTTGCCGCCGATGCCGACGACCGTGGTGCGGCCGCCGCGGCGGGTGGAGTCCCAGGCGGTGCGGATGGTCTCGGCGCGGCCCACGCACTCGACGGCGACGTCCGCGCCGTGTCCGCCCGTGAGTTTGCGGATCTGCTTCGCGGTGTCCGGGGCGGAGATCAGGAAGTCCGTCGCTCCGGCTTTGCGCGCCAGCTCCTCCTTGCCCGCGGAGACGTCGACGGCCACGATCGGTCCCGCTCCCGCGATCCGGGCCGCCTGGATCACCGCGAGCCCGACCCCGCCCACGCCGAACACCGCGACGGACTCGCCCTCCCGTACTTTCGCGGCGTGGTGGATCGCGCCGTATCCGGTGAGGACCGCGCAGCCGAGCAGGGCCGCGACCGTGAGCGGCACCCCGTCCGGCAGCGGCAGCGCGGCGTGCGCCGAGACGACGGTCTCCTCGGCGAAGACCGCGCTGCCCAGGCCGGGGTAGAGCTCCCGCCCGTCGGCGGTACGGGCGTACGGCGCGCCGGCGCCCGCCATGGCGTTGGCGCACAGCCAGGGCTCGCCGAGGCCACAGAAGTGGCAGCTGCCGCAGGACGGCGCCCAGTTGAGGACGACCGGATCGCCCGGGGCGAGGGAGGTGACGCCGTCGCCGACCGCGGTGACCGTGCCCGCGCCCTCGTGGCCGAGGACGGCGGGTACGGGCTGGCGCAGCGTGCCGTTGGACAGGGACAGGTCGGAGTGGCACACCCCGGCGGCGGCGAGCCGCACCCGCACCTGGCCCGGGCCGGGCTGCGGCAGGTCGATCTCGATGAGCTCGAGAGGTGCGTTGACGGCGGGCAGAACGGCGGCGCGGACCACGGGGTTCTCCTCGGTACGGGCGGATTCGGGGTCGAGTCCGACAGCCGCAGTCATGGCGGCCGCCGGGCTCGGGCGTCTTCAGGAACTCAGAACTGCAGCGACTTCGTCTGGAGGTACTCGGTCAGGCCGTGGGCGCCCAGTTCGCGGCCCACGCCCGACTGCTTGTAGCCCCCGAACGGGGCCAGGAGGTTGAACCGGCCGCCGTTGATGTCGACCTGGCCGGTCTCCAGGCGGCGGGCGAAGGCGACCGCCTCGTCCTCGTCCGCCGACCAGACCGCGCCCGCGAGCCCGTACACCGTGCCGTTGGCGATGCGTACGGCGTCGTCCTCGTCCTCGTACTTCAGGATCGTGATGACCGGGCCGAAGATCTCCTCCTGAGCGATCGTCATCTCCGGGGTCACGTCGGCGAAGACCGTCGGGCGGACGTAGTAGCCGGTCTCGCGGCCCTCGGGGGCCTCCGGGCCGCCCGCGACGATACGGGCGCCCTCGGCCGCTCCCTGCTCGATGTAGCCGCGGACGCGGTCGCGCTGCCGGGCGCTGACGACCGGGCCGAGGCGGCTGGCGGCGTCGTGCGGGTCACCGGGGACGTACTTGGCCGCGGCCTGGCGCGCGAGCTCGACCGCCTCGTCGTACCGTGCGGCGTCCACCAGGATCCGGGTCCAGGCGCTGCACGTCTGGCCGGAGTTGGCGAAGACGTTGGCGACGCCCACGCTGACCGCGCGGGCCAGGTCGGCGCTCGGGAGGATGACGTTGGCGGACTTGCCGCCGAGTTCGAGGGCGACCCGCTTGACCGCTCCGCCGGCCACCGCCCCGATCCGCCTGCCGACGGCGGTGGAGCCGGTGAAGGACACCAGATCCACGCCGTCGTGCTCGGCGAGCGCCTGCCCGGCGACCGGGCCGAGCCCGGTGACGAGGTTGAACACGCCGGCCGGCACGCCCGCCTCGTGCACCGCCTCCGCGAAGAGCTGGGCGACCAGCGGGGTGTCCTCGGCGGGCTTCAGCACGACCGTGCAGCCCGCGGCGAGCGCGGCCGCGACCTTGGCGACGATCTGGTGCAGCGGGTAGTTCCAGGGCGTGATCGCGCCGACGACGCCGACCGGCTCGTGCAGGACGGTGGAGTTGCCGACCTTCTCCTCGAACGCGTAGGTGGCGGCCAGCTCGGCGTAGCCGCCCGCGACCGCGATCGGCAGGTCGGCGTGCACCTTCTGCGCGAAGCCGAGCGGTGAGCCGAGTTCCGCGGTGACGGTCTCGGCGATCTCGTCGCGGCGCGCGGCGAGCGCGTCGCGCAGCGCGGCGATACGGGCCGCGCGCCCGGCGGGCGGGGTGGCGGCCCAGCCGGGGAACGCGGCGCGGGCGGCGGCCACGGCGGCGTCGACGTCCTCCGCGACGCCGGCCGGTACGAGCCCGATGACCTGCTCGTCTGCCGGGTTCACGACCTCGATCGTGCCGGTGCCGACGGGCGGCCGCCAGTCCCCGTCGATGTACATCCCGTCATGGGCCTTCATCGTGCGTCCTCCCGGACCGTCGGGCGTTCTCCGTACGGCACCCAAACTAGCGGCGGTAGTTTTGGTACCGCCAGGGTGGGTCATGTCACGCGCATCACCTGCCCGCGGAAGCGGTGGCCTTGTCATGCGCGCACGGCGAAGCGGTCCGTGGCCGCGACGACGGCTTCGGTCATGTCCGGGTATCCGGAGCCGTGTCCCGCGTCGTCCACCAGCACGAGCTCGCTGCCGCGCCACGCCTGAGCGAGCTCCCACGCGACGTCCGGCGGACTGCTCAGGTCGAGGCGGCCGTGGACCAGGACGCCCGGGATCCCGGCGAGTGCGTCCACTCCCCGCAGGAGCGCGCCGTCGTCGAGCCATGCGGCGTGCCGCCAGTAGTGCGTGACCAGCCGGGCGAAAGCCATCCGGAACGCCGGGTCGTCGTAGCGCGGATCAGGCTTGTGGTCCGCCCGCACGGCGATGTGGGAGTCCTCCCAGGCGCACCAGTCCCGGGCGGCCTTCTCCCGCACGGCCGGATCGGGGTCGTGCAGCAGCCTGCCGTACGCGTCCACCAGGCTGCCGCTCCGTTCGGCGGCCGGCACGCCGTCACGGAAGCGCGCCCATTCCCCGGGGAAGAACCGGCCGACGCCGCGCGTGACCCACTCCACCTCGCGCCGCGTGGTGGTGGCGACGCTGAACAGCACGGTCTCGCAGACGCGCTCGGGATGGCTCTGGGCGTACGCGAGCCCGAGCGTGGAGCCCCATGACGCGCCGAGTACCAGCCAGCGGTCGATGCCCAGATGCCGCCGCAGGCTCTCGATGTCGGCAAGCAGGTGACGGGTCGTGTTGGCGGCCAGGCCGACCGCCGGGTCGCTCGCGTGCGGGGTGCTCCTGCCGCAGCCGCGCTGGTCGAACAGCACGATCCGGTACGCGTCGGGGTCGAAGAACCGCCGCCACCCCGGCGTACACCCCGACCCCGGTCCGCCGTGCAGCACGACCGCCGGCTTGCCCGCGGGATTGCCGCAGGTCTCCCAGTAGAGGCTGTTGCCGTCGCCCACCTCGAGCATCCCGCTCTCGTACGGTTCGGCCTCCGGGTACGGACCGGCCATCTGACGCCCCTCCCAGCGCAGCTCGGTACGGACGGCCACCGTCTCACGCGGGGCGCGGCCGCCACGACCACGCGATCGCTCTCCGACGCCAGTCCGACGTCAGCTCCGACGTCAGGGGCGGTCAACCGGCCCCGTGCGGCGGGGCGGTAGCGGTGGTGGTGGCGGCGGCGGTGGCGGTGGTTCGGATGAGACAGCCGAGGGTGAGCCCGGCCAGGCCGATGGCATCGCGGCAGAGGGAGAAGGCGGCACTGGCGGCGATCGTGATCCGGGCCGGGCGCCTGAACGCCGGCAGGACCGGGGCGCGGGCGCGCGGCAGGCGGATTCCGCCAGGCATGCGGGTCACCCCCTCATCCACCCGGACACGGATCCAGCGGCCGGGGACGGATCCAGCAGCCGAGCGCAGACCCAGGACCCAGCGGCCGGGCACAGCTTCAGATTCGCACGCCGTACGGGGCCCGCGCGGCGCCGTCCGCCCGGTCAGGCCCCCGCCGGACCCCGTAGCGCGCAGGCGCGCACGCCCCGCGGCGGCATGCGACGCTGAGACGGCCATGACTGCTCGCGGGACGAATTGGCGCACCCGGCCCGGCGGGCCCGCGGCCCTGAGCGCGGCCGGGTTCGGCGCGCTGTTCGCGGACCTTCAGGAGCGGGCCGGCGGGGCGCGGGAGGGCGGCGCGGCGCGCTGGCGTACAGCGCGTCCGCCCAGGTGCTGGCCGCGGCCGCCGAGGTACGGACCGGGCGCACCGTGACCCTCGCCGCCCCGGTGGAGACCCGCTCCGGCCCCGACAATCCCGATCCGTGCCGCCACGAGATGACCGCGTGGGCCGAGCAGGACCCCGGCCCCGGGCTCCACTTCGCCCGGGACCGCTTCGCTATGAACGTGCACGGCGACGCGGACAGCCACCTCGACGCCCTCTGCCACGTCATCTACGACGCCTCACTCCACGGCGGCGTCCCCGGCGCCACGGTGACGGAGGGCGGCGCCGAGGAGCTCACCGTCGAGGCGGTGCGGGACGGTATCGCGGGCCGTGGGGTCCTGCTGGACATCCCCGGGCTGCGGGGCGTCCCGTGGCTGGAGCCCGGCGACCATGTGACGGCCGCTGAACTCGCCGCGGCGGAGGAGGCCCAGGGCGTACGCGTCCGGGAGGGCGACATCCTGCTCGTACGGGTCGGCCACCGCAGGCGCAGAGACGAACTCGGGCCGTGGGCCGCATCGGAGGCCCGCGCCGGACTGCACCCGGACGCGGCGGAGTTCGTGGCCGAACGCCGGGTCGCGGTGCTGGGCAGCGACGGCAACAGCGATGTCGCCCCGAGCCTCGCGGAGGGCGTGGCCTACCCCGTCCATGTGCTCGCCGTGCACGCCCTGGGCGTGCATCTGCTGGACTACCTGCAGTTCGAGGACCTCGTGCCGGTCTGCGAACGGGAGGGCCGCTGGTCGTTCCTGTGCGTGATCGCACCGCTCCGGCTGCCGCGGGCCACCGGCTCTCCGGTCAACCCGATCGCGATTCTCTAGCCGTATCCGAGGTCTGGTAGCCGGATTCCCGCCCGCCGCCTACGACCCCCTGCTCCGCGCCGCCGCCCCCGCGGAGCGGCCTGGCTGCCGCGGCCGATGCGATCAGGAGCAGGACGCCCAGCATCGCGAACGGGGCGGCCGTGCCCGCGAGGCCCGCGGCGAGGCCGGCGGTGGCCGGGGCGGCGACCTGGCCGAGGCGGTTGCCGGTCAGGCGCAGGGCGAGGGCCGTGCTGCGGGCCTCGTCCGGGGCGGCCTGCACCACGGTGGTCATGGACAGCGGCTGTCCCACCCCGAGGCAGAAGCCCAGGGCCGCGAGGAGGATGCCGAGTGCCCAGGCCGGGAGCGGTACGGCGATGCCCGCGCAGAGCAGTGCGGCGGCGAGGCAGCTGAGGACCAGCAGGGCCGTACGGCCCAGGAGGCGGATCATCGGGGTCATGACGAGGCGGCAGGCGATGGTGGCCGCGGCCCGCAGGCTCAGCAGCAGGCCGATCGTGGTGGGCGCGATGCCGCGGTGCTCGCCGACGACCGGGAGGTACGCGGTGAGGATGTCGGTGGCGGAGAGCACGGCGAGGCTGGTGAACATCCCGGCGGGCACGCCCCGGGTGCGCAGGATGCGGTGGACCGGCACCTTCGCGGCGGTCCCGGGCCCGGTCCCGGGCCCCGTCCCGGCACCGGCCCCCGTCCCCGTCCCGGGCTCCTCGCGTACGGGCAGGGTGTCGCGGCGCTCGATCCGCCACAGCGAGGTGAAGGAGAAGGCGGCGACGGCGGCCGAGACCAGCAGGGCTGCTGCGCTGGTGCGGGACAGCGCCCCGTCGTGCCCGGACACCAGCAGGCCCGTGGCGATCGGACCGACCAGCTGGCCGAGCGAGGCGCCGATGGTGAAGTGGCCGAAGTTGCGGTCCTGTTCGGCCGGGGCGCTCTGGCGGGCCACGATGCTCTGCGCGCCGATGACGAACGCCAGGTGGCCGAGGCCCATCACACCGCTCCACGCGGCCATCGCGGGGAGCGAGCCGGCCGTGCCGCTCAGCGCGCAGCCCACCGCGATGAGTGCCACGCCGACGGGCAGCAGGGGCGCGCACCGCCCGTGGTCCGTACGCCGCCCCAGGGGCACCGCCGCGAACAGCGGCAGCAGTGCGTAGACGGCGGCGATGACACCGACGGCGCGGGCGTCGGCGCCCAGGGCGAGGGCCCGGTAGGAGACGGCAGGCCGCGCCATGGACACCGCACCCTGCGCGAAAGCGAAGGCGATGACCAGGCGGACCAGCCAGCCCCTGCCGGGCCCTGCATACGTCACGGTCGGATGACTCCGGTCAGATCTCCGGTCGGATTCTTCAGTCGCATCCCCGGTCGGATGTCCCGTCAGATGATTCCGAAGAGCAGTCCTGCTCCGAGCACCACCAGCGAGGTGAGCGCCGCCCACTTCACCGTAAACCTGGTGTGGTCCCCGAATTCCACCTTCGCCATGCCCACGAGCACGTACACGGCGGGCACCAGCGGGCTGGACATGTGCAGCGCCTGGCCGATGAGCGAGGCGCGGGCGATCTCGACAGGGGCCACGCCGTGCGCGGCTCCGGCCTCGGCGAGGATCGGCACGATGCCGAAGTAGAAGCCGTCGTTCGACATGAAGTACGTGAACGGGATGCTCAGCAGGCCCGTGACCAGGCCCATGTGCGGGCCCATGCCGTCGGGGATGGCATCGACCACGGCTCGGGCCATGTGCTCGACCATTCCGGTGCCCGTGAGGACTCCGGTGAAGACGGCGGCCGCGAAGACCATGCCGGAGACGTTGAGGACGTTCTCGGCGTGTGCGGCGATACGGGCCTTCTGGTCAGGCATGTGCGGGAAGTTGACGGTCAGCGCGATTGCGGCACCCAGCAGGAACAGCACCGGGATCGGCAGGACCTCCATGATCAGGAGGGTGAGCAGGGCGACCGTCAGCGCGGCGTTGAACCAGTAGAGCTTGGGCCGCAGCGTGGTGCGGTTCGGGTCCAGTACGGCGGCGCGCTCGTCCTCCGGCGTACAGTCCGCGTCCGTGCCGGAGCCGCCGAGGCTCTTCTTCGTACGGGCCGCGGAGCCGCCGTCCGCACCGGCACCGGTCCCGGCACCGGCGCCCACGAGGACCTGCTCGGACTCGGACTCGGCCTCGGTCTCCGGCTCGAGGACCTCGTCGAGGGTGAGCACGCCGAGGCGCCTGCGCTCGCGGAGGCCCAGGAAGTAGGCGAGAGCGAAGACGAAGACCAGGCCGACGGCGAGCGCCGGGATCATCGGGACGAAGATCTCGCCCGTGTCCAGCTTGAGCGCGGTGGCGGCGCGGGCGGTCGGGCCGCCCCAGGGCAGGGTGTTCATGACGCCGTTCGCGGTGGCGGCGACACCCGTCATCACGACGAGGCTCATCTTCAGGCGCTTGTAGAGCGGCAGCAGCGCCGAGACGGTGATCATGAAGGTGGTGGAGCCGTCGCCGTCGAGCGAGACGATGGCGGCGAGCACCGCGGTGCCGATCACGACGCGCAGCGGATCCGCCTTGCAGAACCGCAGGATGACCCGGACGATCGGGTCGAAGAGACCCACGTCGATCATCACGCCGAAGTACACGATGGCGAACATCAGCATGGCGGCCGTGGGCGCCAGATCGCCGATGCCCTTGAGCACGTAGTCCCCGAGGCCGGCGCCCTGTCCGGCGAGGACGCAGAACAGCGCGGGGATCAGGACCAGCGCCGCGATCGGGGACATCTTCTTGGCCATGATCAGCACCAGGAAGGTAGCAATCATGACGAATCCGAGGATTGTCAGCATGTGGACACCTATCGTTCGCCCTTGAACTCCACCGTGGGGTTCGGCGGTCCGGACGACCGTAGGTGGCGAAACTCGGCGTCAACAAGGCCTTGAGGCGTGAGCAATAAGCGCAAAAGCCCAGGTCAACGCGGTGTGGTCCGCGCCGGAGGCGGCTGCGCGGCTACGGCTGGCTGCCCGGCTACGCCTCCAGCGTCACCGTGAACGAGAAGCGGTCGCCGCGGTAGTGGATGCGAGCGACGTCGACGACGCGGCCCGTGTCGTCGTACGTCACGCCCGTGTAGTGCAGGATCGGGCTCAGCAGCGGGACGTCCAGCAGACGGGCCGTCTCCGGGTCCGCGAGCCGCGCCTCCACCGTGTCGGTGATCCGGCTGATCCGCACCCCCACCGCGTCGCGCAGCACCTTCGTCATCGGCCAGCGCGTCAGGTCCTCGATCTCGATGCGCTCGGCGAGTTCGGGACGCACCGCGTTCTCGGCCCAGTTGGTCGGCTCGCCGTTGCTGCCGTCGCAGCGCAGCCGCCGGTACCGCACCACTTCCTCCAGGTCCGGGAAGTGCTCGGCCAGCTCCGCCGGTACGGGCGCGGGGCCGTGCCCCAGCACCGTGGCGGCCTCACCCGACTGCTGGGCCACGATGGCGTCCACCGAGCCCAGCAGCCGTACCGGCGCCCCGCGCTGAGCCGCAGGCTCGATGAAGGTGCCGCGCCGCCGGTGGCGGCTGATCAGCCCTTCCGTCTCCAGCTCCTTCAGCGCCTGGCGCATGGTGAGCACGCTGACGCCGTAGTGCTCCGCGAGCTGGCCCTCGGTCGGCAGCCGCAGCGGCGCATCGGGGCGGCGCCCCAGTATCGAGGCGCGAAGCGACTGCGAGACCTGGTACCACAGCGGCAGCTTGCGGTTCAGGACGAGCGAGTCGGGGGCGAAGGCGGTCACGGCGAAAGCTCCGAAAGCTCCGGTCAGGGGCGGAAATCAGGCGGAAATCAGGGGCGGAAATTCCGCTGCAGACCCTGCCACACGTCGTCGTAGCCTCGCTGCAGATGGTCGGCGGACAGTGCCTGCTCGGTGGCGGTCACCGGCCAGCGGGTCTCGAACATGATGGCCAGGCCGCCCTCGATTTTCTGCGGCTTCAGCTCCGCCGCGCTCGCCCTGTCGAAGGTCTCACGGTCGGGTCCGTGCGCGGACATCATGTTGTGCAGCGAGCCGCCGCCCGGAACGAAACCTTCCGCCTTCGCGTCGTACGCGCCCTCGATCAGGCCCATGTACTCGCTCATCACATTGCGGTGGAAGTACGGCGGCCGGAAGGTGTCCTCGCCGACCAGCCAGCGCGGCGCGAAGACGACGAAGTCGACGCCCGCGAGGCCCGGGGTGTCGGACGGGGAGGTCAGCACGGTGAAGATCGACGGGTCCGGGTGGTCGTAGCTGATGCTGCCCAGCACATTGAAGCGGCGCAGGTCGTAGACGTAAGGAACGTGGTTGCCGTGCCAGGCGACGACGTCCAGCGGCGAGTGGTCGTAGGTGGCCGCCCAGAGGTTGCCGCAGAACTTGTTGATCACCTCGACCGGCCCTTCGCGGTCCTCGTACGCAGCGCTGGGCGCGAGGAAGTCCCGGGCGTTGGCGAGTCCGTTGGCGCCGATCGGGCCGAGGTCGGGGAGCGCGAAGGGCTGCCCGTAGTTCTCGCAGACATAACCGCGCGCAGTCGGGCTCTGCCCGCCGATCGGCGCGGCATCGAGCAGCTCGACGCGGAAGCGGACCCCGCGCGGGATCAGCGCGACATGGCCCGGCTCCGCCCGCAGCAGGCCGAACTCGGTGCGCAGCAGCAGACCGCCCTGCTCGGGGACGATCAGCAGCTCGCCGTCGGCGTCGGAGAACACCCGGTCGGTCATGGAGCGGTTGGCGGCGTAGAGGTGGATGGCCATGCCCGTGCGCTGCCGGACGTCGCCGTTGCCGCCGAGGGTCCACAGCCCCTCGACGAAGTCGGCGGGCCCGTCGGGCTCCGGCAGCGGGTTCCATCGCAGCCGGTTGGGGTCGGGGACCGCCTCGTCGAACGGCGCCGCGCGGAGGGCTCCGTTGCCGGTCCGCCGGAACGCCGGGTGGGCGGCCGAGGGGCGGATCCGGTAGAGCCAGGAGCGGCGGTTGTGGTGGCGCGGCTCGGTGAACGCGGTGCCGCTGAGCTGCTCCGCGTACAGCCCGAGCGGCGCGCGCTGCGGCGAGTTACGGCCGGTGGGCAGGGCCCCGGGGATCGCCTCGGAGCTGTGCTCGTTGCCGAACCCCGAGAGGTACGCCAGCCCTTCGGCCGTCTTCCTCGCCTGCTCGCTGTCCGTACTTCCCGTACTGCCCGTGCCGCTTGTACCGCCCGTACCGCTCATCGCGCGCTCCCGCCGGTCGACCCACCGCTCAACGATTCCTATGTCAGACCATAGGAATCACGGGGAGGGCGCGTCAACGAGGCCTCGCGGCATGATGGGGCCGTGCACACGCCCACAGAGCAGCAGCCAAGCCCGCCCCTGCGGCGCATGCCCGTGCAGCGGCGCAGCGCCGACCGCCTCGCCCGCATCCTCGACGCCTGTGCAGAAGTTCTGGACGAGACCGGCTACGAGGACCTCAGCACCCGCGCCGTCGCCGCCCGCGCAGGCGTACCGATCGGCTCCGTCTACCGCTTCTTCAGCAACAAGCGGGACATGGCCGACGCACTCGCGCACCGCAACCTCGACGTCTACATCGCCCGCGTGGCGGACGGCCTGGACGCCGCGCAGCCCGTCGACTGGCGGCGCGCGATGGATGTCGTCCTGGACGTCTACATCAATATGAAACGGGACATGCCGGGCTTCGCGCTGCTCGACTTCAGCGTGCCCGCACCCAGCGGCCGGCGGGGCGGCGGCGCCAATCCCCTGGTCGCCGAGCGGCTCTGCGGGCTGCTCGCGGAGCCGCTCGGCCGTGCCGCCGACGCGGATCTGCAGCGCACCTTCCTGATCGGGGTCGAGGCGGCCGACGCGCTGCTCCAGCTGGCGTTCCGCACCGTGCCGTCCGGCGATCCGCTGATCATCGCCGAGACCAAGGAGCTGCTGCGCGCCTACCTCGCGCGCACCCTCGACTGACGGGTCGGACGAGAGCTCGGCCGGCTGGCCGGAAGGGCCTCGACCGGCACCCCCACTGACAGGATGCGTACCGGTCGGTATGGTCGGAGGCAATGCCGCGCGCCACCGTCGCCGCCGCCGTCCCACCGGGAGGGACCATGCCCCGTACTGCCGCTGCCGACCGCACGACTCGTACCGCCCTGCGTATCTGCCCGCTCTGCGAGGCCACCTGCGGCCTCACCCTGACGATCGACGGTGCGGACCGGGTCACCGGCGCCCGCGGTGACCGGGACGACGTTTTCAGCGCGGGGTTCATCTGTCCCAAGGGCGCCGCGTTCGGCGAGCTCGACGGCGACCCCGACCGGCTCACCCGGCCCCTCGTACGCCGCGGCGGGCAGCTCGAGGAGGCGAGCTGGGCGGAGGCGTTCGACGCGGTGGCCGCCGGGCTGCGGCCGCTGATCGAGGAGCACGGTTCCGACGCGGTGGCCGTCGTCCTGGGCAACCCGAACGTGCACACCATGGCCGGGGCTCTCTACCCGCCGCTGCTGCTCGGTGCCCTGCGCACCCGCAACATCTACTCAGCCAGCACGGTCGACCAGATGCCCAAGCACGTCTCCAGCGGCCTGCTGTTCGGAGACGCCTTCGCCATCCCCGTACCGGACCTCGACCGCACCGACCACCTGCTGCTCATCGGCGCCAACCCACTCGAGTCCAACGGCAGCCTGTGCACCGCTCCCGACTTCCCCGGGCGGCTCAAGGCGCTGCGCCGCCGCGGCGGCACGCTCACCGTCATCGACCCGCGCCGCACCCGTACGGCCAGACTCGCCGACCGGCACGTGGCCGTACGCCCCGGCACGGACGCCCTGCTGCTCGCCGCCCTCGTGCAGGTCCTCTTCGCCGAGGACCTGGTGGACCTCGGCGGGCTCGACGGCCATGTGGAGGGGGTGGCCGACGTGCGCGCCCAGACCGCCGACTTCACGCCCGAGGCCGTGGCCGAGGCGTGCGACGTGCCGGCGGAGGAGATCCGTACGATCGCCCGCGAGCTGGCGGCCGCTCCGACGGCCGCGGTCTACGGCCGGGTCGGCAGCTCGACCGTCGAGTTCGGCACGCTCGCCAACTGGCTGGTCGACGTGCTCAACACGCTCACCGGCAACCTCGACCGGCCCGGCGGCGCGATGTTCCCGCTCGCCGCCACCGCCCGGGCGCCCCGCCCTGCCGCGCCCGGCAAGGGTTTCGCGCTCGGCCGCTGGCGCAGCCGGGTCAGTGGCCACCCGGAGGCCAAGGGCGAGTTCCCGGTGGCCGCGCTCGCCGAGGAGATCGACACGCCGGGCGATGGCCGGGTGCGGGCCGTGATCGCACTCGCGGCCAACCCGGTCCTCTCCGCGCCCGACGGCGACCGGCTCGACCGGGCCCTGGAGGGCGTCGACTTCATGGTCAGCGTCGACCCGTACCTCAACGAGACCTCGCGCCACGCGCACGTGGTGCTGCCCCCGCCCCGCCCCTCGCAGGTGCCGCACCACGACTTCGCGTTCAACGGCTTCGCCATCCGTAACCAGGCCCGCTTCACGCGCGAGGTCGTGCCGCTGCCGGACGACCGGCCCGACGAGTGCGAGATCCTCGCCCGGCTCGTGCTGTGCGTGAACGGCATGCACGGCGTGGCGGGGCCGGCCGACGTCGACGCGATGGCGATCGACATGACACTCGCGAAGGCGGTGGCCGATCCGCACTCGCCCGTGCACGGCCGCAGCGCGCAGGAGCTGGCCGGACAGCTCACCGGCCGCACCGGCGCCGAGCGGCGGCTCGACCTCATGCTGCGCCTCGGGCCGTACGGGGACGGGTTCGGCGCCGACAGCGAAGGGCTGAGCCTGGAGAAGCTGCTCGCCCACCCGCACGGCATCGACCTCGGCCCCCTGGCATCACGGATCCCGCAGATCCTCAAGACCCCCAGCGGCAAGGTCGAACTGTGCCCCGCCCCCATCGCGGAGGACATGCCCAGGCTGCGCGGCGCGCTGGACGGGCGTCCCGAGGAGCTCGTGCTCGTCGGCCGCCGCCATCTGCGGTCCAACAACAGCTGGATGCACAACGTGCCCGCCCTCAGGGGCGGCAGCAACCGCTGCACCCTCCAGGTGCATCCGGAGGACGCGGCCCGGCTGGGGGTCGTGGACGGCGGGAAGGCCCGGGTGAAGGGGGACGGCGGAGAGCTGCTGGTGCCGGTGGAGGTGACCGACGCCGTACGGGCCGGGGTCGTCAGCCTGCCGCACGGCTGGGGCCACGACCGGCCGGGGACCCGCCTTTCGGTCGCGTCGGAGGACGCCGGGGCGAACGTGAACCAGTTGCTCGACGGAACCCGTCTCGACCCTCTGTCCGGCACGGCGGTCCTCAACGGCTTCCCGGTGCAGGTGGCCCCCGCGGGGTAGCGCTCGCGCCGAGCGCTACCCCGCGCCTGCGGCCCGGGGCCAGCGCGGAGAGCCAGGGACAGG
>NZ_JBQQBX010000069.1:0-15694 GCF_052245475.1 Streptomyces sp. 7N604 | reverse complement strand
CGCTAGACCCGTAGAACCGGGAATTCCGCTGTTGGGAGGGGTCCTAGGAGATCCTTATGGTGCCCTTAAGTCTCCGCTGAGCGTGAGCACAGAATGAGCGCGGTCATGCCGCCAACTGAGGCGCCGTGGCGGGGATTCGACGAGTCCGTCGGTGTGGAGGCGGACGACCGGACCGGCGCCCCCGTTTCGCGCCCAGGGTCTCAGCCTGCTGGTGCGGAGCCGTCTCGATGGCGAGGGGTCACCAACGCCGTACGGCACGCAGGCGGCCGCAGTGCGCTCCGCCTCGCCGCCGGTCCCCGCACCCTGGAGGTCGCCGTCACCGACAGCAGCTCCACCATGCCCGCCCCCGCACCCCCGACCTCGTCGACGGCGCCGGAGGCCTGGGCCGGCGCCTCCTCCAGTCGCTCACCACCAGCCTCTACGCCACCCCCGAAGAGCACGGGAAGACCACCCACGCCACGCTCGCCCTCGCGTAACCGGAGGGCGCGTCCGAGGACCGCGAAAGATGGCCGCGAGGACGGCCCCGAAGACGGCCGCGAGTACGGCCGTGGCGGCCGGGCGGCGGTGTACGGCACTGCTGAAGGCAGCGGCCCGTACGGCCGTGCGAGTGCGGTCGCCGCGCCCGTGACGGAGACTCGGAACGGAGTCGGAACGGATATCGCCTCCGTGGAGACACGAGATGACCGATTGCGTCTGGCCGCTTCCCGCCCGGGCCACCGCCGCTCGCCCCGAAGGCGGCCGGCGGTGAGAGGGATCTCCCCGCCGCGCGCCCACTCCGCTGGCGAAGCGGACCTGGCGGAGCGGGTCGGACGCGTCGCTTCCGGCGATGAGGAGGCCTTCGAGCAGGTCTTCGACGCGCTGGCGGGGCCCGTACTGGGAATGGCGCGGAGGGTGCTGCGCGACCCCGGCCAGGCCGAGGACGTCGCCCAGGAGGTCATGCTGGAGGTGTGGCGCACCGCCGCACGGTTCCAGCCGGAACGGGGGACGGTCGCGATGTGGGTGATGACGATGGCACACCACAGGGCTGTGGACCGGGTGCGGTCCGACCAGTCGGCGGCGGAACGGGAACACCTGGCGGCGTCGCGGGACCGGAACGCCGCCTTCGACGACGTCGCCGAGACGGTGGAGACGCAGCTGGAGTGGCACCAGGTGCGCCGCTGCCTGCGCACCCTGAGCGAAGTGCAGCGCCAGTCGGTCACCTTGGCCTACTACCGGGGACTGACCTGCCAGGAGATCGCGCGGCTGCTCGGGACGCCGCTGGGCACGGTGAAGGCCCGCATGCGGGACGCCCTGATCCGGCTGCGGGAATGCCTTGGCGGGTCGGCGTGAACGCCGACGTGCACACGCTGACCGGGGCCTACGCCCTGGATGCGCTGTCGCCGCAGGAGCGGGAGGCGTTCGAGGAGCACCTGGCCGAGTGCGAGGCGTGTGCGCGGGAGGTGCGGGAGCTGCGGGCCACGGCCGCTCAGCTGGGGCTGGCTTCGGCCGTGCCCGTACCGCCGGGGATGAAGGACGAGGTGATGCGCCGCATCACCACGGTCCGCCAGGTGGAGCCGGTGCGCCGGGCGGAGGCGCCCTCCGCCCCGGCCCCGGCCCCGCCGCCCGGCCCGCAGGCCCCGCCCGCCGTGCCCCGCCCCCGCAGGCAGGGGCGGCTTCCCCGTATGGTCCTCGCGGCCTGCGTCGCCGTCGCCGCGGCGTTCGGAGGGATCGGCGTCTGGCAGTACCAGGAGGCCGAGCAGGCCCGGCAGGAGGCGCGGCAGAGCACCCGGCAGGCCGACGAGGTGGCCGCCGTACTGACGGCTCCTGACGCGACGTCCGTCTCCCAGCCGCTCGGCGACGGCGCGCGCGGGACGGTGGTCGTCTCGCGCGCGATGGGCAAGGCGGCGTTCTTCGCCGCGGGCCTGCCCACGCTGTCCGGCGGCAGGGTGTACCAGCTGTGGTATGACGACGCCGGCGCGGTGCGCTCGGCCGGGCTGGTGCCCGCCGGGGCGGAGACCGAGACCGTACTGGCGGGACCGGTCGGCAGCGCGACCGGCATGGCCATCACCGTCGAACCGGCGGGCGGCTCGGCGCAGCCGACCACCGAGCCACTGGCCCGGTTCAGCTTCGCCCAGCAGGGCTGACAGGGTGTCCTCATGACCATGACCGGACCGAGCTCCCGCACCCCCTCCGCAGCGCTGCGGCTCATCGAAGCCGTCGTCGACCCCGGCAGCTGGCGGAGCTGGGACCGGCCCGTGGCCGTCACGACGGAGGATCCGGACTACCGCGCCGACCTGGAGCGCGCTCGCGAGCGCACCGGCCTCGACGAGTCCGTCATCACCGGTGAGGGCCGGATACGCGGTCGCCGTGCCGCGATCGTGGCCTGCGAGTTCGGCTTCCTGGCCGGATCGATCGGCATCGCGGCGGGCGAGCGGCTCGTACGGGCCGTGGAGCGCGCCACGCAGGAGCGGCTCCCGCTCATCGCCGCGCCCGCCTCCGGCGGCACCCGCATGCAGGAGGGCACGGTCGCCTTCGTCCAGATGGTGAAGGTCACCGCGGCCATCACCGACCACAAGGCGGCGGGGCTCCCGTACCTGGTCTACCTCCGGCACCCGACGACGGGCGGCGTGCTCGCCTCCTGGGGGTCCCTGGGCCACGTCACCGCGGCGGAACCGGCCGCGCTGATCGGCTTCCTGGGCCCCCGCGTCCATGAGGCCCTCTACGGCGAGGAGTTCCCGGCGGGAGTCCAGACCGCCGAAAACCTGCTGGCGCAGGGCTTGGTGGACGCGGTCCTGCCCGCGGACCAGCTCTCGGATGTGGCGGCGCGGGCACTGGGCATCCTGAGCGGGGACGCTGCCGCTGTGGCAAACCGGGCGAACGAAGGCCCGGCTGATGCGGCCCGCCCACCCGGCGCCGACGGCGCCGCGGGCGCGCCGGGCGTGCGGGAGATGCCTCACCGCTCACCGGCCGACGGTGCGGTGAGCGGTGAGGGCGGCGGCTCAGCTGCCGCGCCCGGTCCCGCCGCCGATCCGGGCCCGGCCGCCACAGAGCCGGCGGGCGGGGCCGAGGGGCCCGTTGGGGCGTCGGCCGACGGTGAGGCAGTTCGTAGTGGTGCGGGCGGGGCGGTCGGGCGGTTGTCCGGGTCCGGGCCGGGCCGGTCGGCCGCGGGCGCGGTCGGCGGGCCGTCCGCCGGGGAGTCGATTCGGCGGTCGCGGCGGGGGGAACGGCCGGGGGTCCGGGCCCTGTTGAAGGTTGCGGGGCGGGACGTCACACCGCTCAGCGGGACCGGGGCGGGCGAGCACGACCCCGGTCTGCTCCTCGCGCTCGCCCGCATCGGCGGCACGCCCTGCGTCGTCCTCGGCCACGACCGCCGCGGCGAGGCCGCACCCCCGCTGGGGCCCGGCGGGCTGCGGGAGGCCCGGCGCGGCATGCGGATCGCCGCCGAGCTCGACCTGCCGCTGCTCACCGTCGTCGACACCGCGGGCGCAGCGCTCACCCGCGAGGCCGAGGAAGGCGGTCTCGCGGCCGAGATCGCCCGCTGCCTCGCCGATCTCGTCACGCTGCCCGCGCCGACCCTCTGCCTGCTGCTCGGCCAGGGCGCGGGCGGTGGCGCGCTCGCGCTGCTGCCCGCGGACCGGGTGGTCGCGGCCCGGCACGCCTGGCTCTCCCCGCTGCCCCCGGAAGGCGCGTCCGCGATCCTGTACCGGACGACGGAGCGCGCGTACGAGGTCGCGGACCGCCAGGGCGTACGGTCCGCCGACCTCCTCGCCCACGGCATCGTGGACCGCGTCGTCGAGGAGGCCCCCCAGGGCCCCCAGACTCCCCAGGCCCCCGGGTCCTCCGAGGGCGTCGGCGACCGCGACGCCGCCGACGAGCCCGGGCTCTTCCTCACCCGCCTCGGCGACGTGCTCGGCGCCGAACTCGCCGCCCTGCGCGCCGAGTCGCCCACCGTACGGCTCGCCGCCCGCAGGCGCCGCCACCGCCGGCTCGGCAGGAGCACCTGACCATGGACGACACCACGGACGACACCATGGGCAACACCATCGACGACGATCGCATCCGTCCCGCGACCCCGGCCGACGCGCCCGCCGTACGATCCGTCACCGATGCCGCGTACCACCACTACGTCGAGCGGATCGGCGTACGGCCCGCCCCCATGGACGCGGACCACGCGGCCGATATCGCGGCGGGGCGTGTATTCGTGACCGGCGACCCGGTCGAGGGCGTCCTCGTCCTCGTGCCCCGCGCGGACCACCTCCTCCTGGAGAGCATCGCCGTCCACCCGCGGTCACACGGCCGCGGCCTGGGCAGGCGTCTGCTGGCCTTCACAGAGCAGTACGCGCGCAAGCGCGGCCTGCCCGAAGTCCGCCTCTACACCCATGCGTTGATGTGGGAGAACCGGCAGCTCTATCCGCGCTACGGCTACGAGGTGACGGAGCGGCCCCAGGACGACCCGTACGACCGCATCCACTACCGCAAGCGGCTGTAGCGAAGCGGCGGCAGCGAACGTCCACTGTCAGTGGCGGGTGCGACGATCGCGGAGTGGACGATGAGACTGAGGCGGAGCGGACCTGAGCAGACGAGACCGGGACACCTGGGACCGGGACGGCCGCGTACGGGGACCCTGCCGCCACGTACTGGACTCCGCCGCGGCGCGGTTCGACGACGAGCCGGACCACGGGCTGCGGGATCCGGCCGTACGGGCCGCGTGGGCCGGGCGGCTGGCGGGCTGGCTGCCCGGCGAGCCGTCCGACGTGCTCGATCTGGGCTGCGGCACCGGCAGCCTGGCGCTGCTCGCGGCGGAGCAGGGCCACCGGATCACCGCGGTCGACCTCTCGCCGAGGATGGCGCGAGCGCGCCCGGGCCAAGCTCGGGGGGACCGGCGCGCGGGTGCTCGTCGGGGACGCGGCGGAACCGCCCGTGGGGAAGCGGCGGTTCGATGCCATCCTTGGCCCGGCACGTGCTGTGGATGCTCGGCGACCCGGCCGCCGTGCTGCGCCGCTGGTCCGGCTGCTGCGCCCGGGCGGACGGCTCGTCCTGATCGAAGGCTTCTGGGGCACCGGCACGGTACCCGCACCGGTACCGCGCGACCCGTCGGCATACCGGCCGCCGACCTCGCCGCGGCCGCCGCCCAGCTGCCTGCAGCCCCCGTCCGTACCGAGAGCCTGTCCGCCGATCCGGCCCTGTGGGGCCGCCCGGTCGCGGACGAGCGGTACGCGATGCTGGTCCGCCCCTCGCCGCCCCGTGCCACCAGCCGGTGAGCCAGCAGCCACGCCGCCAACGGCCGGTGACCAGTGTGGCGTCGGCTCGTCACCCGGTCCCGGCCGCCACCGGGAAGTGGGAGTCCAGGAAGCGGTGCAGCACCGCGTTGAACTCCGCCGGGCGCTCCAGGTTCGGCATGTGTGCCGCGCCCTCGATGACGGCCAGCTCCGCATCCGGAATGCGCTCGGCCATGAACTCGGCGTCGGCGACCGGCGTGTACTCGTCGTCCCGGCCCACCACCACGAGCGCGGGCACGGTGATCCTCGGGAGCATCTCTGTGTAGTCCGGGCGTTCCGCGCGGCCCCGCAGCGCGGCCGCGGCGCCCTCCGGCGGCGCGCCGCCCATCATCCGGTGCACATGCCGGGCGACGTCCGGCAGCGCCTCGACGTTGTACGGCGCCACCATCTTCGAGAGCACCTCGTCCGCGTAGCCGCCCATGCCCTCGCGGAGCAGCCGGTCGGCCATCTCGTTGCGCCACCTCCGGCCCTTCTCGGTCTCGCCCCGCGCGAAAGTGTCGGCGAGCAGCAGCCCGCGCACCCGCTCCGGGAACAGCCGGTGGAACTCGAGCACGATCTGGCCGCCCATGGACAGACCGCCGAGAATGATGCCGTCCACCCCCAAGTGGTCGAGCAGAGCGGCGATGTCGCGGGCGAAGACGTCGAGGTTCGTCCTGCCGGGGACGACGGTGCTGCCGCCGTAGCCCCGCAGATCCGGAGTGATGACCCGGCGCCTGTGGTCCCAGGCGAACTCGCGCACCTGCGGCCCCCACATCGAGCTGTCGAAGGGGTGGCCGTGGACGAGCACCAGCGGCGGCCCGCCGGTGCCGCGGTCCTCGTACGCGACGGTGATGTCGTTGACGGCAGCAGTCTCCATGGGGCGCACAGTAGGTGCCGAGGCCACGCGTACGCCTCTCAATATCCTTGCGGAGCCGGTTCAGGGACTGAGGGGGCTGAGCGGACGGTTGCGCCCGCCCGTGGGGGCGAGGAGCCGACTCGGACCAGCCCGCAGGGGCGCAGGACCTGTGCCACCAGGGCTGGTGTCACCGATCCGGTGACGGGCGGGCAGGTTTTTTCGCGCGCCGCGGCCGGCCCCCACCCACGCCGTCCCACACAATGAGTGCGACAAAGCGAGCGCGGCCCCAAGGCCCCCACACGCCACCGGGCCGGGAACGCGCCGCAGCACAGCGCACAGCCGCAAGCCATTCGCGAGGAGCTCCCGTGAGCCTGAAGGTCACCGTCGTCAGCGACGCCGCAGAGGCACCGTACGAGCAGGTGCGGGCCCAGATTGCCGACCAGGCGCGCTCGGGCGCGCTGCCGGTCGGCTACCGGCTGCCGACGGTCCGCGGGCTGGCGGAGCAACTCGGTCTTGCGGCGAACACCGTCGCGAAGGCGTACCGCGCGCTGGAGTCGGACGGCGTGATCGAGACGCGTGGCCGGAACGGCACGTTCGTCGCCCCCGCGGGGGACGCGGCGGAACGCGAGGCCGCGGCGGCGGCCGCGGCCTACGCCCATCGCGTACACCGCCTGGGCCTGGACCACGCCTCGGCCCGCGCGGTGGTGGAAGACGCCCTCCGCGCCACGTACGGCAGTTCGTGACGCGCGGCCCCAACGGGCGTGCAGATGACCGCACATGGTCGTGGTCGCGCATGGCCACAGACGACTACAGATAGAGGCCCGCGTCCCTGTCAGTGGGCTGCTGCGGGACCGACGAAGGGCTCGTGCCGCGGCGGAGGGCGAAGAGCTCGGCGAGCGTCGCGCCGTCGCGGCCGATGCCGTCCTCCAGCCCTTCGGCGTCCGTGCCGAGCCAGTTGACCGCCTCCCGCCGGGTCAGCGGCCCGACCTCGATACGGGCCAGGCAGCGGCCCGGCCGGACGACCGCCGGGTGGAGCCGTTCCAGATCCTCGTTGGTCGTGACGCCCACCAGCACGTTCCGGCCCTGGCCCAGCAGCCCGTCCGTGAGGTTGAGCAGCCGCGAGAGCGCCTGTCCCGCCGTGTGCTTGGCCTCGCCGCGGATCAGCTCGTCGCAGTCCTCGAGCAGCAGCAGCCGCCACCGCCCTTTGGCCGAGCCGTCGTCCTCACCGATCGCGATGTCCATCAGGTAGCCGACGTCGCTGAACAGCCGCTCCGGGTCGAGCACGCAGTCGACCTGGCACCAGGCGCGCCACGACCTGGCCAGCGTCCTGAGCGCCGACGTCTTGCCGGTGCCCGGCGGGCCGTGCAGGAGGAGCAGGCGGCCCGCGATGTCGTCGGGCGTGACCTTCATCAGCCCGTCCATCGCATCGGCCACCGGAGCGGTGTAGTTCGCCCGGATCTCGTCCCAGGTGCCGGCCGAGATCTGCCGGGTCGTACGGTGCGGCCCGCGCCGCGGCGACACGTACCAGAAGCCCATCGTCACGTTCTCGGGCTGCGGTTCCGGCTCATCCTCCGCGCCGTCGACGCAGCGACGCAGCACCTTTTCCGCCAGTTCGTCGTCGACCGCCGTCACCGTCACGTCAGCGCCGCGGTTCCACCGCGACACCAGCAGGGTCCAGCCGTCGCCCTCCGCGAGCAGCGCGCTGCGGTCGTCGTCGCGCGCCGAGCGGAGCACGGTCGCAGCCGGGGGCAGCAGCGTGACCCCCGACTTCACGCGGTCGATGGAGGAGCTGCGGGAGTACGGCTGCTCGCCGGTCGCGAACCGGCCCAGGAACAGCGCGTCCACGACATCGGAGGGCGAGTCGCTGTCGTCCATGGTGAGCCGCATCGGCAGGGCGTGGTCCGGAGCGCTGTCGGAAGCGCTGTCCGGAGCATTGTCGGCTGCGTCGTCGGCTGCGTTGTCGGCAGTGCTGTCCGGAGCGGTGTCGGGAGAGGGCAGGATCCGCCTCCTGTCGTCGTACGGTCGGTCGGCACACATGCCGCCCATGATCCGGCACGGACGGGCCCTACGCACCCAGGTTTTCACCGGTTACCGAGCTGATCCGGGAAACCGGTCGAACCGCACGGGTGCAGTCGTCCGGCGACCACGCTGACAGGCCCCGCCGCGGACCTCGGCTTCAGGTCCGCGGCGGGGCTCGACCGCCTTGGCGGGTGCGACGCCGACCGGTTCTACGGGGTCGCTACGGGAGTGCTACGGGATGTGGCCGCTGGTGCAGAAGAAGGTCTCACTCCACGATCTTCAGCAGCTTGTTCGGCGACCCGGTGCCGGGGCTGCCCACGGCCCCGGAGGTCGCGCCATCCGTCAGCGCCTGCGCGACCTGCGCCGGAGTGGCGTCGGCGTGCCCCGCGAGATACACCGCCGCCGCACCCGTGACGTGTGGAGTCGCCATCGACGTACCCGAGATGGTGTTGGTCGCGGTGTCCGAGGTGTTCCATGCCCCTGTGATGCCGGAGCCGGGCGCGAAGAGGTCCAGCCGCGAGCCGTAGTTGGAGAAGCTGGACCGGGCGTCGGTGTTCGTGGTCGAGCCGACCGTGATCGCCTCGGGCACCCGGGCCGGGGAGAAGCTCTCGGCGTCGGCGTTGGAATTGCCCGCCGCCACCGCGTAGGTGACACCGCCGGCGATGGAGCGCTGCACGGCCGCGTCCAGGACCGCGTCCGCGCCGCCGCCGAGCGACATGTTCGCCACCGAAGGGCCGCTGTGGTTCTGCGTCACCCAGTCGATGCCCGCGACGACGCCCGCGGTGGTGCCGGAGCCCTGGTCGTTCAGCACCCGGACCGCCACGATCTTCGCGTTCTTGGCCACGCCGTGGGCGGTGCCCGCCGCCGTGGAGGCGACGTGCGTGCCGTGCCCGTGGCCGTCCTGGGCGGTGTTGTCGCCGTCCACCGCGTCGTAGCCGTCGGCCGCCCGGCCCCCGAAGTCCGAGTGGCTGATCCGGACGCCGGTATCGATGACGTAGACGGTCGTGCCGCTGCCCGCGCTGTCGGGGTAGGTGTACTTCTGGTCGAGCGGCAGCTGCGCCTGGTCGATCCGGTCGAGGCCCCAGGACGGCGGGTTGGTCTGGGTCGCCTCGACGCTCACTCTCCTGTCCTGGTAGACCTCGTCGACCGCCGGGTCGGCGGCGAGTCGCCGCGCCTCGGCCGCGTCGAGCTTAGCCGCGTAGCCGTTGAGCGCGGCCCGGTAGGTGCGCTGCACGGTGCCGCCGTACCCGGCTATGAGCTCCTTGCCCTCCGTGGACGCGGACGTGAGGCCGCGGCCCTGCTCCAGGGTGACGATGTAGCTGCCCTTGACCGCGTCGGGAGCCCCGGCGCCGACGACCGTGCCTGCGGCGGGGGCGGCGTCGGCGGGGAGCGCGGTGACCGCGCCGAGCAGCGCGGCGGCGGTCGCAGCCGTGACCGCCGTGGTGATCCTGCTCCTGGTGGTACGCATCACTGCCATCGCGAGGGAGTCCTCCTCATCGGTGGCGCGCGGTGGTGCTGCGCGCATGTGGGGGGCGCACAGGGTTCGTACGCGGGGCCGGAGCGGTGGTGTCCGCTCGCGCCCTGCGAACGAGAGTCCACCGGGTGACGTGCGGGAACAAGAGTTCTGACGTGATGTCATATGCGCGTCATGGTGCGGCAATCACACTTATGGATGGAAGGGGCAATGTTTGGCATGAACACTTCCCGTGTCGTATGTGCGCTGCTACGACAGATATGGCAGAGATCCTGCTAAAGGGAGGTTCCATGAAACTGTCCCGATTTGCGGCAGTGATGTCCGCAACCCTCCTCACCGCGGCGCTCGCCTTCACCGGGACGGGCGCCGCACACTCCGCAGAACTGGCCGCCGCACCCAACTACGTAGCCCTCGGCGACTCGTACTCCTCCGGCGTGGGAGCCGGGAGTTACGACAGCGGGAGCGGTGCCTGCAAGCGCAGCATCAAGTCCTACCCCGCACTCTGGGCAGCCGCCCACGCACCCGCGTCATTCAGCTTCACCGCCTGCTCGGGCGCCCGTACGGGTGACGTCGTCGCAGGCCAGCTCGGTCCCCTCAACTCCGCGACAAGCCTGGTCAGCATCAGCATCGGCGGCAATGACGCCGGCTTCGCCGACGTCATGACCACCTGCGTGTTCAACTCCGAGAGCACGTGTCTGCAGCGCGTCGAGCAGGCGCGCGCCTACGTCGCCACGACCCTGCCCGGCAAGCTCGACGAGGTCTACTCGGCCATCGCGAGCAAAGCCCCCGCCGCCCACGTCGTCGTCCTCGGCTACCCCCGCCTCTACAAGCTCAACGGCAGCTGCATCGCCGGGCTGAGCGAGAGAGAGCGGGCCGCCCTGAACGCCGCCTCCGACGACCTCAACGCCGCGATCGCCAAGCGCGCCGCCGACCACGGCTTCACCTTCGGCGACGTCACCACCACCTTCGCCGGCCACGAGATCTGCTCGAACGACTCGTGGATCCACAGCGTCACCTGGCCGGTCGAGAACTCCTACCACCCGAAGGCCGCCGGGCAGTCCGGCGGTTACCTTCCCGTCTTCGCGTCAGCGGCCTGACTCGGCGTCCCGGCTCAGTCCTGGCTCAGCGTCCTGGCTCAGCGTCCTGACTGCGGTGGGCCTGACCTCGCGGTCCTGCCGCAGCGGCCGCTGCGTAGGAGGAGGCCCCGTCCCCCGGGGCCTCCTCGCATGTCACCGAGAACGACACCCGGCCCGACTCGGCGGGGTGCGGGCTGCGCACCTCGGCCGCGATTTCGTCCCGGTACGTCTCCCTGCCTTGTACGTCAGCTCGGTGTGCTCCACCGTCTTCGAGGTGCCGGCGTCCACCGCATCAGGCGATTCGTAAGAAAAATGCCTCAACCGAGCGTCCCTGCCGCCCCCCTCGACACCAATCCGCAGCCGGGGTCGGAGGGCACGAACCAGGCCTGCCCGCGAGTGGTTTCATGGGAGTTCCGCCGGGGGTCAGGGCGTGCGGGCAACTCGTGTACGGCGCAACCCGGTTCGTTTCCCAGGCGTCAACCCCCTTGCCGGGAAGGTGAATCCGTGCGCCGTGGATGCGCCGGGTGACTCGGCGGGGCGGTAGGGTTAACCTGCCCGGGCCGGGTGCCCTCGTATGGGTGGGGAGACTCATGGAACAGATAGCAACGCACAGCAGGGCTCGCGTGCCTGCCGTCAACTGCGGGAGCAGCGCGTCCAGTACGCGCCTCGACCGCCATCTCGCCGTGCTGGCAGGCCCTGCCGTGCCGCAGCGCGAGGCGGAGGAGGCCACGCTGCTGATGCGCGAGATCGCTTCGCACGATGCGCAGCGGTCCCGGTCGAGCAAGGGCGCGCGGGTCTCCCTCTTCGCGCCGCTGCGTCGGCTGCGCCGCTCGCTGTTCGGCAACCGCGGCTGACGCCTTCCGGTTCCTGCCGAGCGCTGAGCCCGTCCCGCCGTCCGGCCCGTCCGGCCCGCCCGGCCCGTCCGGCCGTCCGGCCCGCCCGGCTGGCGTCTTCCGGCCGACGCCTTCGGCTCAGGCGACCACACCGTCCCGGCGCAACGCGGTGATCTGCGCGTCCGTCATCCCCAGGGCGCGCAGCAGCGCGTCGGTGTGCTCGCCGAGCCCGGGCACCCCGCCCATCGACGCCTCGCTCCCGGGCAGGGTGATGGGCGGCAGCAGCGTGCGCAGCGGTCCGGCCGGTGACGTGACCTCCCGCCACCGGTCCCGGGCCGAGAGCTGCGGGTGCGCGGCCAGCTCGGCGACCCCGTTGAGCCGCGCACACGCGATTCCCGCACGCTCCAGCCGCCCGATCGCCTCGTCCGCCGCCAGCCCGGCCAGCGCCTCAGCGACGGCCGCGTCCGTCTTCGCGCGATTCCCGGTGCGCGCCACGTTGGTGGCGAAATCCGGGTCCCGGCCCAGCTCCGGCCGCTCCAGCACCTGCTCCGCGAGCCGCCGCCACTCCCGGTCGTTCTGCACCGACAGCAGCACCAGCGGCCCGTCGGCGGTCGGATAGGCGTCGTACGGCGCGATGACGGCGTGGGCGAGCGCCGTACGTGCCGGGGGCTCGCCCCCGTACATCCCGAAGTACAGCGGATGCCCCATCCACTCGGCGAGCGCGTCGAACATCGAGACCTCGACCGGGCCGCCGCGGCCCGTGACCCCGCGTCGCAGCAGCGCCGCGAGCACCCCGGAGAAGGCGTACATCGCGGCGGCGATGTCCGCGGCGGGGACGCCCGCCTTGACCGGCTGCTCCGGGGTGCCGGTCACCGAGACGAGCCCGGCCTCGCACTGCACCAGCATGTCGTACGCCCGCTTGTGCGCGTACGGGCCTTCGGGGCCGTAGCCGGAGACGTCGACGGCGACCAGCCGCGGGTGGCGGGCGCACAGCGCGGCTGCGTCCAGGCCGAGCCGGGCCGCCGCCCCCTGAGCGAGGTTCTGTACGAAGACATCGGCGCCGGCGACGAGCTGTTCGAGGACTTCCCGGCCGCGCTCGTCCTTGAGGTCGAGCGCGATCGACTCCTTGCCGCGATTCGCCCACACGAAGTGCGAGGCGAGACCGCGCACCGAGGTGTCGTAGGCCCGCGCGAAGTCACCGCCCTCGGGCCGCTCCACCTTGACCACCCGGGCTCCCAGGTCGGCGAGCTGCCGGGTGGCGAAGGGCGCGGAGACGGCCTGCTCGACGGCGACCACGGTGATCCCGTCGAGAGGCAGGGGCATGGGCGGAGGCAGGGGGCGGGGGAGGGGCTGCGGCGGCGGATCGGTGCTCATGGTCCACCGTCCTACCTCCTCGGCCCCCCGACCCGCCAGAGGAGATCAACTGCGCGCGTACCGCCGTACGGCGAGTGGTACGAAGACCGCGAGCAGCAGCAGCGACCAGCCGAGGGAGGCGGCCACCGGGTGCGTCACCGGCCAGGCCGCGCCCGGCGCGTCGTCCACGCCCGCGACCGCGTTGCCGAACAGCTCGCGGCAGGCGGCGACGACGGCGCTGAGCGGGTTCCACTCGGCGACCGTGCGCAGCCAGTCGGTCATCCCGGCGGTCGGGATGTACGCGCTGGAGATCAGTGACAGCATGAAGGTCGCGCTGCCGAGCTGGCCCGCCGCCTCCTCGTTCCGCAACAGCAGTCCGAGGTAGATCCCGATCCAGGCGGTCGCGCAGCGGAAGAGGAGCAGGAGCCCGAACGCGCCGAGCGCCGGGCCGAGTCCGCCCTCGACGCGCCAGCCCACCGCGTAGCCGACGAGCGCCAGCGGCACCAGGCCGGTCGCGGCCAGCAGTACTTCCGACGCGGCCTGGCCCGCGGGGACGGCCGAGCGGCTCATGGGCAGCGTACGGAAGCGGTCCATCACGCCGCGCTGGGCGTCCTGCGCGGCCTGGATCATGCCGGTCATGATGCCGTTCGCCGCTGTGGCGACGAACAGGCCGGGGACGAGATACGCCCGGTAGTCGGCGCCGCCGGGCAGCGACACCGCGCTGCCGAAGACGTAGCCGAAGAAGAGCAGCATGGTGACCGGCATGGTCTGGGTCAGCACGAACAGGCCGGGCGCGCGCCGCAGCCGCTGCAGATGGCGGACGAGCATCGCCCACCCGTCGTACGTGACATGCGCGACATCCGCGATCGTGGTCATGCGGCGATCTCCCCGGTTCCTTCGGTCCGCGGGCACTGCCGGGACTGCTGCGGCTGGGCGCCGGTCAGGCGCAGGAACACCTCGTCGAGGCTCGGCGGGCGCAGGCTCGCGTCCACGACCGGCACGCCCTCGGCGTCGAGTTCGCGCACGAGGCGGGGGAGCGTGAGCGCGGGGTCGGTGGTGACCGCGGCGACCGTCCGGCGCTCGTGGTCGAGGACGGGCACGGATCCGGTGAGCCGGTCCAGTACGGCGGCGGCCGCGAGGACACCCGCCTCCGCCGCTTCCCCGGCAGCCTCCTCGGCGACGACCACCTCCGCGTACGAGCCGATCCGCGCCTTCAGCTCGGCCGGGGTGCCGCGGACGCTGGTCGTGCCGTGGTCCACCAGCACGATCCGGTCGGCCAGTTGGTCGGCCTCCTCCAGGTACTGCGTGGTCAGGAGCACGGTCGTGCCCGCGCGGGCCAGCTCTCTGACCGTGTCCCAGATCCGGCCGCGGCTCTGCGGGTCGAGTCCGGTGGTGGGCTCGTCGAGGAAGAGCACGGCGGGGCGGGTGAGCAGGCTCGCGGCGAGGTCGAGGCGGCGGCGCATGCCCCCGGAGCAGGTGCGGACCGGGCGGTCCGCGGCCTCCTCGAGGCCGAACCGGCCGAGGAGCTCGGAGGTCCGCGAGCGCGCGGCCGCGCTCCGCATCCCGTTCAGCCGCGCGAACAGCCGGAGGTTCTCGGCCCCGGTCAAGTCGGCGTCCACGGAGGCGTACTGACCGGTGACGCCGATGCTGCGGCGGACGGCGGCGGGATTCCGTACGACGTCATGGCCTGTGACGCGCGCCGTGCCGGAGTCGGGGGCGGTGAGGGTGGCCAGGATCCGTACGGCGGTGGTCTTGCCCGCACCGTTCGGGCCGAGCAGACCGCAGACCGTGCCCTCGGGCACGTCCAAGTCGAGGCCGCGCAGGGCGTGGACCGGGCCGAAGCGTTTGTGCAGCCCTTCCGTGAGGACGGCAGGCGTGGGCATCGGGCATCCCCCTTCACTAGGTACATCGTACGTAGTTGCGAGTCCGAGGCTACCGCACTCCGTACGCTGTACGTAACTAGGATGGAAGGCGAGGTGATGATCAATGGCAGCCAGCGGCCGCTCGGCCGGACCCGAGGTGATCTGGGCGCGCCCGGAACGCACGGGCCGCGGCCCGCGCCCCGCGCACAGCCGCGCGGAAGTCGCCGCGGCCGCGGTGCGGATCGCCGACGCGGAGGGCATCGACGCGGTGTCCATGCGGCGCGTGGCGGCCGAGGTCGGCTGCGGGACGATGTCGCTCTACAACTACGTGCCGCGCAAGGAGGACCTCTACGAGCTGATGGTCGACGCGGTGAGCGGGGAGTACGAGCTGCCTGAGCGGCCGCCCGGCGACTGGCGCGCCGCAATGCTCGCACTCGCCCGCCAGACACGCGCGATCATGCACCGCCACCCGTGGCTGCCCCGGCTGATGTCACCGGTCTACGGGATCACGCCCAACGTGCTGCGGTACCTGGAGTACTGCCTGACCGCGCTGGAAGGTCTGGATGCGGACGCGGGCACGAAGTTGGAGCTGGTGGCGATGATCAACGGCGTCACCACGCAGTACGTGGCCAGCGAGCTGTCGATGGCCGAGCGGGACCGGACGTCCCCCTATCGGCGCGGCGAGGAACAGGCCGCCCGACACGCCTACTTGGCGCGGGTGCTGAGCGGCGGCGAGTATCCGCGGGTGGCCGCGGCGTTCGCGCGGGACCCGGGGCCCCTCGACATGGACGCGGCCTTTGAGCGCATGCTGGGGCGGGTACTGGACGCCTTCGAGTACGAGAGCGAGCGGGACTAGGTGTGCTGTCCCGGGACGTTGGTGACAGGCGACATGCCTTGAGCGGTCCTTGAAAGGGGTGAGGGCCTCTGGGTTCGGTGTGGATTGCGAAGTCTGCACCGATGCCCAGGAGGCCCTCGTTGTTCCAC
>NZ_JBQQBX010000068.1:0-16242 GCF_052245475.1 Streptomyces sp. 7N604 | reverse complement strand
ACGGAACACTACGGCCTTGCGGGGGCACCACAACGCCCCCGCGCAGCCATATCTGACACCTGACTCGGAGGCCCCGCGGTGAACGATCTGCCGCAGCAACTCGCCAACGGCCTGCTCCTTGGCGGCTTGTACGGACTGATAGCCATCGGCTACACGATGGTCTACGGCATCGTCCAGCTCATCAACTTCGCCCACGGCGAGATCTTCATGATCGGCGGTTTCGGCGCACTCAGCGTGTGGCTCTGGCTGCCGGGCGGCACCAGCACGCTGGTCGCCCTGCCACTGATGCTCCTCTTCGCCATCCTCTGCTCCGTACTCGTCGCCATCGGCGCCGAACGCTTCGCCTACCGGCCGCTGCGCGGCGGCCCCCGGCTCGCCCCGCTGATCACCGCGATCGGCCTCTCCATCGCCCTGCAGCAGGCGGTCTGGGCCTTCTACCCCGAGGCCACCAAGTCCCGCCCCTTCCCCGAGCTCGAAGGCCCCCGCATCGACTTCGGGGCGTTCTCCATCGAGCGCGGCGAGCTGTACCTGCTGATCGCGGCCCCGGTCTGCATGGCCGCACTCGCCTTCTTCGTGTCCAAGACCCGCACCGGCCGCGCCATGCAGGCCACCTCGCAGGACCCGGACACCGCGAAGCTGATGGGCATCAACACCAACCGCATCATCGTCACCGCCTTCGCCATCGGCGGCGCCTTCGCCGCCGTCGCCGCCATCGCCCACGGGCTGAAGTACGGCGAGGTCAACTTCCGGATGGGCTTCATCGCCGGACTCAAGGCGTTCACCGCGGCCGTCCTCGGCGGCATCGGCAACATCTACGGCGCCATGCTCGGCGGCGTCGTCCTCGGACTCGCCGAGGCCCTCTCCACCGCCTACATCGAGAAGATCCCCGGCATGGAGCTGTTCGGCGGCGGCAGCTGGAAGGACGTCTGGGCCTTCGTACTGCTCATTCTCGTACTGCTCCTGCGGCCCCAGGGCCTGCTCGGCGAGCGCGTCGCGGATCGGGCGTGATACCCATGACCACCACCCGCACCCCTGCCACCGCCGAGGCAACCGGAACCCTGGTGCCCGGCGCGCTGCCGCTGCCACCCGCGGCCGCCCGGCTCACCGTCGCCGTCGGCGCGATCCTCACCTTCGCCTCGACCTTCCTCGCCTGGACCTGGACCAGCGAGTTCCCCGGCGACCTCACCATCAACGGCTACCCCGGCGGGCTGCAGCTGCTCACCCTCACCGGAGCGCTGCTCACCCTCGCCTTCCACCTCGCCGGATACGGCGTACGCGGACTGCGCTGGCTCACCCCCGCCGGGAAGAACAGCACCGTCCTGCTGCTCGCCCTCGGCACCCTCGGCATCACCTGGTACACCCTGCTCGCCATCGCCAACCACCTCGGCGGGTTCATCAACCTGGAACCCGGCGGCGCCATCGCCGGAGTCGCCTCGCTGATCACCGCCCTCGGCGCGCTCGGCCTCGCCGCCGACGTCCCCGCCGGAGCGGACGGCGACGCACCGCCCAAGGGTGTCTGGCAGCGGTTCCGGCACGCCTTCAAGGCACCTGCCGCGCCGAGCGCCAAGGAGCTGCCCGGCTGGCTGGAGATCCTGATCATCGCCGCGGCCGCCGGCGTCGGACTCTTCGTCTTCACCTACGGCATCGACACGGACTACGGAGAGCTCTTCGTCGGCTTCCTGATCCTGGCGGGCTTCGGCGGCGCCGCCGTCGCCCGGGCCGGACTCACCGAACGGCTCTCCTCGCTCACCAGGAAGCACCGCAACGTCACGGTCACCGCCGCGTTCGTCGCCGCGATCGCCTTCCCCTTCACACAGTCCAGCGACGCGAACGCGACGATCGGCACCAACATCCTGATCTTCGCCACCGTCGCGCTCGGACTGAACGTCGTCGTCGGCCTCGCCGGACTGCTCGACCTCGGTTACGTCGCCTTCCTCGGCGTCGGCGCCTACGCGGCCGCGCTGGTCTCCGGCTCGCCGTCCTCACCCTTCGGCGTGCAGGTGCCCTTCTGGGCGGCCGTGATCATCGGCGCGGGGGCCTCGCTGCTCTTCGGTGTCGTCATCGGCGCCCCGACGCTCCGGCTGCACGGCGACTACCTCGCCATCGTGACCCTCGGCTTCGGTGAGATCTTCCGCATCACCATGCAGAACATGGACGGCACCTCCGGGCCCGACGTCACCAACGGCTCCAACGGCATCCCCAACATCCCCGACCTGGAGCTCTTCGGCTTCAACCTGGGCGAGGAGCACACCGTCCTCGGATTCGAACTCGGCAGGTTCTCCAACTACTTCCTGCTGATGCTGCTCTTCACCATCGTCATCGTCTCCGTCTTCCGGCGGGCCGACCAGTCCCGCATCGGCCGCGCCTGGGTCGCCGTCCGCGAGGACGAGACCGCCGCCCGCGCCATGGGCATCAACGCCTTCCGGGTGAAGCTCATCGCCTTCGCCCTCGGCGCCACCCTGGCCGGACTCGCCGGCACCGTACAGGCGCATGTGACCTTCACGGTCACCCCGTCCCAGTACAAGTTCGTGGAATTCGTCCCGCCGAACTCCGCCTTCCTCCTGGCCGCGGTCATCCTCGGCGGCATGGGCACGGTCAGCGGCCCGCTCATCGGCGCCGCCCTGCTCTACCTGATCCCCGCCAAGCTGCAGTTCATCGGCGACTACCAGCTCCTCCTCTTCGGCGTCGCGCTCATCCTGCTGATGCGCTTCCGCCCCGAGGGCCTCGTCGCCGACCGGAGGAAGCAGCTCGAATTCCACGAGACCGGCCAACTCGACGTGCCCAAGGGCGACGTCACCCTCAGCAAGGCGGAGGCGTGACCGACATGACCACCGACACCATCACCGCAAAGGCAGCCGAGCCCGCAAAGGTCACCCCCGTGCTCCAGGCCACCGGCGTCACCATGCGCTTCGGCGGACTCACGGCCGTGAAGAACGTCGACCTCACCGTCAACTCCGGAGAGATCGTCGGCCTCATCGGGCCCAACGGCGCAGGCAAGACGACCTTCTTCAACTGCCTCACCGGGCTCTACATACCCACCGAGGGCACCGTCTCCTACAAAGGCAAAGTCCTCCCCCACCGATCCCACCTCGTCACCCAGGCCGGCATCGCCCGCACCTTCCAGAACATCCGGCTCTTCGCCAACATGACCGTGCTGGAAAACGTGCTCGTCGGCCGCCACACCCGCACCGACGAGGGACTCTTCTCCGCCCTCCTGCGCGGGCCGCGCTTCCGCCGCGCCGAGCGCGAGTCCGAGGCCCGCGCCATGGAGCTGCTGGAGTTCACGGGACTCGCCGCCAAGCGCGACCACCTCGCGCGCAACCTGCCGTACGGCGAGCAGCGCAAGCTCGAGATCGCCCGCGCCCTCGCGAGCGACCCCGGCCTGCTGCTGCTCGACGAGCCCACGGCCGGCATGAACCCGCAGGAGACCCGGGCCACCCAGGACCTGGTCTTCGCCATCCGCGACCAGGGCATCGCCGTCCTCGTCATCGAGCACGACATGCGCTTCATCTTCAACCTCTGCGACCGGGTCGCCGTACTCGTCCAGGGCGAGAAGCTCGTCGAAGGCACGTCGGAGGTCGTCCAAGGCGACGAGCGCGTGATCGCGGCGTACCTCGGCACGCCGTTCGAGGGCGCGCCGGGGGACGAGGAGATCGCGGAGGTCGAGGCGGCGGAAGCACACAGTACGGCCCGCACCGAGGGCTCGGAGGGCACCCAGGGAGAAGAGACATGACCGCACTGCTCGAGGTGGAGGACCTGCGGGTCGCCTACGGAAAGATCGAAGCCGTCAAGGGCATCTCGTTCAGTGTGGAGGCCGGCCAGGTCGTCACCCTCATCGGAACGAACGGCGCCGGCAAGACGACCACACTGCGCACCCTGTCGGGGCTGCTCAAGCCACTTGCCGGAAAGATCTTCTTCGACGGCCAGCCGCTGAACGGCGTCCCGGCCCACAAGATCGTCGCCATGGGCCTCGCCCACTCGCCCGAGGGCCGGCGGATCTTCCCCCGGCTGACGATCGCGGAGAATCTCCAGCTCGGAGCGTTTCTCCGGAAGGACTCCGCGGGCATCAGCGAGGACATCCAGCGGGCATACGACCTCTTCCCGATCCTCGGCGAGCGCCGTAACCAGGCGGCGGGCACGCTCTCCGGCGGCGAGCAGCAGATGCTGGCGATGGGGCGGGCCCTGATGTCCCGGCCCAAGCTGCTGATGCTCGACGAGCCGTCGATGGGGCTCTCGCCGATCATGATGCAGAAGATCATGGCGACGATCTCCGAGCTGAAGTCCCAGGGCACGACCATCCTGCTGGTCGAGCAGAACGCGCAGGCGGCGCTGTCGCTGGCCGACCAGGGCCATGTGATGGAGATCGGCAAGATCGTGCTGTCGGGGACGGGCGAGGACCTGCTCCACGACGAGTCCGTCCGCAAGGCATACCTCGGCGAGGACTGAGCGCCATAGTTAGTTCATAGTTATGCGGAAGGGGCCCGCACCGATCTCGTCCGGTGCGGGCCCCTTTCCGTTTCCGTACGGCGTGGGCGCGGGGCCGTTGCGGGGCTGCTACTGCCCCTGCTGCTTCTTTTCCTCGGCGTCCTCGATGACGGCCTCGGCCACCTGCTGCATGGACAGCCTGCGGTCCATCGACGTCTTCTGAATCCACCGGAACGCGGCGGGCTCGCTCAGCCCGTACTGCGTCTGCAGGATGCTCTTGGCCCGGTCCACCAGCTTGCGCGTCTCCAGCCGCTGCGAGAGGTCGGCGACCTCCTTCTCCAGCGCCTTCAGCTCGGTGAAGCGGGAGACCGCCATCTCGATCGCGGGCACGACATCGCTCTTGCTGAACGGCTTCACGAGATACGCCATGGCCCCGGCGTCCCGGGCCCGCTCCACCAGTTCGCGCTGCGAGAAGGCGGTCAGCATCAGGACGGGCGCGATGCTCTCCAGGGCGATTTTCTCGGCGGCGGAGATGCCGTCGAGGACCGGCATCTTCACATCGAGGATGACGAGATCGGGCCGGTGCTCGCGAGCGAGCTCTACGGCCGTCTGACCGTCCCCGGCCTCACCGACGACGGTGTAGCCCTCCTCCTCGAGCATCTCTTTCAGATCGAGTCGGATGAGGGCCTCGTCCTCGGCGATGACGACACGGGTGGTCTGCGGCGGGACGTGCGACTGCTCGTCGTCAACGGGCTGCTCGGGCTCGGCGGCGCTCACGGGACTCCTCGTTCCAGGGGAGATGGTGCCCCACGAGCCTACCCAGCTCCTGTAGGGTAGGGACACGCAGGGCAGCCACCGCCCTTCCTTTCTAAGGCCCCAGTACTCCAACTGGTTAGAGAGGCGGCTCTCAAACAGCCGACAGTGTGGGTTCGAATCCCACCTGGGGCACTTTTCCTTCGTTTCCAAGCCCGCCAGCGGATTCGCGTTTCTTCACCGGCCGGATTGAACAAACCTTCGAACCGGGCTTGCTCGCCAAAGATCTCAGCCATGCTCGCACGCATGCACGATCTTGAAATCCGCACACGCGCCGTTTCGCTCATCCGCGCAGGGCAGAAGAACGCCGATGTCGCACGGCAGTTGAATGTCCCACCTGGCACAGTCGGTTACTGGTTACACCTCGACCGGGCCAAGAACGGCACGCTCCCAGGCAGGCCCAAGCGCCCTTGCCCACGATGCGACGGTCGTGAACTCGACGAAGCGGCCTACTCCTACTTGCTCGGCCTCTATCTCGGTGACGGGCACATCATTCAGTACTCCGAGCACCGGGTACCAAGCCTGATGATCACCTGCGCCGAATCGTGGCCCGGCCTGATAGACGAATGCGAGAAGGCGATGCGGGCAGTCTTTCCCGACAACTCGGTCTGCCATGCCCGCAAGACAGGCTGCCGCAATGTGAAGGTCTACTCGCAGCATCTGTGGTGCCTGTTCCCACAGCACGGTGAAGGCAGGAAGCATGAGCGGCCGATCGCCCTCGAGACCTGGCAACAACGGATCGTGGATGCCCATCCGTGGGCATTCATCCGCGGGTTGATCCACTCCGACGGGTGCCGGATCACGAACTGGACTGTTCGCATCGTCGGTGGAGAGCGCAAGCGCTACGAATACCCCCGGTACTTCTTCACCAACAAGTCAGAGGACATCTTGCAGCTCTTCGCCGACGCCCTCGACAAGGTCGGTGTCGAGTGGAAAGTCACCCGACGCGGCAAGGACCCGTTCAACATCTCCGTCGCCAAGCGCGCCTCCGTCGCGCTCATGGACTCGCACGTCGGGCCCAAGTACTGACCCCGGCCCGGCGGGGCGCGGCCGACGCCTACTTCTGGTAATCGTCCTCGCCGATGTGGTGGACCCGTACCAGGTTCGTCTTGCCCGGGACTCCCGGTGGGGAGCCGGCCGTAATCACGACGACGTCGCCCGGTTCGCAGCGGCCGATCTTCAGGAGTTGTTCGTCGACTTGCTGGATCATTTCGTCCGTCGAGTCGACGCTCGGGCCGAGGAAGGTCTCCACGCCCCACGTCAGGTTGAGCTGTGAGCGCGTCGCCGCCTCGGGGGTGAAGGCCAGGACGGGGATGGGCGAGCGGTAGCGGGAGAGGCGGCGGACCGTGTCGCCGGACTGGGTGAAGGCGACCAGGAACTTGGCGCCGAGGAAGTCGCCCATCTCGGCCGCCGCGCGGGCCACCGCGCCCGCCTGGGTGCGGGGCTTGTTGCGCTCCGTCAGGGGCGGGAGGCCCTTGGCGAGCATGTCCTCCTCCGCCGCCGCGACGATCCGGCCCATGGTCCTGACCGTCTCGATCGGGTACTTGCCGACGCTGGTCTCGCCGGAGAGCATCACCGCGTCCGTGCCGTCCATGACCGCGTTGGCGACGTCGGAGGCCTCGGCGCGGGTCGGCCGGGAGGCGTCGATCATCGAGTCGAGCATCTGGGTCGCGACGATGACCGGCTTGGCGTTGCGCTTGGCCAGCTTGATGGCGCGCTTCTGGACCATCGGCACCGACTCCAGCGGCATTTCGACGCCGAGGTCGCCGCGGGCGACCATGATGCCGTCGAAGGCGTCGACGATGCTGTCCAGGTTCTCGACGGCCTGCGGCTTCTCGACCTTCGCGAGGACGGGGAGGCGGCGGCCCTCCTCGTCCATGACGCGGTGGACCTCGTCGATGTCGCCGCCGCAGCGGACGAAGGAGAGGGCGATGACGTCTGCTCCGGTGCGCAGGGCCCAGCGGAGGTCCTCGATGTCCTTCTCGGACAGGGCGGGGACGGAGACGGCGACGCCGGGGAGGTTGAGGCCCTTGTGGTCGGAGACCATGCCGCCTTCGATGACCATCGTGTGTACGCGGGGGCCGTCGACCTTGGTGACTTCGAGGGTCACCCGGCCGTCGTCGACGAGAATGCGCTCTCCGCGCGTGACGTCGGCGGCCAGCCCTTTGTAGGTGGTGCCGCAGATCTGCCGGTCGCCTTCCAGCTCTTCGACGGTGATGGTGAACTCATCACCGCGTTCAAGGAGTACGGGTCCTTCGTGGAAGCGGCCGAGGCGAATCTTCGGACCTTGAAGGTCGGCGAGGACGCCGACGCTGCGGCCGGTGTCTTCGGAGGCCTTCCGCACGTGGCGGTAGCGCTCCTCGTGGTCGGCGTAGGTGCCGTGGCTGAGGTTGAAGCGGGCCACGTCCATGCCGGCCTCGACCAGTGCCTTGATCTGGTCGTACGAGTCCGTGGCGGGGCCCAGTGTGCAGACGATCTTTGCTCGGCGCATGGGGCGAGCCTATGCCGTACTGGCGGGTAGAGAATCGGACATGCGTGACGACTCAACGGCCGTTACATGAAGGGATATTGACAAGTGTTGAAAGGAGCACGGACCTGCTCTGATGAGCAGATCGGACCGGAAGTAACCATCGGCGATCCGATCGTGACTAGTCACATCCACTACATTAGGTTAGGTTTACCTAAGTTTTGGGTACCTCCCCGAGGACCGGATCAAGGGCATCAAGGAGGTCGGTCTCATCGGTGAGCCGAACCTCGAGGCCATCCACGAGCTGAAGCCGGACCTCATCCTGAGCAGCAAGGTCCGCGACGAGAAGAGCTACAAGGAGCTGTCGCAGATCGCCCCGACCATCTTCTCGGAGACCACGGGCCCCAACTGGCGTGAGAACTTCGAGCTGCACGCCGACGCCCTCGGCAGGAAGGACGAGGCGAAGAAGGCCGTCGCCGACTACGAGTCGAAGGTCGCGAAGCTGACGAAGGACCTCGGCGGCGCCGCGGAGGCCGGGAAGCTCAAGGCGCGATGCCGTCGACGAGCGGGGCGAGCCGGTCGGAGAGCAGCGCGCCCCCGCCATAGGCGGCGTCCACGTGCAGCCAGGCGCCGTGCTCGGCCGCGAGCGCGGCGCAAGCGCCAAGGGGGTCCACGGCCCCGGTGTCGGTGGTACCCGCCGTCGCGACGACGGCCACGGGGAGTTCGCCGCGGCCGGTGCACTCCCGGAGGGCCTCGGCGAGCGCCTGCGGGTCCATGCGCAGCTCGTGGTCGACGGGGACCGGGACGACCGAGTCCTCACCGAGGCCGAGCAGGGCCGCGGCCCGCTGGACGGAGAAGTGCGCGGCGGCGGAGGCGAAGATACGGGGGCGGGGACCGGTGCCGCCGCCGGGTACGCCGCTCAGCTCGACCTGACGCCCCGTCACGCGCGCGAGATCCCGGTCCCTGGCCAGCATCAGGCCCATGAGGTTGGACTCGGTTCCACCGGAGGTCAGTACACCTGTGGCGGCAGCCGGGTCGTATCCGACGAGCTGGGCCATCTCCTGCAGCAGGAGGGTTTCCAGGGCGGTGGCGGCGGGCGCCTGGTCCCAGGAGTCCTGGGAGGGGTTGAGCGCCGACACGGCGAGGTCGGCGGCGACGGCGACGGCCAGGGGCGGGCAGTGCAGATGCGCGGCGCAGGAGGGATCGGCCGGATCGGCACTGCCGTGGGCGAGCAGGGCGCTGAGCCGACGCAGCCCGGCATCGCCATCCGGCGCGGACACGGACCGTAGGGGGTCACCATCCGGTACGGACACGGACGGTACGGGGCCACCGCCTGGCGCGGACGCGGACCGTAGGGCGTCGCCATCCGGCATGGACACCAATCCCACGGGGTTGCCATCCGCCGCGGACAAGGTCCCCTCCGCCTCGCCGTCCGGCGTGGCGAGGGGCCGGTCGGCAGCGCCGTCCGGCTGCGCGGCCGCCGTCAGGCGGCCCCCTTCCGCGAACTCTCGCGCGACCAGCGCGGCGATCTCCTCCGGCGTTCCGGCGGGAATCGGCCCGCCCCGCCGCTCCGCGCCCTCGGCGAGGGCGTCCAGCACGGCGCGTACCAGAGGCTCGAGCGCCTCCGCTCCCCCGATACCGCCGGACAGCGCGGCGGTGCGGCCGACGCGCCTGCCGGCGCCGGTTCCGGCTCCGCCGCGGTCCGCGCCTCGCAGTGAAGTCCGCGCGGACTCGCCTTGCCCGCCACGGGAGTCGACCACGGCGGCCTCGCCCTGCGTGGCAGTCGGACCGTGCTGCTCCACGAGCGTCCCGGTCGCCGGCGCGGCGGCGTCGGCCCCCAGCACGGCCGACAACTCGCCGGCGTCCCCGCCCCCGTCCAACGTCCACGCCGCGAGGGGGGCCATACCGCTGACGGCGGTTACATGGTCAGCAGCTGGCCATTCACGCCACGTCCGGACACATCGCCGTCCCCAGGTGGGAGTTCACCGAAGTCGTCCTCCGTCACCACGACCGCGGCGGACGCCAGGGCCGCAACCTCGTCGCGCGCGCCCGGCGCATCCGGCGCACCCGGCGCGCCGGCCGAAAAGCGGGTCGGGCCCGTCATGCGGGCCGCCCCAGGGCTTGAGCAGCCTGAGAGGCCGTCACCTCGCCGATGGGGCCGAGGGCGAGAGTGCCCGCGCCGGAGAGGCAGTCGAGGTAGCGGCGGCCGTCGGTGCCCTCGACGACCATGCCCTCGGCGCGGGCGGGGACGATCGGGAAGGAACGGGCGTAGGTGCGGGCGGAGAACTCGCGGGCGCGCTGGCGCTCGAGGATGTCGTCCGCACGGGCAGGGGTCTGCACGGTCATGGGACGGGCTCCGCAAGAAGGAGGGTTGGTGCGGGCCGCCGCCGCGCGAGGGGGTCGGTACGGGCGCCCAGCAGACCGTACGGGCCGGACAGGCCGTACCGGATCAGATCAGGTGGCGTTCGGCGACCGGGTGGCCGAGGAAGCGATGCATGGCGAACTCCCAGCCGTAGGAGCCCGCGTACGGGAAGACGACGAGGTCCCCTGCGCGCACGCGGTCCACGTGCACGTCGCGCAGCAGCGTGTCCTCGGGGGTGCACAGCTCGCCGACGACCGTCACGCGCGCGTGCTCCGCGGTGGGGCGCGGACATGACTCGGCCCAGCGGTCGACGGGAAGGACGGCGATGTTGTGCACGATGTCCCAGGAGGTGGGCAGCTGGAAGTGGTTGATGCCGCCGCGCAGGACGGCGAACCACTCGCCGTACGAGCTCTTCACGTCGGTGACCTCCGCCGCGTACCAGCCGCAGTCGGCGACCAGGAAGCGGCCGGGCTCCAGGACGACCTTGACTCCCCCCGGCGGCTCGGCCTGCGCGGCGAGCTCGCCGAAGCGTGCGACGTCGAAGGGCTTCTCGCCCCTCGAAGTTGACGCCTATGCCGCCGCCGATGTCGACATGTCGCAGGTCCACGCCGTTGTCCCGCGCCGTGCGGACGCTCCACTCCACGCACCAGCGCAGGTACGCGGCCTGGGTGTCGGCGTCGACAGATGGCGGCGGACCGGCTCGGGGCGCGTGTCCACCGGGTAGGCGGATCGCGGGGCTGCGGAGGGCGGGAACTGGACGGACAAGGGTCTGCCTCGGGATGGTTGCGGGGAATGGGAGTTGGGGGGCCGGGCCTCGCGGGTCAGCGGCGCGGCGAATCTGCGGAGCAAGGGCGCGCGATGCTGCGGCGCGCGAGGCTGCGGACGATCATCACGTGGGGCCGCCAGCCGGGGTACGGCTCGATGCGGCCGACCGGCTCGAACCCGTACTTGGCGTACGTGGCGAGCACGACGCCGTTGTCCTCGGCGACGAGTGCCGCGGCGCGCTCCTCGTGGCGTCCGGCGAGGAAGGCTTCGAAGAGCTCGTGCCCGACGCGGGAGCGGCGCCACCGCGGCCGGACCAGCAGCTCGCACACCCCGACCGTGCGGTCCGGGTACTCGCGGGTGAACTCGGGCCCGGGGTCGGGCGTCAGGCCGTCCCACCACAGCGAGTCGGCGGGCAGCGTGTAGCCGTAGACGAACCCGGCCACCTCCTCGCCCTCGAGCGCCGCCACGAGGGCGAAGCCGGGGCGTCCGGCATGGCGCAGCAGGCGGTCCGATATGGGCGGGTCGCTGTGGTCGCTGAGGCCCAACGCCTGTGCGTAGACGCCCTCGTAGACCCGCGCCCAGCGAACGGGGTCCGCGGCGACGGCACCCCCATCGAACCGCCGGACGACCGGCGCGGCCGGTGACGCGGGCGGTGACACGACCGTCGGCGCGACCGTCGGCGCGGGCGGCGGCGCGGACGCGGTCTGCGGATGAGACACGGATTCCCCCAGGGTCACGGGCAGCCTGGCGCCGAGGATCCCTCAGGCGCACCTACTTAGGCGAGCCTAACCTAATGCACCCGTCCGTTCTGTCCAACCCTAGGATGATCCCCCATCCGGTGGCCCACCCTTAAGGGGCAAGTCCGCCCCTCCGCCCCGCCGACCCCTCGCCATTGCGAGGGTGTCAGACCAGGAGTCTCCGGGAGCTGCGGTACCGGAGGTGGACCATCCCGTTGCCGAAGCGGCGTTCGTCCAGCAGCTCCAATGTCACGCGGACATGGTCGGAGAAGAGCTGTTTCCCGCCTCCCACCACGATCGGCGCGACGAACAGGTGGCACTCGTCGATCAAGTCGGCCTTGAATGCCTGAGCGGCAAGCTCCGGACCGCCCACGGTGAGGTCACGTTCCGCTGACGTTTTCATCTCCCGAACCGCCTCAGGGTCGAAGTCCCGCTCGATCCGCGTCCTGGCGGTGGAAACCGTCTCCAGCGTCCTGGAGTACACGATCTTGTCCGCTGCCTGCCAGATCCCCGCGAAGTCCCGCATGAACGGTGGCTGGTCGGCTCGGGTGTCCGCGGTCTCCCAGCCGAGCATCACCTCGTACATCCGGCGTCCGTACAGATAAGTGCCGATCGGCCGCTCGAGGTCGTTGATGAAGGTGTGCACCTCTTCGTCCGGTACAGCCCAGTCGAATGTGCCGTACTCGTCCGCTACATAGCAGTCGAGCGACGCGATTGCCGAGTAGATCAGCTTGGCCACGGTCAGCCTTTCTTCGGTGTCGTCCGCCGCACGGCGGGCACGGCCCCTCTCAGAGCCGGGGCGGTGACATCGTGAAGCGCGCATTGACATGGGCGTGGACCGTCTGGCGCTGCGGCTCCAGGTCCAGCGGCGGGGCCTCCCCGCTCTCCGCTCCTCCCGCGAAGCCCCGCATCATCCCGCCCGGCGCCGCCGGCCTCGCCACCGGTACCGCGCTCTCGGCCCCCTCATCGGCCAGTTCGACCAGCGCCGTCAACTCCGCGCCGAGCGCGCCCGCGTACTCGCGCGCCCGCTGCACCGCCTCCCGTACGGCCTGCCGGCGCGCCTCCCCATGGGCCGGCGAATCCGGGCGGAGCGCCCACCACGGGCCGCCCACGCTGGTGAGTTCGAGGTCGGCAAGCCGGGTCGCGAGCTCACCGAGCGCGGTGAAGTCGGTGAGCGTCGCCGTCACGTGCACCCGCCCGTGGTACGCCCGGATGCGCTCGCCGCGCCCCTTGTTCGTCAGCTGCGGCGTGATGACGAACGCGCCGGTCTCCAGCTTCTCGACCGCCTCGCCGTAGGACTTGACGAGGTCGAGAACGGCGGAGTTGCGCCGGGCCAGGTCCTCGAGCGCGCCCCGCCGGTCCGTGCCACGGGCGTTGACCGTGATGCCGATCCTGGCGATCTCGGGGTCGACCTCCAGCCTGGCCTCGCCGCGGACGGCGACGCGCGGGTGCTCGGGGGTGCCATACGGGGTGGGCTGGGATGATGTCGTCATACGGCCACTCTGCCAGGCCCGGCGGCATCCAGCGGGCGGGCCGCCGGAAGCTCACGCGTGACGGCGCATCACGCGTGACGGAGTTCCACTGTTCTGACGGGCTCCTCCCCCGGCCGCCCCTGCCGCGCGGCCGCCCCACCGGTTGGACCGAAGGTCGTGAACGCGGTGCGGGCGGGCAGCGGGTAGGGCTCCTTGCCCGGCTCCCCCGCTCCCACCAGGGAGTTGAGGATGACGGCGCTGCGCCAGGCCGCAAGACCCAGGTCGGGGGCGCCCACCCCGTGGCTGTGCCGCTCCGCGTTCTGGACGTACACCGCGCCCTTGACCGAATGGTCCATGACGAGCCGGAAGTGCTCGTCGACGCACGGCCGCTGGGAGGTGTCCCGCCGCAGGTACGGGTCCAGGGGGCCCAGGAGGCTGTCGAGGCGGCGCTCGCGGTAGCCCGTCGCGAGCACGACGCCGTCCGTGGTGGCCCGGCTGCGCGTGCCCTGCTGCACATGCTCCAGGTGGAGTTCGACGCGCCCGTTCCCGGACCCGGTTCCGAACCGTCCCGCCGTACGGACCCGGACGCCGGGTGTGAGGACGGCGTCCGGCCAGCCGCCGTCCACCGTGCGCCGGTACAGCTCGTCGTGGATGGCGGCGAGGGTGTCGTGGTCGATGCCCTTGTGGAGCTGCCACTGCACCGGGAGCAGCTCGTCGCGCACCCGCTCGGGCAGGCCGTGGAAGTAGCGGGTGTAGTCGGGCGTGAACTGCTCCAGACCCAGCTTGCTGTGCTCCATGGGCGCGAAAGCGGGCGTGCGGCTCAGCCACGCGAGCCGCTCGCGCCCTGCGGGCCTGGCGCGCAGCAGGTCGAGGAACACCTCGGCGCCGGACTGGCCGGACCCGATGACGGTGAGGTGCCCGGCGGCCAGCAGCCGCTCGCGGTTGGCGAGGTACTCCGAGGAGTGGACGACGGGGACGGTGGGCGCCTCGGCGAGCGGGCGCAGCGGCTCGGGGACGTACGGGGCCGTGCCGACGCCGATGACGAGGTTGCGGGCGTACGTACGGCCCAGGGCCTCGGCCTCGCCCACCGGGTCGACCTGGGTGAAGTCGACCTCGAACAGGTCCCGTTCCGCGTTCCAGCGCACGAGGTCGACCTGGTGCCCGAAGTGCAGCCCCGGCAACTGCTCGCTGACCCAGCGGCAGTACGCGTCGTACTCGGCACGCTGGATGTGGAACCGCTCGGCGAAGTAGAAGGGGAACAGCCGGTCGCGGGCGCGGAGGTAGTTGAGAAAGGACCAGGGGCTGGCCGGGTCGGCGAGGGTCACCAGGTCGGCGAGGAAGGGGACCTGGACGGTGGTGCCCTCGATGAGCAGGCCGGGGTGCCAGTGGAAGGCGGGGCGCTGGTCGTAGAAGGCGGTGCGCAGCCCGGGCCCTCCCTTGTGGCGCAGCCCGTCGGCGAGGGCGGCGAGGGAGAGGTTGAAGGGGCCGATGCCGATGCCGACCAGGTCCAGGGGGTGGTCGGCGGACGAGGTCGGCTCGGCCGGAGCGGGGTGCGCGTCCGGCGGAGTCCGCGGGGCCGGTGGGATCATTTGGCGGCGCTCCCTTCCACGATGCCGAGAAGGACTTCCAGGTCGGCGGGCCGGGTGTGCGGGTTGAGGACCGTGGCCTTGAACCACAGCCTGGTCGTGCCGTCGCGGTGGTCGGTGGCGTGGGCCCGGCCGAGGAGGGCGCGGCCCTCGGCCATGAGGCTGCGGCGGACCGAGGCGACGCGGTCGTCGTCGGCGCCGGACGGCCGGAAGAGGACGGTGCTCAGCGTCGGCCGCTCGTACAGGTCGAAGTCCGGGTGGGCCTCTACGAGGTCGGCGAAGCGCTGGGCGGCGGCGCAGGTGTGCTCGACGAGGGCGGCGAGTCCCGTACGGCCGAGCGCGCGGAGCGTAACGGCGATCTTGAGGACGTCGGCGCGGCGGGTCGTACGCAGTGAGCGGCCGAGGAGGTCGGGGATCCCCGCCCGCGTGTCGTCCTCGGGGTTGAGGGAGTCGGCGCGGTGGCCGAGCGGGGCCAGAGCCGCGGTGTCGGGGACGGCGAGGAGGCCGGCGGCGACCGGCTGCCAGCCCAGCTTGTGCAGGTCGACGGTGACGGAGTCGGCGCGGGCGAGGCCGTCGAGCCGGTTGTGCAGGGTGGTGCTGAACAGGAGCGGGGCGCCGTAGGCCGCGTCGATGTGGAACCGGGCGGAGCGGGCCGCGCAGACGTCGGCGAGCTGCGGAAGCGGGTCGATCTCGCCCGTGTCGGTGGTGCCCGCGGTGGCGATGGCGAGCACCGGGCCGCGCATCCCGCTCAGGGTGTGGTCGAGTTCTGCGGGGCTGAGGACGCCGGCCGGGGTGGGCAGGATGACGGGCTCGGGCAGGCCGAGGAGCCAGGCTGCGCGGCGGATGCTGTGGTGGGCGTTGGCTCCGCAGACGACCTGGACGGGGCCTTCTTCCTTGCTCAGTTCGCGGGCGAGGAGCAGGGCGAGCTGGTTGGACTCGGTGCCGCCGGTGGTCACGAGCGCGTCGGGGGCGCTGCCCGCCGGGAAGACCTCGGTGGCCAGTCCCCGGCCGACCAGGTCTTCGAGCGTGGAGGCGGCCGGGGCCTGGTCCCAGGAGTCCATGGAGGGGTTGAGGGCGCTGGCCGCGAGATCGGCGGCCGTGGCGACGGCGAGCGGCGGGCAGTGCAGATGGGCCGCGCAGAGCGGCTCCGCGGGGTCGGCCGCGCCCTCGGCGAAAGCCTGTACGAGGTCGCGCAGCGCGGCCTCGGAACCGACCCCGGCCTCGGGGATGAGGGGTTCCGCGGCGACCCGTACGCGATGGGTGACCGCCTGCGGGCCGCCTGCCGGCATGGGCCCGCCGCGGGCGGCGGCCCCGGCTTCGAGCGCTTGGAGGACGGTCTCGAGGAGGGGCCGCAACTGCCGCGGGCCGTCCGCGCCTCCGGCGAGCGGGGCGGCGGGGGTGCCGTGGGTGCCGTGGGTGCCGTCTGGCGGCATGGGCATGGCGTGTCCTCCGGGATGGCGTCAGCCGGACAGGCGACCGGCAGCCGCTGGAGTCCGCGGCCACGCCCAGTGTGGGCAGGGATGCCTGAGCACGTCCGGCGAGCACGACCATCCAAACCCGAAAGGGGTACTGACCCCGGCCGGTTGTGGGGGCTCATTCCGCGGGGGGGAAAAAA